>NZ_MSGP01000784.1 GCF_002078235.1 Streptomyces viridosporus
GACCGTCGTCGTGCCCGGCGACGACGGTCAGCTCCTCGACCGGCGCCCCGTCCACGGCGGGGGGAGCCGAACCGTCCGGGCGCCAGAAGGCGACACGGCCGGTGCGGGCGGGATCGCCGGGGACGAAGACGGCCGGGCAACGGGCCGGTTCGGCGTGCGGGGAGGAGGGAGCAGGGGGGTGCGTCTGCGCGGTGATGACGGATTCCTCAAACTTGACTAGTGGAGTCGGAGCCGCCGAGGGTACAGCACGACCGGGGCCGGCCGGGTGTGCCCGGAGCGTGATCCGGGCCACCATGAAGGTGAGCCGTGTTCCCGTACGCCGGAGGAGGCGACGAGCGCCCGGGAAACCCTAGGGGGCGCGGCTCAGGGAAGTCTCAGGGTCGCGGTCCGGAACCGCCGAAAGCGCGGGCCCGTTCTCACGACAGAGAGCGGCAATGGCCGCGAAGGAGGCGACACTCATGTCGAAGAACGCCAAGATCGCCGCGGGTGGTGTGGCGGCCGGGCTCGTCCTGCTCATCTGGCTGCCCTGGTGGGCCGCGCTTCTGGTGGTCCTGGGGATCCCGGCCGCCGCGTACCTCGCCCTGGACCCCTCGCAGCGGAGCAGGCTGCGCCGCGTCTCGCGCAAGGAGCTGGGTCGCTGAGGAGCTACCGCGCCCCCGCCCCGCCGGCGTCCAGCGGACAGGAGTTGACCACGTCACCGTCGGCGGGCCGGGCCACGACCCGGTCCGCGGGCGGCTCGACCCCGCGCTCCACCCAGGCCACCAGGGCGTCGAACGCCGACCGGTGGCAGGGCAGGATCGGCCGCAGCCGGTCCGGATGGGAGTCGTACAGTCCGTCGACGTGCGTGCCGTCCTGCACCGTGTAGTAGCGGTGCAGCGCACCCCGCCCGGCCGTGTCGATCATGCGCGCGTACACATCGGAGCCGGTGGCCTTGGGCAGCAGCGCGTCCAGGTCGCCGTGCAGGGTGATCAGCGGCCGGCCGATGCGCCCGGTCAGCGACACCCGGGCCACGGCACGGTGCACGGAGCCGGGGCGCGAGGCGTAGTCGTAGGAGGCGTCGGAGGCGCACGGCGCGAGGACCTCCTCCACCGTCGAACCCGCGGAGGGGCCGGGGCATCCGGGGTCGTAGGAGGGGTCGAACTCGGCGCGGTAGATCTTCTGCGTGACGCCCCAGTAGGCCTTCTCGTGGTACGGCCACAGGAACTCCGAGCCGCGGGCGAAGCCCGCCGCGTACAGGTCCTCGTCCTGTGCCGTGCCGAACATCCGGGCCACCGCCACCGGCAGGGAGGTGAACGGATTGGGGCCGTCGGCCGTCCACAGGGTGCCCTCCCAGTCCACCCCGCCGTCGTACAGCTCCGGATGGTTCTCCAACTGCCAGCGCGTGAGGTAACCGCCGTTGGAGACGCCGGTGATGTACGTGCGGCGCGGGGCGTGCCCGTAGCGCTGCGCCACCGCCTGCCGGGCCGCCCGGGTGAGTTGCGTGGTCCGAGTGTTCCACTCGGCGACCGCGTCGCCGGGCCGGACGCCGTCACGGTGGAAGTCGACCCCGCTGTTGCCCTTGTCGGTCGCCGCGTACGCGTACCCCCGGGCCAGCACCTGGTCGGAGATCGCCTCGTCCGTCGCGTACTGCTTGCGGTTGCCGGGCGCGCCGGTGACGACCAGGCCGCCGTTCCAGCGGTCGGGGAGCCGGATGACGAACTGCGCGTCGTGCCGCCATCCGTGGGTGGTGTTGAAGCGCGAGGAGTCCGGGAAGTAGCCGTCGATCTGCACACCGGGCACACCGGACGGCGACCGGGTGGCCGCGGCGGTCAGGCCCGCCTGGTCGGCCATGTCGGTGTACGGGGTGCCGGCCAGCCCCGTGGTGGTCAGGTCGGCGAGACAGGCACGGCGCTGATGGGCGGCGCCGGGCACGCGCACCCGTTCCTGGCGTGCGCAGTGGCCGTCCTCGGCCGCGCGGACCGGGGACGGAGCGGTGAGGGCGGCCGCCGCGAGGGCGACGGCGAGCAGGGGAACGCCGCGGGACGGGCGCATGACGGCCTCCGGGAGGGCGGACGAGCGGAAGGGGGCAGCGGGGGTCCCGGGCTGCCCCGGGGTGAGGGCCCGACCGCGCCGTCACCGGGGAGTGGGGCCCCGGGGAACGATGCCCGCGCGGAGAGGTTCACCACACGCCAGCTTCCGTGGTCCGCGGCCGTTCCGCAGGCCGGAGTGGGCTCAGAGGGGGCGTACGGCCATCTTGTCGAGCGCTTCGAGCAGCCCCGGCAACTTCGGTCCCCGGCCCACCGGCAGCACCTCACCGGGTTCGTCGTCGAGCGGGACGAACGCGATGTCGTCGGTCCTGGCGACCAGCGACCAGCCGGGACCGTCGGCCCGCAGGGTGCGCGCTCCGCCCGGCGCGAAGGCCGAGCGGACCCGGCCGATCGGCGGCGGCGAGTCGACATAGGCGCGCGCCTGCGCCAGGACGCGCCGGACGCCGCTGTGACCCGGCCGCCCGCCACGCCCGCCGCCCTCCCCGTTGTCCTCCGTGGTGCCCTCCGTGGTGCCCTCCGGGGCGTCCGCGGCGTCGTCGGCCGCCCCCTCGGGGCCGCCGGGCGTCGAGAACGCGGTGTCGTCGACCTGGTTCCGCCAGGTGGACCACTGCAGCGCGATCTCGTCGGCGCCCAGGCGGCGCTGTGCGGGGCCCCAGACGCTCGTGTCCGGCGGGGACAGCGGGGGTTGGTCCGCGGCGTCGGGGCCGGGATCGTGCGGTGCGGGCACGTTCGGCGCCGCGACGGCGACGGCGAGGGGCCAGCCGGGCAGCGCGGCCACCACCGTCCGCTCGTCCGGCGACAGGTCGTGCTCCATGCCGCAGTCCCAGGACGCGATCGCGACGGCGACCAGCGAGACGTCGTCGACGACGACCGTCCACCGGGCCCCCTCGCCGTCCTGACCGAGCACCAGCCCGTACCCGTCGGCGAGCGGCGGGAGGCCGAGCGCCGCGCACGCCTCCGGGTAGTCGTCGCCCAGCACGCTCGGGAACTGCGCCGGCGTCAGCAGCGCCGCGGTGAGCACGTAGAGCGCGTCCTCCGCGGCGGCGACGGCTTCCTCGTCCGTCCCGGCCATCCCAGCCTCCCCATCCGTTCGTCCGTCGGCGCGCACCCTATGCCGACCCCGAGCCGCTTGTCACGACCCCGCAGACCGCACCCGGAGCTGCGGGTTTCCGGCCGGGCGGGGCGGAACGACCGCGTACCGCCGGGGGATCAGGCCGCCGGGAGCCCCAGCAGCGCCCGCGCGACGGTCCGCGGGGACTCGTCACGCTCCCGCGCGAGCGCGACGACGGCCCGGCACGCCAGCTCGTTCACCCCGAACGACAGCGCCTCCGGCGACACCCAGCCGGACGCCTCGTCGATCCGCTCCTGATCACCCTCCACCCGGGCCGAGACGTAGGCCGCGGCGGCCTCGAACAGGTTGTGCGGACGGGCCTCCCGCCCGGTCCGCTGCCGCGTGCGCACGCCGTCGGCCACCTTGACGCCGATCCTGCGGACCCTGCCCCACATACGGTTCACCCTCCCCGGTGCGGTTGCCCTCGACGGCCTTTCATCTCCCGCCGTTCAACGTAAAGTCGGAACTCCGGCGGCAGAAGGGGGCAGCACGGTGAAGCGCTTCGAGCGGCTGGAACGGATCCGGCGGATGGACCCGTACCGGGAGGCCACGGAGATCTACCGGCTCAGTGCGGCCTACGAGTTCCCCTGGGACTTCGCCCGGTCCCTCGAACTGGCCCTCTACCGCACCTACGCCGTTCCCCGCATCGGCGGGCTGCTCGCCGAGACGGCCGAGCTCACGGACCGCACGCAGAAACGCTACGACGACACCTCGCTGCTCCTGGACGCCGTCGTCGAGCACGGATTCGGCAGCGACCGGGGCCGGACCGCGATCCGCCGCATCAACCGGATGCACCGCAGCTACGACATCCCCGACGACGACATGCGCTACGTCCTGTGCACGTTCGTCGTGATGCCCAAGCGCTGGATCGACGCCTACGGGTGGCGCAGGATGTCGCGCCACGAGACGGTCGCCGGCACCGTCCACTACCAGACCCTCGGCCGACACATGGGCATCAAGGACATCCCCGGGTCCTACGAGGAGTTCGAGGCATTCCTCGACGCCTACGAGGAGGCCCACTTCGGCTGGGACGAGGGCGCGCGGCGGGTCTCGGACGCCACGCTCGACCTCATGACCTCCTGGTACCCGCGTCCGCTCGCCCCCCTGCTGCGCACCGCCACGCTCGCCCTGCTCGACGAGCCCCTGCTGCGCGCCTTCCGCTACCCCCCGCCCGGCCCCGTCACGCGCGCGTGGGTACGCCGCGCGGTACGGCTGCGGGGGCGCGCCGTCCGTCTGCTGCCGCCCCGGAGGACCCCGCACTTCGCCCGGCAGAACCGGGAGATCAAGGGCTACCCGAACGGCTACCGGCTGGAGGACCTGGGCACCCACCCCGTCCCGGGGCTGCGCGGCTGCCCGGTGCGGCCCGCGGACGCGGACTGAGGACCCGCTCCCCACCCCGGGGCTCGGTTCCCGCGCACGGCGAGCACCAGGAACCGGGTGTCCTCGTCGGCGTACGACGTCATGCGCCACCCCGAACGGGCGAGCAGCGGACGGAGGTTGGGCTCCGCCCGCAGGTCGTCCGGCGTGAGCGAGCGGCCCTGGCGGGCGGCGAGCGCCGCCCTGCCGACCGGATGGAACAGCGCGAGCACGCCCCCGGGCCGCACCGCCCGGGCGAGCTCCCGGAGGGCCGCGACGGGGTCGGGCAGATGCGCGATCAGACCTGCGGCGAACACGGCGTCCAGCACTTCCGGACGCAGCGGCAGCGCGGCCACGTCGGCGAGGAGCAGCGCCCCGTCGCGGTCCCGTCCGGCCCGCGCCGCCTCCCGCAGCATGGCCGGGGTCAGATCCGCGCCGAGCACCACCCCCGAGGGCCCCACGGCCGCACGCAACGGAGGCAGGGCCCGCCCCGTGCCGCAGCCCGCGTCGAGCACCCGGCCGCCCTCGCGCAGCCCGAGCTCGGCCACCGCGGCCGCGTAGGCCGGGCCGTCGTCGGGGAAGCGGCGGTCCCAGTCGGCCGCACGTGCGCCGAAGAACTCCTGGACGTGTGTGTGGTCGTCGCTCATGCACCGCATGATTCCCCACCGGAGCGGACGACGCGTTGTGCGCACGTTCGAGCGTGACACGGTCGATCCGGCGCACCGCCGCGCCACATTCCACCAGCTTTCGAAACACGCCCCCTTCGTGCGCCTGTGCCCCCTAACGTCCCGGGGCCATGGGACACCTGGACCACGCCGCCCTGGGATGGCTCACCCCCGTGCTGTCGTACGCGATGGCCTGCACCGGTGCGGCCCTCGGGCTGCGCTGCACGGTGCGCGCGCTCGCCGCCACCGGCCGCGCGCGCCGCAACTGGCTGGTCACCGCGGCCTCGGCGATCGGCACCGGCATCTGGACCATGCACTTCGTGGCCATGCTCGGGTTCGGCGTCAGCGGCACCGGCATCCGCTACGACGTACCGCTCACCCTGGTGAGCCTGCTCGTCGCCATGGCCGTCGTCTGCGCCGGGGTGTTCGCCGTCGGCCACGGCCCCGGTCGTGGCCGGGCCCTGCTGCTCGGCGGGCTCACCACCGGTCTCGGCGTCGCGAGCATGCACTACCTGGGCATGGCGGCGGTGCGCCTGCACGGCGACGTGAGCTACGACCCGGTGCTCGTCGCGCTCTCCGTCCTCATCGCCGTCGCCGCGGCCACGACGGCCCTGTGGGCGGCGCTCAACATCAGGTCACCCGCCGCGGTCACCCTCGCCTCCCTGATCATGGGCGCGGCGGTCAGCAGCATGCACTACACGGGGATGCTCGCGGTGAGCGTGCGCGTCACCCCTTCCGGCGAGGCGCTGCCCGGCGCCACGGCGATGCAGTTCATCTTCCCCCTCGCGGTCGGCCTCGGGTCCTACCTCTTCATCACCTCGGCCTTCGTGGCGCTCTCGCCGACGACGGGGGAGCGCGAGGCGTCCGCCCCGGCCCGGCGATCGGTCGGATCCGCCGCCCACTGAACGCGCCCGCCGCGCCGGCGCCCGGCCGGCCCGAACCCCTTCCGAGCGAGGAGTCCATGCGCCCACCCCGTAGGACCCCGGAAACCCGCGACGAGGCGCCGCCCCCGCCTCCCGTACGCGGCCGACGCGCGCACGCCGGACCGCCGGCCGACGAAGGCCCGGACGCCCCGGGAGAGCCGGCACCGGGCACCGCGCCCGCGCGCCGCGGACTCACCGGGCCCCGTACCGTGCGGGCCAGGATCATCTGCCTGCTGATGGTGCCGGTCGTCTCCCTGCTCGCCCTCTGGGGCCACGCCACCGTGACGACCGCCCAGGACGTCGCCCGGCTGCGCCAGGCCCAGCGCGCGGACACCGCCGTCCGCGCCCCGGTCTTCGCCGCCGTCGCCGCCCTGCAGGCCGAGCGCACCGCCGCGGTGCGCCGCGCCACCCACGCCCCGGCCGTGCGGACCGACGAGCTGACGGAGCGCGCCCGGCGCACCGACCGGGCCGTCGCGAAGCTGCGGCTGGGCGAGCGCGGGACCGTCGCCGACGGGGAGGACCTGCCCCGCGCGGTCTCCGAACGGCTGGAAACCTTCGTCACCGAGGCGGAACGGCTGCGTCCGCTGCGGACGGCGGTGCGTGAAGGACGCGCGGGCTGGGCGCGGACGTACGACCGGTACACGGACACCATCGCCACGGCCCTCGGCGTCGGCGGCACCCTCACCGGTGTCCAGGACGCCGGACCCGGCTCCGACGCGCGTGTGCTGCTCGAGTTCTCCCGCGCGGGCGAGGCACTGGCCCAGGAGGACGCGCTGCTGGCCGGCGCCCGCC
>NZ_MSGP01000785.1:0-285 GCF_002078235.1 Streptomyces viridosporus
CACCGCCGACGCCAGCATCACCCCCGCGCACCCCAGCTCCATCGCCAGCGCCGCGTCCGACGCCGTGCCCGCCCCCGCGTCCAGGATCACCGGCACACCCGCGCGCTCCACGATCAGCTGGAAGTTGTGCGGGTTCCGGATCCCGAGCCCCGACCCGATCGGCGACCCCAGCGGCATGATCGCCGCACAGCCGACGTCCTCCAGCTTCCGCGCCAGCACCGGATCGTCGTTCGTGTACGGCAGCACCGTGAACCCGTCGTCGACCAGCGTCTCCGCCGCCTCCAG
>NZ_MSGP01000785.1:349-608 GCF_002078235.1 Streptomyces viridosporus
ACGGGTCCACCCGCCGCATCGCCACGGTCGTCAGCTCCGTCCCGGACGCCACCAGGGCCCGCTCCAGCACGTCGAGGCTGGGCGCCCCGCCGGTGCCCATGATCAGGCGGGACGTGAAGGACGTACCGCCGAGGACGAACGGATCGTCGGCCATGGTCAGCCTCCCTGGACGGCGGTGAGGACTTCCACGCGGTCGCCCTCCGCCAGGGCGGTGGCGGGCCACTGGGCGCGCGGGACGACGGTTTCGTTCAGGGCGGCG
>NZ_MSGP01000786.1 GCF_002078235.1 Streptomyces viridosporus
TTCCGTCACTTCGGTCGCTGCGGGGGCAGCGACCGAAGTGACGGAAACGGTGGGGGAGATGGGAGCGGCGGCGGCCGGGCTGGGCAGGCTGGTCTCGGTGTAGGCGATGCGCTGGCGCAGGCTGATGCCGAGGTCGTCCACGCTCAGGTAGACGGCGTTGTCCCGGATCTCGGTGATGCGCCCCGTGACCAGGACGCTGACCCCGTCGGTGAGGGACTCGGTGGCGTTGCGCGCGAGGTTCCGCCAGGCGGTGCACACATAGCGGATCGGGGTCCCGTCGCGCCACTGCTGCGCGGCTGCGTCCCACTGGGTGGGGGGCTGGGTGAGGCGGAACCGGCAGACGGCGACACCGGAGTCGGTGAAGCGGACTTCCACGTCGCCGGTGACGGTGCCGGACACGTGCGTGACGGGCGGGGCCATACGAACACCTCCTACATCAAATAATGGACCCTCTTGAGGGAGGGTCAGCCCCCCTTTCGCTGCACCCTGACGTTATGGAGGGCGGTGCGGTCGGTGAGCCGTCGAAGGCGGGCCTTCCACGCGGGAACGCGCGCCGGGGCCGGCCGCGCCCCGAGAGCGCTGAACACGGTGGCGTCCTCGACCTCCACCTGGGGCGGGACGGTGCCGTCGGCCCGGGCCAACCGCTCATGGGCGGTGTCCAGGTGCACGGAGACCCGGACGGCCCGCATGTCGGTGTCTAGGTAGGCGAAGACGAGGATCCCGGCCAGTTCGATGCAGGGCAGGCCTTCGTCATCGGGGCCGGTCATCGGGTGGAAGACGGCCGCGCTGTTGGCCTGGGCGCAGGCCGTGTCGTCTGCCAGGCTCAGGCTGCGGGGCGTGTGCGCGCAGCGGGCGATGTCCTCGGCATACAGCGTGTAGTCCTCGTCGCCGCGGTACTCCTTGGGTCCGTAGTAGAGATCTATGGCCGTCTGGTCGTCGGCGGGAGGGCGGTGGGGGACGCCGTCGGTGCCCGCCACGTTGTCCCACGAACTGCGCGCGTGCTGTGCCAGCGCGGCCAGGGCGGAGGCCTCGTCGGACCAGAGCGTCACCTCGTCGCTGTGCCGGTCCCACTGGCGCAGCACCCAGGCCCGGCCGGTCACTTGCCGGGGGAGGGCCGTTGAGGTGGCGAAGGTGAAGCGGCTCAGCCAGTCGCCGAGGATGTCGACGGTGTCCGCGCCCGGCCACTCGCTGGTGCGGGCCTGAAGCGCGTCCATCGTTGCGGCCAGGTCCAGGATGGCCTCGCCTTCGGGCGTGGCCGGGTCCGGTGTGATCAGCACGGAAGGCTCCTTACGTACGGTAGGGGGTCAGGATTCGTCCAGGAGGGGGTGCAGCAGGTCCATCAGGCGCTGCTGGTCGGGGGTGAGGGTTGCGGCGCGCAGGAGGCGTCGGCGCAGGACGGGCACGTCGAGGCTGATGCCGATGGGCGCATCGGGCCGGTCGGGCGGAAAGGCCGGGCGGTAGGTGGAGGTGTGGATCATCCAGGCCTCGTAGCGGTCGGCGGGGCTGCCGCTGCGTGCGGTGTGGCCTTGGTCGGGGGAGCGGGACGGGCAGGGGCAGGAGGGGTT
>NZ_MSGP01000787.1 GCF_002078235.1 Streptomyces viridosporus
GGACGGCGCGCCGTCCGCGCAGGCGACACACAGGAGGCACCGCACCGTGGCCGCAGACGACACCGCAGCCGACGAGATCCGAGGCACGGCCCGGGGGGCCGCACCCGTTCCGCTGTCGGTGCTCGACCTGGTCACCGTGGGCGCCGGCAGCACCGCGGGCGACGCCCTGCGCACCAGTGCCGCCCTCGCCCGCCTCGCGGAGGCGCGCGGCTACCACCGCTACTGGGTCGCCGAGCACCACTCGATGCCGGGGGTGGCCTCCTCCTCCCCCGCGGTGATCCTGGCGCACCTCGCCGCCCACACCGACCGCATACGGCTCGGCTCCGGCGGCGTCATGCTCCCCAACCACGCGCCGCTCGTCATCGCCGAGCAGTTCGGCACCCTGGAGGCCATGGCCCCCGGGCGGATCGATCTCGGCCTCGGCCGCGCCCCCGGCACCGACGGCGCCACGGCGGCGGCCCTGCGCCGCACCGACCGGCTGAACGAGGGCGCCGACGACTTCCCCCAGCAGCTCGCCGAGCTCGTCCGCTTCCTGGACGACGACTTCCCCGACGGGCACCCGTACCGCAGGATCCACGCCGTGCCCGGCCCGGTGCAGGGCACCTCGCCCGGCGGGGTGCAGTCCCCGCACCGCCCGCCGGTCTGGCTGCTCGGCTCCTCCGGCTTCAGCGCCCGGCTGGCCGGCATGCTCGGCCTGCCGTTCGCCTTCGCCCACCACTTCTCGGCGCAGAACACCCTCCCCGCGCTGGACCTGTACCGCGAGGCCTTCCGGCCCAGCGGGGTCCTCGACGCGCCCTACGCCCTGATCGGCGTCTCCGCGCTCGCGGCCGACGACGAGAAGGAGGCCCGCCGCCAGGTGCTGGCCGCCGCGCTGAACATGGTCCGGCTGCGCAGCGGTCGCCCGGGCCTGGTGCCCACCCCGGAGGAGGCGGAGGCGTACCCCTTCACCCCCATGGAGCGGGAGTTCGTCGACTCCTGGAACGCCAACGTCGTCCACGGCACCCCGGACGAGGTCCGCGCCGGACTGGACGAGCTGCAGAAGCGCACCGGCGCCGACGAGCTGATGCTCACGGCCAACGCGCACAGCGGTGAGGTGCGGCTGCGCTCCTACGAACTCATCGCCGACTCCTACGGGTTGCCGGCCCCCGCCTGAACCCCGGACGCGCCCAGCAGTTCGGAGATGCGGTCCGGCGGCACCGGGCGGGAGTACAGCCAGCCCTGACCGGTGTCGCACCCGATCCGGCGCAGCCGGGTGGCCTGCGCCGAGGTCTCCACGCACTCCGCGGTGACCGTGAGGCCGAGCCGGTGGGCGAGCTGGACCATCGCCTCGACGATCACCTCGTCGGCCGGGTTCGGTGGGGCGGCGGCGCGCTCCTCGTAGGGGAAGCCCCGGACGAAGGCGCCGTCCAGCTTGAGGACGGACACCGGCAGCCGGCTGAGGTACGCCAGGTTCGAGTAGCCGGTGCCGAAGTCGTCGATGGCGATGCGCACGCCCATGTCGCTGAGCTCCCGCAGGGCCTGCAGCGGCCGGCCGGACGAGCCCATCACCGCTGATTCCGTCAGCTCCAGCTGGAGCAGCCGCGGCGCGAGACCGGTGTCCGCCAGGATCCCGGCGACGTCCGCCACCAGGTCGGAGTCCCAGATCTGGCGGACCGCCACGTTCACGCTGACGAAGATCGGCGGCTCCTCCGGGTGCTCCTCCTGCCAGCGGCGGGCCTGCCGGCAGGCGGTGCGCAGCACCCAGCGGCCGAGGGGCACGATCGAGCCGTCCTCCTCCGCGAGCCCGATGAACCGATTCGGCGTCAGGGTGCCGAACCGGGGGTGGTTCCAGCGGACCAGGGCCTCCACGCCGTGCACCCGGTCGTCCTCCATGCCGACCAGCGGCTGGTACTCCAGCGCGAACTCGCCCCGCTCGATGGCCGGGCGGAGGGCGGAGGCGAGGGCCTGGCGGGTCACCCGGTGGGCGTTGCGCTCCGGGTCGAAGAGCGTCCAGCGGGCCCTGCCGTCGGCCTTCGCCCAGTACAGCGTGGTGTCGGCGGCCTGCATCAGCGCGGTGGGCGTGGTCCCGGCGGTGTGCCGCTCGACCACCCCGATGGACGCGGAGACCGACAGCCGCTGGCCGGAGAGGTCGAAGGGGACCTGGATCGCCCCGAGCACCGACTCGGCGAGGTCGGCGAGCTGTTCGGTGCCGGTGGAGTCCTCCACCAGCAGGGCGAACTCGTCCCCGCCGAGCCGGGCGACCAGCGGGGCACCGGCCCTGCTCCGGCCGGTCTCCCGCGCGCAGCGCGTCAGGCGCTCGGCGACGGCGGCCAGCAGCCG
>NZ_MSGP01000788.1:0-339 GCF_002078235.1 Streptomyces viridosporus
CCCCGGCGGCGGGGTGGCGGTAGCGCGAGAGGCCGTGCACGGCGAGGCCGTGCCAGGCGGCCGCGCGGACCACCGACGGCTCGGTGCCCGGCGGGAGTCGGAGCACCGCGTGCAGTCCCGCCGCGATCCCGGTGACCCGCACGTCGGGGGCCCGGGTGGCGAGTGCCTCGACCAGGGCGTCGCGGCGGCGCCGGTAGCGCAGGCGGGCGGCGCGGACATGACGGTCGTAGGCGCCGGAGGTGAGGAACTCGGCGAGGGTGAGCTGGTCGAGGACTCCGACGGACCGGCCGCCGCCGTGCGCGACGACCTCCGGCACCAGCGACGGCGGGAGGACCATCC
>NZ_MSGP01000788.1:349-644 GCF_002078235.1 Streptomyces viridosporus
CGGTGCGGCGCGCCCAGTCGACCGCCGCGGCGCGGCGTTCGGGGACCAGGGCGCCGCCCAGCGGGAACTGGTGCGCCGGGTTGAGCAGCACCGCGTCGGCGTCACCGGGGGACTGCGCGCGCGTACCGAGGTCGTCGAAGGGGAGCGGGACGGTACGCAGTCCGGTGCGTTCGACCAGGTCCCAGTGGATGTCCAGGCCGTAGGACTCCACGGCCAGCGTGCGGGCGCCGCGGGCGTGCAGGGCCGCGCAGACCAGGTGGAGGCCGTGGGCGAACCCGGAGCAGACGACGAGGCG
>NZ_MSGP01000789.1 GCF_002078235.1 Streptomyces viridosporus
CGGCCGCAACTTCGCGGCCGGCATGTCCGGCGGCGTCGCCTACGTCCTCGACCTGGACCGCGACCACGTCAACGCCGGCAACCTGGACGCCGTCGAGGCGCTGGACGACGCCGACCGGCAGTGGCTGCACGACGTGGTCCGCCGGCACCAGGAGGAGACGGGCTCCACCGTCGCCGGGAAGCTGCTCGCCGACTGGGACGGCTCCGTGCGGCGCTTCAGCAAGATCATCCCCCGTACGTACAAGGCAGTGCTCGCCGCCAAGGACGCCGCCGAGCGAGCCGGTCTCTCCGAGACCGAGATCACCGAGAAGATGATGGAGGCGGCGATCAATGGCTGATCCGAAGGGCTTCTTGAACCACGGCCGCGAGGTCGCCACGTCCCGTCCGGTCGAGGAGCGCCTCAAGGACTGGAACGAGGTCTACGTCCCCGGCTCCCTGCTGCCGATCATCGGCAAGCAGGCCGGCCGGTGCATGGACTGCGGCATCCCGTTCTGCCACAACGGCTGTCCGCTGGGGAACCTCGTTCCCGAGTGGAACGACTACGCCTACCGCGAGGACTGGGCGGCGGCGAGCGAGCGCCTGCACGCGACGAACAACTTCCCGGAGTTCACGGGCCGGCTGTGCCCCGCTCCGTGCGAGTCGGCGTGCGTGCTCGGCATCAACCAGCCGCCGGTCACCATCAAGAACGTCGAGGTCTCGATCATCGACAAGGCGTGGGAGGCCGGGGACGTCGCCCCGCGGATCCCCGAGCGCCTGTCCGGCAAGACCGTCGCGGTCGTCGGCTCGGGGCCCGCGGGCCTGGCCGCCGCCCAGCAGCTGACCCGGGCCGGCCACACGGTCGCGGTGTACGAGCGGGCCGACCGCATCGGCGGCCTGCTGCGCTACGGCATCCCCGAGTTCAAGATGGAGAAGCGGCACATCAACCGCCGTATCGAGCAGATGCGCGCGGAGGGCACCAAGTTCCGCACGGGCATCGAGATCGGCCGCGACATGCCGGCGCCCGCGCTGCGCAAGCGGTACGACGCCGTGGTCCTGGCCGTCGGCGCCACCACCCCGCGCGACCTGCCGGTGCCCGGCCGCGACCTCAAGGGCATCCACCAGGCCATGGAGTACCTGCCGCTGGCCAACAAGGTGCAGGAGGGCGACTACGTCACCCCTCCGATCTCGGCCGAGGGCAAGCACGTCGTCGTGATCGGCGGCGGCGACACCGGCGCCGACTGCGTGGGCACCGCCCACCGCCAGGGCGCGGCCTCCGTCACCCAGCTGGAGATCATGCCCCGCCCGGGCGAGGAGCGGAACCCGGTCTCCCAGCCGTGGCCGACGTTCCCGATGCTCTACAAGGTCACGTCCGCCCACGAGGAGGGCGGCGAGCGGGTCTACTCCGTCTCCACCACCCGCTTCGAGGGCGACGGGGACGGCAACGTCCAGTGGCTGCACCTGACCGAGGTCGAGTTCGTCGACGGCAAGCCGGCCTCGAAGCCGGGCACCGAGCGCAGGATCCCGGCCCAGCTGGTCACCCTCGCCATGGGTTTCACCGGCACCGACCGGGTCAACGGACTGGTCGAGCAGTTCGGCCTGGAGCTCGACGAGCGCGGCAACGTCGCCCGCGACGCCGACTTCCAGACCAACGTGCCCGGCGTGTTCGTCGCCGGGGACGCCGGCCGCGGCCAGTCGCTCATCGTGTGGGCGATCGCCGAGGGCCGCTCGGCCGCCCGCGGCTGCGACCGCTTCCTCACCGGGGCCAGCGACCTGCCGGCCCCGATCCGCCCGACGGACCGCGCACTGGCGGTCTGACCGGCCCCCGAGACGCCCCGTACAACGGCGTACGGGCGGGACATCTGGGGGACGCCCCCCAGACCCCCCGAGACGGCGCCTGCCCCCTGTCCCCGACCGGACCGGGCAGGCGCCGTCGTTGCGTGCGCGTGCCCGGACCGGCCCTACGGCACCCGGAACGTCCCGCCGTACGCCTGCCACACCAGCGGTGTGTCCAGCTTCAGGTTCCCGGCCTCCAGGAAGCGCCGCTGGACGGTGTCGACGCGGGAGGTGTCGCTGCCCGGCCGCTTGGTGAGCATCGCCGCGCGGCGGACGTCGAGGAAGGCGTCCAGATACGCCTTCTCCGAGCCGCCCCGGGCCGGTGTCCTCGCCTTCTTCATCGCGCGCTCCCGCAGGCCGTAGAAGCCCTCCGGGTCGGTGTCGGGCCCGTGGAAGACCATCGCGTCGTAGTAGACGAACTGGC
This sequence comes from Streptomyces viridosporus, assembly GCF_002078235.1. Classification (GTDB taxonomy): domain Bacteria; phylum Actinomycetota; class Actinomycetes; order Streptomycetales; family Streptomycetaceae; genus Streptomyces; species Streptomyces viridosporus. The sequence goes on from NZ_MSGP01000789.1 coordinate 2,236, forward strand.
CCAGCGTGTTCAGGCCGTCGAGCTTGGCGAGGCGGACGGCCGGCTCGAAGTAGAGGCGGTCGCGCACCTCCTCCTGCGCCCTGCGGAACTCGGGCAGCTCCGCCTCCGCCCGCCAGGCCGCCGTGAAACCGGGGTCCAGGCCCTCGTGCGAGTCCGTGCCGTCCACCTCGCGCAGGGCGGGCAGATAGCGCTCCAGGCCGTTGCCCGGGTGCTCCTCGCTGTAGTGCTCGACCAGCATCAGCAGGTCGTGGGTACCGCTGCAGAAGCCGATGATGCCGGCCGTGTAGCCCTGGCCGTCGCCGTGGTCCTCGATGCTGCCGTACAGGCTGCGCCAGTCCAGGGTGGAGTTCTGGACGCTGGCCACCAGCCGCTGCGCCAGCTCCTTCTTCTCCGGCGCGGCGAGGCCCGCGGGCAGGTCGGCGATGAGCGCGTCGTCCTCCGTCCGCTCCTCCTCGGCCCGGTCCTTGGCGTCCTCACGGGCCGCCTGGGCGGTGGCCGCGGGCGGAGGGGCCGGGGCGTCGGCCGAGTCCGTCGGCATGACGAAGTACACCGCCGTGGCGATCACGGGAGCGGCCGCGAGGAGCAGCGCACCGGAACGTTTCACTGGGGAATACCTCCACCTGTCAGTTCGAACATCCTGATCGCCGCCGCTGCCGCCAGCAGTACCACCAGCCCCGCGCACGCGCCCACCTGCACCGCCGTCCGGCGCCCGTCCCGGGGCGCGTACGCGAACGCCAGCGCCACCGCGCCGCCCGCCAGCAGCCCGCCGAGGTGCCCCTCCCAGGACGTGACCGCGGCGGAGAGCACCAGCCACACCAGCAGACCGGCCATGAACCGGTTGACGGTGCGCATGTCGGCGCCGACCCGCCGCGCCATGACGTAGTACGCGGCCCCCACCCCGAAGACCGCCCCGGACGCGCCCACCACGGCGTCCTCCGGCGCGAGCAGCAGCACCAGCACCGAACCGCCCAGCGCCGACAGCAGGTACAGGGACAGGTAGTGCACACGGCCCAGCATCGGCTCGACGAGCCGGCCGAGGTTCCACAGCGCCACCATGTTCATCACGATGTGGAAGACGCCGAACGTCCCCTCGGTGGGCGGCAGGTGCAGGAACGCACCGGTCAGCAACCGGTACCACTCACCGTCCACCAGCCCTTCCGGACGGAAGCCCTCCGGGTACGGGTCGGTCCACAGGTAGTGCCCGCCGTCCGGCCCGGTCAGCCCCGCGCCCAGCATCGCGAACCGGTCCACGATCTCCGGCCGGACCAACTCCGCCACGTACACCAGCACAGTGACCGCGATCAGCACGTACGTCACCACGGGCACCGCCGAGACGCGGCCGCCGACCAGGGTCCGCGCCTGCCGTACCGACCGCGCGCCCTCCTTCACGCAGTCGGGGCACTGGTGGCCCACGGCCGCCTCGCGCATGCAGTCCGGGCAGATGTACCGCTCGCAGCGGATGCAGCGGACATGGCACTCCACCCCGGGGTGGCGGTAGCAGGTGGTGACGGTGGACTCGGAATCCACGGACCGGCTCCTTGAGAGGACGGGAACGGAACTGAGCCGGTGAGGACGGCAGCGAACAAAATAACGAATGACGGTGGCCGGAGAGAGGGGCGGGGTGCGCGTGCCGTGGCTTCGGGGCCGTCTCCGGCGGACGGGCAGCCGGTCCCGGTGACGGCGGGGGCACCCCCGCACGACCGCGACCGGCCCGAGCGGACCGGTGGAGCCCGGCCCCGAGCGGCCCGGGGGACCGACCGGTCCCGAGCGGCCCGGGGGAGTCCGGCGGCCCCGGGACCTACTGCCTCAGCGAGAAGCCCAGCACCACGCCCGCCGACACCTCCACCATCCCCGGCACCAGGTCCCCGGACGAGGAGCCGCCCCCGCCGCCGTGACCGCGGTACTGCCGGAACTCGTACGACTCGGAGTCCACGTCCTGGATGTGCAGCACCGCGCCGATCCGCACGCCCGCCGCCTCCGCGTACACCTCCGCCTTGCGCCGCGCCGCGGCCACGGCCCGGCGGCGCGGCGCAAGGCGGAGG
>NZ_MSGP01000079.1 GCF_002078235.1 Streptomyces viridosporus
TGAGGTGCGCCGTCCCCTGCGCCGCAGGGGCGCGAACGCACGCGTCGACGAGGGGGAACTGAGCGACCACGCAGGTGGCCATCACCAGGAGCTGACGGCTGGTGAACTCTGCTCCGGCCGCGCCGGGCCCGACCAGCAGGTCGGAGCCCAGGAACAGCACCCCGTCCCCGCGCCGCCCTCGGCCTCATGACGCAGGCGGCGGCCGCCATGGTCACCAGTGCGGCGCCGCAGGGGCCACCGCCCGGGCCGGGAGACCCACACGCGGCAGCAGCGCCGTGACCACTTCCGCCCCTCGGTTTCACCGCGGGCCGGCGGCGGCCGCGGTCGTTGCCGCAGGATTCGGCGATCCGCCTTCGTGCGGCCACCAGCTCGGCCTGGTCCTCGCTGGTCGGCCCCGGCAGCCGTCCGGTGTCGATGAGGTGCTGATGGCGCCAGACATAGATCGTCTGCTCGCTGATGTCGAGGTCGTGGGCAACCTGCCGGGCAGGCTGGCCGGCTTCGACGAGATCGAGGACCTTGCGCCGGAACTCGGCCGGGTAACCACGGGGCACAGAAGCCTCCTTGAGTGTCTGGAGCATCATCTGTCCAGCAAGGTGACTTCACCAGACGCGGGGCACATCAGAGCCTCCACCGATCCCGGAGCGGCTCAGTGCGCGAGGCCACGGCGGGCCGAGGCATCGACGTCGCCTTCGACTTCGCCGGCGTCGGAGCGGCCCGCGCCCAGGCCACCACCGTGCTCGGCCCGAACGGCGTCCTGGTGCTCGCCGACCTCACCAGGGAGCCGGTCACCGTCGCCCACAGCATCGACTTCTGCTTCAACGTCCTGCAGATCCACGGACACTATGGTTCCGAGCCGGAGCACGTGGAACAGCTCGTCGGACTGGCCGCGGCCGGACGGATCGACCTCGGCCCCTCCTCAGCGCCCACGTCCCCCTGGCCGAAGCCGCGGACGCCGTTGCCCGAGTGGAGAAGAAGATCGGAGACCCGATCCGCCTCATGCTCACCCCCTGAGCAGGAGGGGCTGTGGCCGACTCGCCCCGCACGGCGCGTGCGATCCGGTCACAGCCCCACAAGCGTCCGAGGACCGACGGCACCTGTCAGGCAGCACCCTGCCCACTGTCGAGCGCCTCGACCATGCCTGCCACGACACGATCACCGTGTTGAAGACGAACCCGATGGTCGCGTTGGCCGCCACCGTCCGGCACCTCTCCCACGACATCACCGTGATGTCCGTCGTACTGAACGTCGTCATGCTGACGGGGCGAAGTACACGTAGTCGGCCCAAGCCGCTGTCTCCCCACCCGGGAAGTCCAGCGCCGCCTCGTCCTCCACGAGGTTGTCGGCATGGAACGCGACCACGAAAGCAACCAGGACGCAGATCCAGGCGACGACGAGACGAGCGCCACCAGGCCCCGCACCGTCGCCGGGAAAGCGGAACCCAGATGCCCGGGACGCCAGACCGCTGGCACCATGAGCGCCGCCGACGCGATGAGGACCGACACTCCGGGCCCCGGTGAAGTCGAGGCGCAGCTGGCATCCAGCCGGCCGTATGACTCGCAGGTGCAGCGGGGGCTGGATATGCCGACAGCTCTGCTGAGGCTTCCGACGACGCCCACTATGGGCGCGTATCGGTCCGCGACGGACACGTCCTCGTGCGGAGCCGCACTTCTAGGGTGCGCCGCGCTTTGTCAAATCCCCCTGGTGTCAGGGGAGATGTCGTCTAGCGTCTGGTCTGTCACGAAGAGGAGGCAGTGCTGATGAGCGGGAGCGGCGGGAAACGGAGCCGTCTTTCATCCAAGACGGTTCTCGCCGTGTGGGTGCGCAGTGGAGGCAGGTGCATGCTGTGCAACGCGTACCTGTTGGAGGGGGCGATGTCGGGACGGACGCTTCCTTTGGGGGAGGTCGCGCACATCGTCGGGCAGAGCATTGATCCCCGCTCGCCGCGCGGCGGGGATCTGTTGGAGAAGGCGTTGCGGGATGAGGCGGACAATCTGATGCTGCTGTGTGCCCAGCAACATATGGAGATCGATGCGAAGGCCGCGCTGGACGTCTTCACCGTCGAGTGGCTGCGCCGTGTGAAGCAGGAGCATGAAGACCGTGTCAGGCACCTGACCGCGCTGGGGCCGGAGAGGGCCACCACGGTGGTGCGGATGGTGGGGTCGGTGCACGGAAATGCGGTCGAGCTGTCGCGGGAGACCGCTGCGGACGCTGTGACGGCAGCCCGCCGGTTTCCTTTGTACCTGGAGTCCTACACCCGGCACGGTGTGGAGATAGATCTGCGGCACACTCCCGGCGAGCAGGCAGCCGCTGCCTGGGACGCGGAATCTGCCGCCGAGGCCAGCCGTCACTACTATCGGCAGGCGACCAAGATCATCGATGACGTGGTCCGCAACCGGCTGCGACCAGGGATAGAGCGGGAATCCGTGCAGCACGTGAGCGTGTTCGGATTCGCGCGTCTGCCATTGCTGGTCTATCTCGGGTCGCTCTTGGACGACACCGTGCCGACGGACATCTACCAACGTCACCGGTACGAGCAGTCCTGGGCGTGGCCTGCCGAGAGCAGCTCGGTCACCGAGTTCGCCGCGCATCCGGTTCAGGCCGGGCCGGACGGGGTCGAGGCTGTCGTCGTGGTGAACATCTCCGGGATCATCGCCCCTTCTGAGGTTCCGCGGGAGCTTTCGATGCTGCGCCGCTACGAGGTCAGCCCGGTGGGCACGCAGGCCGGTCCGGACATACTGCGGTGCCGGGCGTCCCTGCGACAGCTGGAGGAAACGCTACGGACGCTTCTCGCGCGGCTGGAAAGGGAGGCTAAGTCGTTGCGCCGCCTGCATGTCCTGCCTGCCGTTCCCCTCTCCGCGGCTATCGCCCTGGGCCGTGCTCACCATCCGCAGGTGCACCCGCAGCTCGTGATTTACGAGCGCTTGGCGGGCAGCTACTTGCCCACCTTGGAGGTGGGGCAGGTTCCCGGCTGAGCTGCTCACGGCGGCCCGCCGTCCGGCGCCGTGGAGCGCCTTCTCATCAGGGCTTGGAGGTGTGTAGCCGCGGCCAGGTATGCCGAGTTCTGCCGGAGCGGCGCTGGGGGTGCGGGTCTTGCCGACGCCCGGCAACCTCAAGGGGCTTGCGGCCCTGCCGGGGATGCAGGGCTGCAAGTCCAGAGACGCGGGGAGTGCTCCCTACTCACTGTGAGGGATGAAGCAGTGTGCCGGGGCTGTCCCGGTGTGAGGCTGGGCGCACAGGTGCGTCCCGGATACAGGGTGGCGCATCTGGATGCCCAGCAGGGTGACCAGGGTGGCGGTGGTTGCCATCAGGTCGGCGGCCGAGCCGTGGAATGTGGGAGTGGAGCAGCCTCTTGTGGGGCGCAGTTCGTCGTCCGGGGCGGGTTCGGCCCACAGTGCGTGGTACGCCTCGAGGTTCGGGGCGTTAAGGACGTGGCCGCCAGCGGTGTGATCGATGGTGGACAGAGGGGTGTGGGTGCCGGGGGCGGCGATGGTGAGGATTCCCAGGCTAGCGGTGAGGCTGTCCGTGGCGAGCTGAGCCAGGACGGCTTTGCGGTGGGGCTGCTGGGCGAGGAGGTCGAGGAAGCGTCCGGCGGTGATGCTGACGGTGGCGTCGATGATGAGGTCGGCTTGGTCCGCGGCGGTCAGGAGGGCGGAGTCGGGGGGCGGGGTGGCGATGTCGATGCGGATGTCGTCGCGGAGGGTCCGCAGGTGGGAGGCCAGTGCTGTCGCCTTGGTCATGCCGATGTGGTGTTCGGCGTAGTTCTGCCGCACCAGCAGGCCACCGGTGACACGGCCGGGGTCGCTGAGGGTGAGATGTGAGGCGCCGGCCCGGGTCACCATCTCGGCTGCCCAGGAGCCTATGCCGCCGCAGCCCCAGATGTGGATGTGACAGTCCTGGAAGGCGCGGACGGGGCGGAGGGTGTCACGGCGGGTAGTGACTTCGGCGCGTTCGTCCGAGAGGTAGCACCATGCGATGGGGGCGTGGGCTAAGCCCTCGGGCAGGCTGCCCAGGCGGCTGGGGGCCGCGCGCCGTGCGAGGCGGCGCAGCGTGTCGCCGGCCTGAGGCGGCAGGCGGCCGGCGAGGAGGAAGGGGGACGCTGCGGATGTGGCGGGGTGTCGGACGGCCAGGACGAAGTACTGGGCGGTGCCTTCGGGGTTACGCAGGGCGCTGGCGGCGAGTGCGGTCAACAGCGCCGGGGATGGGGCGTCGGCCGGTTGCGGGGTGTGGGCAGTGGCGGAGTGGGTGAGGGTGAGGAGTTGGGCCAGAGTGCTGCCCGCGCCCAGGGGCAGCGCGTCCGCCGACAGGATCGGGGTGCGGTGGCTGTTGGAACCTGCGGGGGCGCTGGTCAGGTCGAGCCGGTCGGTGGTGCGCTGGGTGAGCCATGCCATGGCCGACCGGTGGGAGACAGGTTCTCGTACGACGACGGTGGGAGTGCCCGGGGTGTGGTGCAGGACACCGCCGACGGGGTGGTAGAGCGCGGTGGCGGGATCGAACCTGCCGGCTGCGGCGTCGGTGAGCCACTGCCACAGGCGGTTGATGACGGGGGCGATTCCGGCAGCGGGGTCCCATTCGCGAGCCGGGTCGAGGTAGAGGCACAGTCGATCACCCTGCAGGACGTGCGGGGTGCCAGCGAACCGAATGTGGGGGGTGCGCACCTGGGGCGGCATCATCGGGGTGGCGGGCAGAGTGAGGAGGAAGTCCTCACTCTCCTTGAGCTGCAGTCCTCCTGGAGCACGTGGCGTGCCGCCGGTGCAGACGCTGATGGGGATGGTGACCAGGCCGTCAGTGTCGGTACGCGGGCGGCCGGTGATGCGCAGGTCCGGCTCGTGCGCGGCTGCCAGCGCGGTGAGCTCCTCCAGGAGGCGACGCTGGGAGAGGCTGGGGCGAGCTGCGGGCGACTTGTGCTTAGTCATCCGGCACGTCCGGTGCGGGAGGTCGTGGTGATGAGCAGCGGGGTGGCGAACTTGGCCCCCGTGGGTGTGAGGGAGGCGGCGGCACGCGGCTGGTCGGGGAAGGCGTCGCCGAACAGCTTGCGCCACAGCCGCACGCTGCGGTCGTAGTCCGGCTCGTCGTAGGCTTCGCGGATCTCGCGGGCGTGGGCGTGGATGCGGGCCCGGAAGTAGCTGTAGGTCGTCTGGTCCCAGCGGTGGTCGAAGGTGACGCCCGATCCGGAAGGGTCGGCGATGGAGGGCTTGTAGGGGCGCTCCTGCAGCCATCGGTCGAGGTCCTCGACGATGGTGAGCAAGGTGGTGGGCACGTCGCTGTAGCAGCCGGGATCCATGAGCTTCTTGATCTCCTCGACGCGTTCGCCGAGCAGGGTGGTGAGGATGATGGAGCGGGTGCCGGTGAAGGAGCCGCGGTGGTTGCGCAGGTACTTCATCAGGCGGATGACCTTGCGCAGGTTGTTGTTGGCGATGCCGTCCTTCATCTGCATCCAGGCGGTAAACCCGGCCGGGTTGGTCTGCTCCCAGGTGTTGGCGTCGCGGTTGACGATCACCTCGCGGCCGTCGGCCAGCTGAAGGTAGGGGACGATGTCGACGTGCATGGAGTTGGCGTAGCTGAGCTGCACGCAGCGGCACTTGCGGGTGTGAGGCATGGCGCCGTAGATGCTGTGACGGTGGAGCGCGGCGTAGACCTTGTCGATGTAGGTCTTGGGGCTGTCGGTCCACTCGGTGTGCTCGGTGAGGTGGAGCATGAAGTCGGCGTCGAACTCACTGTCGCCGACGGGGTTGATGATGGTGCGCTGCGCCCAGGAGCCCTGAGGCTTCTTGCCGCGGACGAGCGAGCCGAGTTCGGAGTCGGCCTTGAGGGCCTTGTAGATGGCCTCGACGCGTACGTCGAGGAGGGTGAGCTTGGCCTGGCTGAGGTTCACGGTGTTCTTGAGGAAGGTGTCGAAGTTCTTGCGGCACTGCATGGCGAGGGTTCCTTTCTGCGGCGAGCCGGCTGAGGGCTCAGGGTGACGAAATGGGTGTGGGGGCATGCCGAGGGGAGACGTGGCGGCATAGGGCATGAAGGGACCGCGAAGGCATGTGGGCTTGCCCGCGATGGGGCACAGGGGTGCACACATGGGTGTGCTTGCGCGAGGGGCCTGGTGTGGGCTCACGGAGGGGGCCGGCCATGGCACTGGGCAGAGGGTCGGCCGATGCACAGCATCAGCGGATGACCTTGGGTGACGGCTGGCCATCGAGCGGAGCCGGTGCGGTCCGGTGGACGATGCCGGCCATCGTGGCCAGGCACGCGTACGCGGTACCGCCCGGGGGTGGGTTGTCCCGTCAGCCTCACGCCGAGCAGGGGCCACCCGTTATGCACAGAGACCGGTCACTCTCTGCGGTAACAAGTACACCACACACAGCGACACTCACGCAAGACGTTTTTTGAAGGTCAACCTGACTGACCTCCCTTCAGTATGGGCCACACAGTGGTTGGTTCGGCTCCTCCCCCTCAGCCTTTGGCAAACTGGGGCGGGAGAGGCGAGAGGGGCACGACTCCCAAGCGGCATGGCGGCGCCAGGAGCGCAGCGCGCGGCAGAGGGTTGGGCCGGCGGCCGAGTCTAGGTAGTGTCAGTGAGCAGGGCCGGAGAGGATACCGAGGTTCATCAGGCGGTAGGTCATGGCCATCTCACTCAACTGGAAACGCTTGGCCAGGACCCGCACGAGGTCGTCCGTCGTGCGGAAGCTGATGTGCTGTGCCGCCCGGCGGACCATGTCCTCCGGAGCCAGCAGCGCCGCGGCGAATCGGTTGGCGTCGATCTCCTCGCGGTCCGTGGCCATGCTCGAGACCGCGTTGCGGTAGTTCACGCGCGCGTCGGTGTCCAGAATAAGCGGGCGTCCTTCGTGCAGGCGCAGGTGCCCCAGTTCGTGCGCCACCGTGAAGCGCCGCCGTTCGAAGGAGTGCGCCTGGTTGACGCCGATGACGCAGGCCCCGTCCTTACGCAAGAGCATGCCAGAGACGTCGTCGTCCATGTGCTGCGGGACGACCAGGACGCCGAGGTGCTCGGCCAGGGCGAAGGGGTCGACCGGCGGGGCGTCGATCCGGAATTCCCGCAGCAGCCCGCGGGCCGCCAGGTCAGCCTTCGCCACGGACATCCCTCCTCTTCGAGGCCTGCGCCCACACCGCGGCAACATCGGCAGCATGCCGCGCGGCAAGTCCGGACGCTTCGTCCAAGTGGAGCGAGGGAAGCAGGTCGGCAGGGTCCGCGTTGACCGCTGCGGCAATCAAGGCAAGCCGGTAAAGAGGCGGGGTCTGGGTTCCGGACTCGATGTTCGTGATCGAACCGCGCGTCAGCCCTGCCTGACGCCCTACGTACTCCTGCGTCACCCCGGCACGCATCCGTGCCTCACGGATCAGCCGGGCAACAGTCTCGTTGAACTCCCGCTCGTCCACATTTCCCCCAAGCGCTGCCAGTCTCGCTGACAACTTAGTTCCCTGCCCTGCACCCGACCAGCCCTGGGCGGTGACACGCTGACCGGACCGGCCTGCTTCACCTGGCCGGACCGCGCGGTTTGCCTGGGCATGTCGGGATGCCGTCACTCGACAGAAGGCCACAGTGCCTGCGGTGACAAAAGCACTGTCGATCGCCTACCGGGGCAGGAGTACAGCCATGCGGCGCGCCAGCGCACTTCTATCCCCGCCGGGTGGGCCCTGCGATGGCCAGCGCGCACCAAGATCCGGACCAGCTCACGCCAGGAGGCCACACCGGCTGCCGTCTTGCCAGGTCAGCATGGGCACCCCCGCTGTACCACCAGCGGACGAAGCACCTGCTGTTCCCTCAAACCCAGAAATCAAGCTGCTTCCCAGAGGCCGGCGTCCAGGATCCGGGCGGCCTTGGTGATGCTGCCCGGCATCAGGTGCCGGTAGGTCTGGTACGTCTTCTCGATGGACTTGTGCCCCATCCATTCCGCGACGTCGGTGATGGGTATGCCGTTCCTGAGGCGTTCGAGGCGAAGTAGCGCCGGAAGCCGTACATCCCGACCCCCTCCCCCGGCGGGAGGTCCGCGAAGAGCTTCCTCACCCGCCGCCGCTCCATGCGTTCGGTGAAGTAGCCGCCCTTCGTGGTGCCGTGCTTCTCCTCGTACCGCTCGATCGCCTCGCGGACCGATCGCGGCAAGGGCACCTCCCGGAACTGCCCCACCTTGCGGTGCTTCAGCTTCGCCTGCTTCAGCGTGTTGAAATGGATCGCTCACGCACCCGGTACACGTCCTGCGCCCTGAACCCGAATACGTCCGGAGCAGGTGGCCATTCCGTCGCCCGCCTACGTGAAGAAGGCGCTAACGGTCGCCGACGAGGACTTGGCTCTGGAGATCGTCAAAATGGCGGGGTGCGGCCTGCGCAACGGTGAGACGCGGGCGGTGAACGCCAACAATGTGGAGTCCGTAGTCCTCCACCTGGTCGACGTAGAGCGCTGCCGGGTCCCTGGTCCGCTCGGTCGCCACGTACAGCATGATCACGAACATGCCGAAGAACAGCAGCGACGCCTTGGCCCCCCTGGCGTACGCCTCCCGAAGAATCGTCTTGAGGACCCGGAATATGCTCACCTGGTTTCCCCGGCCGACCCTGTCACTCTCCATCTCGTCCAGGAACCACTCGACCACCATCGGCGTGACCGAGTTCAGCTCCGTGATCGCAGGCGCGGGACGATGTGCACGTTGATCGAGCTGTCGACGTGCCAGCCGGTGAAATAGTCCGTCATCCTGCGCTAGCGGAGGCGCCACTGCTTGGCGTACTCCTCGACCGTCAGCTGCCCAAGTTGCCGACGGGCCGCCGCCACCGACAGCGTCGTGGTCTTCTTCTCCGCAGAAAGCTGCGTGAGGCGTTCGATCCCATCGTCCTGCGTGTCGTATTCAAGACTCGTCGCGCTGCTTGCCGAGCGCGTCCCGGAAACGGGTCGAGGACGGGTGGGAACAGCGGGTGAGCTTCGCGCAGCCGCAGGCCTTGGAGAAGGACCCCATGCCGCGGGCGAGCTGTCGGGCCGTCGATGAACCATCCGTTCAAGCCCAAGACCCGGGGCGGCTCGGTCAGACTCGGCTGCGGTACTGCCTGCAAGTCAGCGGCGGAACCCGCGGTGGGGGTCTCGCGCTTGGACGTTCAGGAACGGTTCGAACCAGGCTGCGACACGGAGATCGCCGATGCCCATGTGCTGATTCGTCTCGCCGTCCGGGTCCTCGATCCCATCGAAGCGAGCGTTGTAGAGCATCAGCACGTCGGTGTCCTGGAAGAACACTTCGGAGCACATGCCGAAGTCGTAGTCGTCACGGTGGCTGGGCAGCTTCCTGTGGTCACCAGCAGCATCGCCTTCAACCTCATGATCGGCCGCGTCACGAATGGCGAGATGAAGGACAAGCTCCTCGGCCGTGCAGGTGGGCTCGGGCCACTGCCCGCGTTCGAGGTCACTGGCGAGGTCGTCAGCGGCTCGGGCGAACCTGCGGCGCCACTGGAGGTCGGCCGCGAAGGTCAGTTTCGGGAGACAGGCGAACACCCCCCAAGTGCCGTCGTACTCGTCAGGCACCACGGTCCGGTCGCCGAGTTCCTCGCTGTCGTCATACGCCTGGTCGGCGAGCACACACAACTCCGCGTAGAGGGCGTCGGCGGTTCGGGGGGTGAGCTGCCATTGGCACTGCTCGTTCTCGCATTCCAGATCGTCACAGTGCGGCACCTCCACCGGGAACAGCGCCGCGAAGTCGGGGGCCTTCTCCTCGGCAGACGGCCCCGTCGGTTCGCCTCGGCGGACAGCAGCCTTGTGCCGCCAGCCCACACCGAAGTCGACGACCACCGGTTCCTCGCTCCAGTTGGCAAGCTCGTGCCCATTCTCGGTACGCAACTTCAGGCCCTGGGAGGCATCCTTGACCGTGTCTGCACCCTCAATCTCGCGGTCGGACTCCCCAAGCCACATCACGGCACCGACAACATCCTGTGGGTCGCCGTCCTTAAGGTCCTCATTCGGCAGGGGCTCCCAGCCCGCGCCCCTGGCTGCCTTCAGCACGGCCTGCTCGTCATGTACGTGGAACTCGCGGAGCGTTGCTACTCGGACGACCGTGCCTGTCAGGTCCATGAGGCGTGCGTCCTTCGCGGTGCGCAGGGCGCGGGTGTCCCCGTCGGCGTCACTGCCTTCGTCCCCGTCTTCGTCGACGTCATCGGCGATCTGCTCCCACTTCAGGAAGCTGCCGGGAAGCATGGGCCAGACGCCCGCGAGCGCGTGCCGTACGGCGCTACGGAGGGATGAAGCCGGAGCATCCGGCAGCTGGGCACACAGATTCTCCAGCAGTTCGGGTTCCCAAGCGACCGAGGAAGAGCGGATGGCCTGCTGGAGGATGCGCACTGCCTGCTGCGCGAGCTCGGGTTGCCGGCAGGTGAGAACAGCCTGCAGTGAGGCAGGGCCTTCTCGGTGGTGGACGAGAGCGAGGACGCGGCTCTTGCTGGGGGTGTGCTCGCAGTGGAAGCCGCGGAGCGCGGCCAGGGTCGGCTGAACAGACATGCGGAGGACTCCGAACGACGGGTGCACGGAAAGTGTGCGTGCAAGCGGGTGGAGCTCCGCTGGTGGGCACGCTGCTTACGCGCCTCCGGACGGTAAAGACTAGTGCGCTCGGCTGGTTCCCCCGGTGCTGCCGGGAGTCCGGACCTGGCTTTCACAGCTTACTCACACGAAACCGTCGAGTGCGATGGAAAGCGACGGGCACGCCCTCGACCGGCTGGAGCCCGAAGCGGGTTGTGCCCCTCCCTTGCGGCTACGCCATGCCATGGCGATCGCGCTCCCTGGCAGCCAGGTACTCACGGATGAGCCGACCGAGCACGTCGCCCTCATGGACGCGCTCGTTGAACACAGCTCGCTTGAAGGCAGCGCGCTCCTCGGGTTCCAGGAAAGCGACCAAATGCTTTGCCTTGGGATGCTGGTAACCGCAGCAGATCAGGCGCGTACAGACAGTCCGCGAAGTCCTCAGTTTCGGCGTCCGCCAAGGATGGTGGGGGTAGCCTCGCAGCTCCGCCTTGCAGCGATCGAGGATCTCGAACAGCTCAGCCTTGTTCCGGTGCTTCTCACTTCCGTAGTGCAACTGGAACCACTCGCGCCGGTCCATGTCGGCTATCTCTCGCTGCACACGCTCCACACGTCTTGTGATGCCGGCGTACACCCTGGGGGGCATACCTCGAGTTGCGAAGCCTGCCTTCGGATACCTGTGATGGAGATCCATGTCGACCACCCAGCGGCGCGCGGTACGGCCCTTCTTCCAGCGATTGCAGTCTTCGCAGGCTGGAACGAAGTTCCACCAGACGTCTGCTCCGGTATCGGCGATGGGCTTCTCGTGGTCAATCGTGGTGGCCGCGGAACGACCGCAGTAGACACACAGGCCCCGATGCGCCGTCAGGACCACGAGCCACTGCCAGGTCTTCTGCTTGCCCCGCTCGCCGCGACGGATCTTGTCCATTGCCCCCCCTCCGTTGCTGCAGGCTGATCAACGGCGATCGTAGGAGGCGACACTGACAATCGAAGGGCGAGTCGGACGTCGAGGTGGACGTCCCCCCGCTCCCCCGCGTCCGAGGCGGCGCGCGGGCAACTTCTCCAGATTCAACCTCAGCACCGCCCCGACTGGATACCGTGTCGCTCCAGTCGGCTGGAGGGGCTCACATGAAGTATGGAGATGCGGACTACATGGCTGCCCGGGACGCCATGGTAGCGATTCTGAAGGGGTGGGCCCGAGAGGGCCGGACCGACACTTACAAGGCGCTGAGCGAGGCCGTAGGACCGGAGCACCGGGTGCACTACCACAGCCGGATGATGTCGCTTCTGCTGGCAGACGTCTGCCGCAGGGACAGCACCGGTCCCGAGCCGATGCTGTCAGCACTGGTAGTCAATGGATCCAGCCGGAGGCCTTCCGACCAATTCTTCGAGCTGGCCGTTACCGAGTTCCACCGTCGGGACCCGGACTGGACCTGGGAGTGGGAGCGGGATGCAGTGCTTGACCGTTACCGCAGCCCGGTTTCGTCGTGAGTCCACTGCAGGGCAGCCACCACCGTGGACGGCTCCGGGTTGGAACCTGCCGGCTACACCGCATCCTCTCGTTGCAACGGCGGTAGAGGGGACGGACGCGATGACCGCCTCTCAGGCGTTCTCGTCATGGATCCGCGCACCCAGATCCTCCGCCCACTCCAGCGCCCACACCTTGAGTTCTTCGATCTGCCGGGAGGTGAGCCCGTAAGCCGAGTAGTCCTCATCCTCGTACCAGTCCGCTCCGATGAGCCGGTCCCGGAGGTCTTCGAGGCTGAACTCGTCGTGGGCGCGACGGCGGCCCAGGGATTCGAGGTCGGCGATGGAGCGGTGGCGGGAGGCAGCCTGGACGTCGATGAGATCGCGGACGGTGCCGCGGTCGGCGAGGGCACGGACCTTGGTGCCGATCACGTCGTCGAGGGAAAGAACGGGGCCGTAGGGGGTCTGGGCGGGTGGGGCCCAGAACGCCTCCTTGAGGACGTCGACCTCGCACTCCTCGCCGGTGTCCGGATCGGTGACAAGGAACCGGCCGCTGAGCGGATCGGTCTGGACGTGCGTGGTCCGCCATCCGCGCGCACTGAGGCCTGCTGTGAGTGATGCGACGATCTCCTGCATCGGAGCGGGGTTCTCGGTGGCGACGTCGAGGTCACGGCTGAAGCGTTCGACCAGGCCGTGGGCCTGCACGGCGTATCCGCCGGTGAGGACCAGAGGGTAGGGGGAGCCGAGGTCGAGGATGTCGGCGAGGAGACGCTCGTGGAGCGGAGTGAGCTTCACGCGGCGGTCGGGTCGGCCGGAGCGGTGCGGAGCAGCTCGGGGAAGGCGTCCTCCCAGACCTCGCGAATGTAGGGACTGATCAAGCGCCGCAGCACGGGCCACTGCTCGGTGAGCAGCCGGTGGTGCAGGAGGGCTACCAGGTCCTCACTCAGTCCTTCGGCGAGGACGGTCCGGTAGAGCGTCATGCGTGACTTCGGACGGTCCAGGCTGTAGCTCGTCCGCCCGGACCAGACGATGTGGAGCGGCAGGTCCACGTTGCCCTCGACGGGGCCGGCCAACTCCTGCAAGCGCTCGGGCAGTCGGCTGCGGTAGCGGTCCCGCAGCACCTCGGCGCGGGGGGCGGTGATCGTCGTGTCCATGCATCCAGTATCGCTGCTGGGAGTCGACAGCAGGGCGGATACGGGGCTCCTGTGTCGTACCTAGGGGTTGGGCGCCGCCCGCCCTTCCCTCGGACATTTCACCCAGTAGGCGCTCAGCGCATCATGGCCTACCCGTGCAGCCCCCAGGAGGCGCGGCAACCTGCTGCCCTGCGACCTGCACCGGCCCTGCTCGCGGGCGCGGGTGATCATGACGCAGCAGGTGACGCGGAGCCGCCCCTGATGGAGTCGGCTCCGGTCTCAGTGTCGGGGATGACGAAGGTGCCGAAGCCGAGGCCCATGCTGCGGAGGAGCTGACGAGTCACGCAGCGAACCTCCCAGCCAGGAGCCAGGCACCTCTGTCCAGGTCCCCCGCTCGTGGCAGCCACCAGCTCAGCAAGTCAGGACGCTCGCGCGCCCCATGCTGACCGTTTGCTGACCTGAGCGACCCGATCATGCAGCTGACCTGCGCAAATACCCAAATGCTAGATCTTGGACTTGAACAGAGTACGCAGCACTTTGGACTCCTGGAAGACGGCTCCCTGCCTGCTTTGTGCAGGTCAAGGGCGGTCTTCACTGTACATCGGCACGCGTCGGGCTCGAAGGTCACGAGGAACATCGGTTCTTTCCGGGGAGAAGGCCACCTGCCTGCGGCCGACCGGGGCGTCGTGACGGGAGGCGGTGATCCCCGAGCCGCGCGCGGGTCGGGCGGTGGAGGTTCACGGCAGCCGGGCTCAGCCGGGCGGCGGGTGCGGTGGATGACCGTTTCTGCGGTAGTCACGGTGGGCGTGGTCATCCGGTGGTCTTCCGGTTCCGAAGGGCTGCCGCCGGCCGTGAAGCGCGTCATTCCTCGTCCGGGGTGGGGGCTCGGGGAACGCGTAGCTCGAAGCATGCTCCGAGCGTCCGGGGGGCGAGCGTGAGGGTGCCTCGGTGGCGGTGGGCCAGGTCGCGGGCGATGGCGAGGCCCAGGCCGCTGCCGCCCCGGTCGCGGGAGCGGGCGTCGTCGAGACGGACGAAGCGTTCGAAGATGCGCTCGGCGTCCTCGGTGGGCACACCCGGTCCGTCGTCGTGCACCGTGAGGACGACCCAGGCGTCCCGGTTCCGGACGGTGATCTGGATGCGGTGTGCGGCGTGGCGGGCGGCGTTGTCGATGAGGTTGCGCAGCAGCCGTTCGTATGCGTCGGGGTTTCCGCGTGCGTATGCGGGGGCGGTGCTGTCGCAGGTGAGGGTCAGCGGCCGTTCGGCAAGGGGGTACTGCTCGGCCAGCCGGGAGGCGAGGGCTGTCAGGTCGACGGTTTCCGGGTCGGCTGTGGGGGCGCGGGTGTCGAGGCGGGCGAGGAGCAGCAGGTCTTCGGCGAGGGCCTGGAGGCGGCGGGTCTGTCGTGCGGCGGTGGTGGCCGTGGCGGGCCAGTCGGTGCGTTCCGGGTAGGCGAGGGCGACCTCCAGGCTGGCCAGCAGGGTGGTGAGGGGGCTGCGCAGTTCGTGGGCGGCGTCCGCGACGAAGCGGCGCTGCCGGGCGGCGGCGTCGTCGAGGCGTTGGAGGGTGGTGTTGAGGGTGGTGGCCAGGGCGGTGATCTCGTGTCCCGTGGCGGGGACGGTGACGCGTTCGCGGGGATCGCTCGCGGTGACCGAGGCGGTGAGGGCGCGGATGGCTTCGACCGGTCGCAACGCGATGCGGACGGTGAAGTAGGCGGCGGCGGCGATCAGTACGAGGCCGACGAGCCCGGCCCGCAGCAGCAGGCCGTCGGTGGTGCTGGTGATCGCCTCGGCCGTGTCCGGAAGCAGCACCACATAGGTCCGCAGCGTGGCGTCGGCGGTGACGCCCAGAGCGGCGGCCTCGTCGCTGCCCAGTTCACCGGCCCAGACATCGGCGTACAGGACCGGGTAGGTCCGGCCGGCCAGGTCGAATCCGTTTTCGGGGTCGTGGTCGTGGCGCACCGGTATGCGGAGGGGACGGATCGTATAGCCCCATTCGGCACCGTCATTCGGTGACGGGGCAGAGAGCGCGGAGGGGGCGGGCAGCACATGGCGGGCGCCGGGATCGAGTTCCTCCATGCCTCCGCCGGAAGCGACAGCGGTGCGTCGGCCGGTCGCGACGACCTCGTACGGCACGGCGCTTCTGCCACCGGGAACCACCCCCTCCTTCAGCTGATCGACGAGAGCGAAGAGATTTTTCCGGGCTTGTTCCTCGGCGATCTGCGTGCTCTGGCGGTAGACGTCGTGGTGTACCCACCAGCCGATGCCGGCCAGGATGACGGCGGCGGCCGAGGCGGCGGCCAGGGCCGCGCGGGCTCGTACCGAACGCGGCCACCAGCGGCGTCGCGGCTCAGTCGCGTTCACGGTCGTCCACCAGCCGGTAGCCGGTACCCCGTACGGTCTGCAAGGACTTCCGGTGGAACGCGGCGTCCACCTTCTTGCGGAGGGCGCTGACGCGCGCCTCCACCAGGTTGGGATCCTGGGCCTCGTCGGGCCACGCGTGATAGAGCAGATCCGTTTTGGAGACCGCCTGGCCCGCCCGGCGGGCCAGCAGCTCCAGCACGGCGAACTCCCGGGGTGTGAGTTCCACCCGGACCCCGGCCCGGCGGCAAACCCGGCCGGCGACGTCCAACGAGAGGTCGCCCACGGCGAGGACGGGCGGGGCGGCCGTGGCGGCTCGTCTGACCAGGGCCCGCAGCCGTGCGACGAGCACCAGGTAGGAGAAGGGTTTGGCCAGGTAGTCGTCGGCCCCCGTGTCGAGAGCCTCCGCCTGGTCCCACTCCCCGTCCTTGGCGGTGAGTACCAGGATGGGGACCGCGTTGCCCTCCCGGCGCAACTGGGCGCAGACCTTGTAGCCGTTGAGTCCGGGCAGCATCAGGTCCAGTACGACGAGGGCGTATTCGCCGGTCCGGGCCATCCACAGTCCCTGTCGGCCGTCATGGGCGACGTCGACGCTGTAGCCCTCGGCGGTCAGACCGGTGTGCAGGGTGTGGGCAAGGTCCACTTCGTCTTCGACCACCAGGATGCGCATGGGGTGCAGCCTGGCACAGTGCCGGCCCGCCTTCCTGATCGGCCGGTCAGGTTGGGTCAGCGGCCGGTCAACGAGGTCCGGGCACGCTGGCGGGGTTTCTTCGCCCCTGCTGAAAGGCCCTGTCGCCGATGTCCCTCGATGAACGCGCCCCCACCGTGACCGGGACGGTCTCCCCTCCCGTACCAGCCCGTCGACCATCACCGAGCCCGGCCACAGCCGTTGTCGTCATCGCGCCCTTGGCGCTGACCATCGCTCTGGGGCTCTGGGGTATCCGCAGGCAGAACACCCTGTGGGGGGACGAGTCCGTCACCTACCAGCTCGCGCACCGCGACCTTTCGCAGATATGGCACACCGCCCAGCAGGTCGATCTGGTCCATGCCCTCTACTACACCGTGATGCACGAGATCTTCGGTCTGTTCGGCGGAGGGCTGCTGACGTTGCGGCTGCCGTCCGTGCTGGCCATGTCCGTGGCGGCGAGCGGAGTCGGGCTTCTGGCGCTGCGCCTGGCGGGACCCCGTGC
Source organism: Streptomyces viridosporus (assembly GCF_002078235.1). Lineage (GTDB taxonomy): Bacteria > Actinomycetota > Actinomycetes > Streptomycetales > Streptomycetaceae > Streptomyces > Streptomyces viridosporus. The sequence continues at coordinate 16,635 of NZ_MSGP01000079.1, forward strand.
CGGGCTGCTGGCCGGGCTGGTGTTTCCGGTCCTTCCCCAGGTACAGAAGTACGCACAGGAAGGCCGCTCGTACGCCATGGTCTGTGCCCTGGTCGCCTGGGCCACCTATGCGCTCGTGGTCAGCGTCCCGCATCGCGCCCGGTGGCGGTGGGCGGTCTACGGCTTCACCATGCTGCTGGCCTGTCTGCTCCATGAGTTCGCGGTCCTCGCCCTCGTCGCACACGGCGTCACACTGGTCGTCTCCCGTGTTCCACGGCCGGTGATGAGGGCGTGGAGTGTGGCTGCGGCGGGCGTCGTGGCCGGGCTGCTGCCCCTGGCGATCCGCAGTGCGGGGCAGGCGGAGCAGGTGTCCTGGATCGGCGGACCGGTGCGGCTTCACTATTTCCTGGTCGTTGCGGTCGTGGGCCTGGTGTGTGCCCGAGCGCCCCTGGGGGGCAGGGGGCCCGTACGGCTCTCCGCGCTGGCCGTGCCGATTCTCGTGCTCCCGGGCCTTCTGCTGCTGATCGCCTCACTGGTCAAACCCCTTTTCGTCGACCGGTACGTGCTGTACAGCAATATCGGCATCGCCCTGCTGCTGGGCGCCTTGATGGAACACTTCCATCGGAAGCAGCGGTCTTCCCGCTACGTGTGGATCGCGGCGGTTGCCGTACTGGCCGCGCTCGTCCCACCGAGCCTGTCGCTGAGGACGCCCCAGAGCCGAAGCGATGACGCCACCGCCATCGGCGCCGCCGTACACGAGGCAGGCCGTCCCGGCGACGGTCTGCTCTACCTCTCCGGCCGACACCGGATCCTGACCGCGGCCGACCCCGAGGACACCCGTCTCCTGACGGATCTGGCCCTGGCACAGGACCCCGTTTCGTCGAACACACTCGCAGGCGTCGAGCTTCCCGCCCGGGAAATCGCGGCACGCATGCTGGACTTCGACCGGATCGTCGTGGTCCGCGCGGCGGGTGCGCACTCGCTGACCGATCCGCGGGAGCAAGCGAAGACAAGCACCCTGCGGCGCCACTTCCGCGCGTACGGAACGACGCACGTCAACGGGGCACGAGTCACCGTCTACGTCCGAGACCACGACCCGTCCCCGAAGGACGGTCCTCGATCCAACAGCCCGGGAGCGAGCGGTGGGGTGAGGAGGTGACCGCGACCGGTGCCGGCCCGGGCGGCACCATCGCCGGCACGCTGTCCCGACCGGGCGGCGCTGCTGTTGCGGCGCGGGCGCCCTGTCACCACCGCCGAGATCGTCCACGCCGTAGAGGGCGAGGACGTGATGCCAGATCTTGGACTTGAACGGAGTACGCGGCACTTCGGACCCCTGGAGGACGGCTCCCTGACCGCACTTCCGCGGGGACCGGACCGTGGTGACGCCGCCCGCCGGACCGTGCCGAGCGCGAGGGGCGCCGCCACCACGGCGGCGACCCTCGCGCTCATCAGCGATGTCTTCGTGCGGGCCTCGTCAGGCGCGGGTCCAGCGTTGGTTGTTGCCGTTCGAGCAGGAGTAGAGCTGGATCCGGGTGCCGTTGGCGGTGCCGCTCCCGGCTGCGTCGAGGCAGAGGCCGGACTGGACGCCGACGATGGATCCGTTGGAGTTGAGGCGCCACTTCTGGTTGTCGCCACCCCAGCAGCTGTAGATCTGGACCTTGGCGCCGTTGCCGGTGCCGGCGGCGTCCAGGCACTTGTTGCCGTAGACCCTGAGCTCACCGGCATCGGTGTACGTCCACTGCTGGTTGGTCCCGTTGTGGCAGTCCCACAGCTGGACCTGGGTGCCGTCGGTGGTGCTGCTGCTGGGCACGTCCAGGCAGCGGCCCGAACCGACACCCTTGATCGTTCCGCCGTCCGCGGGCGGTGTGGTGGAGCCGCCGTTGAGTGCGTTGAGGACCGCGGTGTACGCGGGCTTCTTGCTGCCGTCGTTGTTGAACAGCAGCGGCGTGTGCTCCGATCGCCAGGAGTCGCTGTCGCGCACACCCCAGACGGTGATGCCGAGGCAGCGCGAGACGGCCAGGCAGTCGTTGACCACGTTGGCGTAGGTCGTGGCCGAGGCACCCTGGATGTCGAGTTCGGTGATGGCCACGTCGACGCCGAGGGCGGCGAAGTTCTGCAGGGTGGTGCGGAAGTTGCTGTTGTAGGGGCTGCCGCTGTTGAAGTGCGACTGGAAGCCGACGCAGTCGATCGGCACACCGCGCTGCTTGAAGTCCCGCACCATGGCGTACATGGCCTGGGTCTTGGCCCAGGTCCAGTCCTCGACGTTGTAGTCGTTGTAGCAGAGCTTGGCGGACGGGTCGGCGGCGCGCGCGGTGCGGAAGGCGACCTCGATCCAGTCGTTGCCGGTGCGCTGCAGGTTGGAGTCGCGCCGGGCTCCCGAACTTCCGTCGGCGAAGGCCTCGTTCACGACGTCCCACTGCGCGATCTTGCCCTTGTAGTGGCTCATCACGCCGTTGATGTGGTCGATCATCGCCTGGCGCAGCGCGCTGCCGCTGAGGCTCTGCATCCAGCCGGGCTGCTGGGAGTGCCAGGCCAGGGTGTGGCCGCGCACCTGCTTGCCGTTCTGCACCGCCCAGTTGTAGACGCGGTCGGCGGCGCTGAAGTTGAACTGGCCCCGCTGCGGCTGGGTGGCGTCGATCTTCATCTCGTTCTCGGCCGTCACCGAGTTGAACTCCCGGGCCGCGATCGTCGCGTACGTCGAGTCGCTCAGCCTGTTCGCGGCGATGGCGACGCCGAAGTAGCGGCCGCTCTGCGCCGCCGCGGCGCCGAGCGTGCTCTCGGCGGCCTGAGCGGGCGGCGGCGCGACCAGGGTGGCGACCACACCGAGGACGCCGGCGACCAGCGCCAGCAGCAGAACGCGGACCTTCCGCCGGACGGCGGGTCTGGGAAGGGCGGACAAGCCCATGGCTGTGCCTCCAAAGTAGGAATGACGGGATCACCGGACACCGCGGTCGTGGGACCCGGGAGGATCTCAACCGGCAGGGACGGGCCCGGCCGGCCGTCGAGTGACGTACGCCGGGCGGCAGCGGTCCTTCGACACGGGCACGGGGTACTCCATCGCGGCTCAGCCGGGAGGCCGTCACGCGGCGTCGCACACCTCTCCGCCTGCACGGAGGGTCAGGGTGCGTCGGTGCGAGCCTCACCGGGACGAAAAACGGGGTGGCGCAGGTGCTTCGGTGCGCGGATCCGTCGTGCAGCTGTGCGCGGCTCTGCGGTGCGGCACGGTCTGCCCGGGACCAGCGCTGTTCGAAATTTCGTCCTACGGTCGGTTTACCAGACAGGATGATTGAGGGATTGACAGTGACTCGTCAACCCTCACGACAGAAAAAATTTCCGATCTCCATTCGAAACTTTCGATGCCGCATGGAGGTGGATGGCTCCCTCGACCGGCGAGCCGCACCGCACACCACCTGCGGTTCCACCGTCGACGCAAGGGCCCGTCACGCCCGGAGGGAGGAACTGTTTGCGGACAGATCGGCAGCAGACCTTGACCGGAGAGCCCTGCCTTCCTAGCTTGTGGCGTCACAGAACCGGGATCACTTCGAAACTTTCGAACTCGTCCCTGCCCCGGCGCGGCTGCCGCTCCGCGGTTCATCGGCGGCACCTCACCCCGCCC
>NZ_MSGP01000790.1 GCF_002078235.1 Streptomyces viridosporus
GGGGGAGTGGGGGCCGTCATGCCGCCTCCCGCGGGGTGGCGTGGGCGATGACCCAGTCCAGGGCGCTGCGGATGGTGGTGCGGCACTCGGCCGGCGGCAGGCCGGTGGCCTCCCCCGCCCCCTGGATTGCCTGCTCCACCACGTGCCGGGGGATGTCGCCCCACGCCACGAACCGCGCCACCTTGCAGGCGCTCTTGTGCAGGGTGTTGTTGCGGCCGTCCGGCCCGCCCTCGGTTGCGGCGGCGATGACGGCGCACTCGCGTTCCAGGGCGACCCTGGCGGCACGGGTGCCGTCATGGGCCCGGACGGGCACCGGGGCGGGCCTGTCCGGCTCCACAAGCAACGCGGTCAGCCACGAGGGCAGTTCGGCCACGGGCGCGTCACAGGCGACCGCGTACGTGCCGTCGGGCGTGGCACTGCCGGGGGCGACGACGTAGCCGCCCCAGGCGCGGGTGTCGATGTGCGGCCCGAGCCGGTTCGCGCTGCACTTCAACCGCATCCCGGCGGGGGCGGTGAAGTAGAGGTGTTCCCCGCGCGCGGTCCGCACCCGGTAGGTGGCGGGGAGCACCTGCCCGGCGCGCTCGCAGAGCGCCTGCAACGCGGTGGCGCCGTCAGGCGCTCCTTCCGGCTCGTCGGCCTTGACCGGGTCCAGGTCGATGACGACCAGCCCGGCCGGGCCGGTGGCGATCCCGACGTTGTACGGCCGGTGCGCCCACGCGGCGTGGATCAGGGCGGGGTCGGTGGTGGCGCGCTCCTCCGGGGTGCGGTGCCCGCCGGCGCACCGCCCGGTGCCGGGGCAGGCGCGTTCGGCGTGCCCGGCCGGGCGCTTGCTGCCGGGGTGCAGCGGGATGACCGGCCAGCCGCGTTCGGCCGCCGTGAGGGCGGAGGCGAGCAGCGGCAGGCACTCCAGGGAGACGCTGGGGAGGCCGGTCACGCCGCCACCTCCCCCGCCCGCCTGGCCGCAGTGGTGCCGAGCAGCAGGCCGTAGGCGTGGCGGGCCTGCTGGGGCACCACGCCGTTGCCGAGGATCTTCAGTTGTTCCTTGCGGGGGATGTCGGGGACGGCGGTGACCCAGCCGGCCGGGAGGCCCATCATCCACTCCACGAACGCCGGGGACAGGCGATAGTTGCCGCGGGTGCCCGGCTCGGTCGGGCACGGCGCCGCCCGGCCGGTGACGTGCTCCCAGCGGCGGATGGCGGGCCCGTAGTCGGTGCCGTCGGCCGCCACCCACCGGGAGCCGGGCCGGTGGTCCTGGCCGGAGGCGTCGCGCTGGTTCGGCCCGCCGTGCGGGCCGTCGGAGGCCTTCGGCGTGGGCAGCAGGTTTACCACGAACTCGTTGAGCGGCCGCGCGTTGCGGCCGAGCAGGTTCGAGGCCCCGGACTTCCAGTCCCGCGCGGCCGGGGTGGGCAGCAGGCTTACGCCCCGGGCG
>NZ_MSGP01000791.1 GCF_002078235.1 Streptomyces viridosporus
GACCGCGCCCCGCCCCGTTCGCGTGTCGTGCGCGGGTCGGCGGGCCGGGACGGGCGCCCCCGGCCGGCGACGCTCCCGGTGTCCGGCCCGCCGCGGCCCCGGCCGTCCCGGTCCGCGGCGGGCGGTCACCCGCCGCGGAGCCGCTCGCACTGCAGGGCGAACAGGACGGCGGCCGCCTCCGTCGGCCGGGTGGGGTGCAGGCCGGTCAGCTCGGTGAACCGGCTCAGGCGGTTGAGCACCGTGTTGCGGTGGCAGTACAGCTCGCGGGTGACCGCCGCGACCGACCCGGACTCGCAGTACGCGACCACGGTGTCCAGCAGGCGCCGGCGCTCGTGCGGCGACAACCGGTCCAGGCCGGCGAGGACCGCGTCGGCCAGCACCCCGGCGATCGGCCCCAGCCGCGCCGCCGCCACCGGCATCCACGCCTCGACCAGGGTCACCGGGCCGTGCGCCGTCCCGCCGTCCATCGTCATGGCGATCGCCTCGGCCACCCGTACCGTGTCGGGGACGCGGGCCAGTCCGCGTGCGACCGGGCCGAGGGCGCACGCCACGCCGTCCAGCCAGGCTGGCGGGGACGCGTCCGCCCCGTCCGGCAGCCTGGCCACGAGCACCAGCATGCCGTTGTGCTGCTGCAGGTGGGAGGAGTGGCCCGCCGACCGCGCCGCGACGGCCCGGCGCAGCGCCTGCTGCGACTCCGGTGGTGCCACCGCCACGGCGAAGTCCGACTGCGCGTTGACCTGGAGCAGGGTGGCCACCTGTGCGACCAGGCGCTGGTCGCGGCCGTCCGAGGACAGCAGCCTGCCCATGAGCGCGGTCCGCTCCCGCTCCCGCTCGCGGGCCAGCACGGCGACCTGGTCCAGGTAGGCCGCGTGCACCTGCACGGTGTGGAACTCCACCGCCTCCCACACCCGCACCGCCCCGCGCGTCAGCTGCGGCAGGTCCTCCGGGCGGGTGCGTTCCAGGAACGCGGTCCACAGCACGCGGAAGTCCATGCGCACCGCCTGCAGCAGCGGCTCCAGCGGTATGCCCTGGTGGGCGCGGCGGCGGCCCAGCCGTTCCGAGACCGCGCGCAGTTCCTCGGGCACCGGCAGGCCGCCGATCAGGCGCAGCAGCAGCTCGAAGGAGGACCGGGCGGTGTCGCGCAGGTCCTCGGGCGGGACCACGGCCTCGTAGTCGTCGAACGCGGAGACCTCCGGGACGTAGCGTCCGACCAGGTCGTCCAGGTCGTCCAGGCAGTCGCGCACCAGCGTGCGCAGCTCGGGGGGAACGGGCGCGCTGCCGTCGCCGCCGCCTCCGGCAGCGGAGGTACGGGCGGGAGCGTCGTTGTCCGGCGCATTGTGCATGTGCCCATTATCGGGGGGTCAGCACGGAGCGTTTCAGCATTGTTCACGTCCCCCTCGCAGGGCATTGTGCTGTGCATACCCCACCGCGCGGCCAACGGGCCCGCATCGTCCCGAGGGGAACACCCATGCATCTGACTCCCCGCGAGCAGGAACGGCTGACGCTGTTCTCGGCCGCCGAGCTCGCCCGGCGGCGGCTCGCCCGCGGCGCCCGGCTCGGCGCGACCGAGGCCGTCGCCCTGGTGTGCGACGAGGTCCTGGAGATGGCCTGGGACGGCGTACCGCTGGAGACCGTGGTCGAGCGGGCCCGGGAGGTCGTGCCGCGCGACCGGCTGCTGCCGGGGGTCGCCGGCACCGTCCCCAGCCTCCAGGTGGAGGCGCTCTTCCCGCACGGCTCCACGCTGGTCCACGTGGCCGAACCGTTCGGCC
>NZ_MSGP01000792.1:0-626 GCF_002078235.1 Streptomyces viridosporus
GCCCTGGTCGAGGGCGCCCTGGCGGCGCGAGGACAGGACGACGGCGGCGGCGCGGTCCATGCGTTCGCGGGCGTAGGCGGCGAGCGCGGTGGGCACGTGGGCGCAGGCGCCGAGGCGGTCGGCGAGCACGGCGGCGTCCTCGAGCGCCATGTTGGCGCCCTGGCCGAGGGCCGGGACCATGGGGTGGGCGGCGTCGCCGAGCAGCGCGACCCGGTGGTCGGTCCAGCGCGGGGCGGGATCGCGGTCGTGGATGTCGGTGACGACGACGTCACCGGGGTCGGCGGCGCGCACCAGGTCGACCACGGGCGGGTACCAGCCCTCCAGCGCGGTGAGCAGGGCGCGCCGGGCCTCCTCGGGCCCCTTGGCGGGCCACTCCCCCTCGGGTGCGGTGATCTTGGCGGTCCAGTACAGGGTGTCGTCGCCGACGGGGGCGATGAACAGCTGGATGCCGCGGCCGTTGACGACGTGGCCGCGCTGCCCCAGCACGGAGCCGCGGGTGCGTCCGCGCACCGAGGTGTAGCCGCGGTAGACGGGGGGCCCGTCGCCGAGCATGCGGCGCCGCACGGCGGAGTGGATGCCGTCGGCGGCGATCAGTACCTGGCAGGCGGCGGCGCCGCCGTCGGAGA
>NZ_MSGP01000792.1:633-783 GCF_002078235.1 Streptomyces viridosporus
CCCGCGGCGACGGCCTCGTCGAGCAGGGCCCGGTGCAGCGCCGACCGCAGGACGGGGATCTGCGGGGCGCCCGCCGACCGGACGGCGGCCCCGACGGGCTCCTCGGCGAGCACCGTGCCCCGGGAGTCCATCAGGACGCGTACCTCGTCG
>NZ_MSGP01000793.1:0-377 GCF_002078235.1 Streptomyces viridosporus
CGGCGGCCTGCTCGCCCGGCTCGCCGCGCACACCCCCCAGGTCCTCCTCGCGGTCGTGCCGTCGTACGTCCCCGCGCCCACGGAGACACCGGACGCACCGCACGCCCCCGAAAGGCCCGCCACCATGCTGCCCGAGCCCCTCAGAGGCCCCGCCTTCTCCTCGTACCCGCCCGAGGAGGTCGGCTGGCTGCTCCAGGACCTCTCGGACGTGACGCTGGAGGCGCCGACCGAGGAACGCGAGGAGGCCATCCAGAGCGGCGGCGCCCACTACGCGGAGTCGCTGCCCGTGGAGTACCAGCCGAGCGAGCAGTACCAGGAGCTGTTCCGCACGGCCCTGGACGCCTCGGCCGCCCGCCTCGCCCACGCGGTGGGCGTGG
>NZ_MSGP01000793.1:422-639 GCF_002078235.1 Streptomyces viridosporus
ACGGTGCTCACCGAGCGCTCCTCCCCTCCGGTGCTCGCCTCCCTGGCCCGCGCGGGCACCCCCGTCGGCATCCTGATGCGCCGCTGGGCCCGGTACCGGCACGGCCTCGACCTGCCCCACTACGCCGTCTCCATCGTCCGCGGCCGGGGCATCGACGCCAACGCGCTGCGCTGGCTGGCGGAGCACCACGACCCCCGGGACGTCGTCTTCGTCGACG
>NZ_MSGP01000794.1 GCF_002078235.1 Streptomyces viridosporus
AGGACCTGCTGCAGACCGCGCTCGCCAAGACGTACGTCGCCTGGGAGCGCATCGAGGACCACCGCGCGCTCGACGGCTATGTGCGCCGGGCCCTGCTGAACACGCGGACCTCGCAGTGGCGCAAGCGCAAGGTGGACGAGTTCGCCTGCGACGAGCTGCCCGAGCCGGACCCGGTGCCCGGCGGCGACGACCCGGCCGAGCGGCAGGCGCTGCGCGACGCGATGTGGCGGGCGATCATGAGGCTGCCCGCACGGCAGCGGGCGATGGTCGTCCTGCGGTACTACGAGGACCTGAGCGAGGTGCAGACGGCCGAGGTGCTCGGGGTGTCGGTGGGCACGGTGAAGTCGGCCGTGTCACGGGCGCTGGGCAAGTTGCGCGACGACCCCGAGCTGGGATTTGTTCGCTCTTGAGGGAAATTGTCCTGCCTCGGGGCGTGATCGATCGCCGCTCCCTAGTGACATACCGCGTGGTATGTGCGCAGAATCAGCGCAACCCTTACCGCCGCGTAGGCAATGTCGCCCAGGAGGACGCCGTGCTGAGCACCATGCAGGACGTACCGCTGCTGATCTCGAGGATCCTGACGCACGGGTCGACGATCCACGGGACGTCACTGGTGACCACCTGGACCGGCGAGGACGAACCGCACCGCCGCACCTACGCGGAGATCGGTGCCCGCGCGGCCCAGCTGGCACACGCCCTGCGCGAGGACCTCGGCGTCGCCGGCGACGACCGGGTCGCCACCCTCATGTGGAACAACGCCGAGCACGTGGAGGCGTACTTCGCGATCCCCTCCATGGGCGCCGTCCTGCACACCCTGAACCTCCGCCTCCCGCCCGAGCAGCTCGTGTGGATCGTCAACCACGCCGCCGACCGGGTGGTCCTGGTCAACGGTTCGCTGATCCCGCTGCTCGCTCCGCTGCTGCCGCACCTGAAGACCGTCGAGCACGTGGTCGTCTCCGGCCCCGGGGACCGTTCCGCGCTGGCGGACGCCTCCGTGCAGGTGCACGAGTACGAGGACCTGATCGCCGGGAAGCCGACCGCGTACGACTGGCCGGAGCTGGACGAACGCGCCGCCGCCGCCATGTGCTACACCTCCGGCACCACCGGTGACCCCAAGGGCGTGGTCTACAGCCACCGTTCGATCTACCTGCACTCCATGCAGGTCAACATGGCCCAGTCGATGGGCCTGACCGACCGGGACACCTCGCTGGTCGTGGTCCCGCAGTTCCACGTCAACGCCTGGGGCCTGCCGCACGCCACCTTCATGACCGGCGTCAACATGCTGATGCCCGACCGCTTCCTGCAGCCCGCGCCGCTCGCCGGGATGATCGAGAGCGAGCGGCCGTCCCACGCCGCCGCCGTCCCCACCATCTGGCAGGGCCTGCTCGCCGAGCTGACCGCCAGGCCCCGGGACGTCTCCGCCCTCACCCAGGTCACCATCGGCGGCTCGGCCTGCCCACCCTCCCTGATGGAGGCGTTCGACAAGCTCGGCATGCGGGTCTGCCACGCCTGGGGCATGACGGAGACCTCCCCGCTCGGCACCATCGCCCGGCCGCCGGCCCACGCCGTGGGCACCGAGGAGGAGTTCGCCTACCGGCTGACCCAGGGCCGCTTCCCGGCCGGCGTCGAGGCCCGCCTCACCGGTCCCGGCGGCGAGCGCCTCCCCTGGGACGGCGAGTCGGCCGGCGAGCTGGAGGTGCGCGGCCCGTGGATCGCGGGCGCCTACTACAACGGCCCCGGCGCCGAACCCCTGCGCCCCGCCGACAAGTTCAGCGAGGACGGCTGGCTCAAGACCGGTGACGTCGGCATCATCAGCCCCGACGGCTTCCTCACCCTGACCGACCGGGCCAAGGACGTCATCAAGTCCGGCGGCGAGTGGATCTCCTCCGTCGAGCTGGAGAACGCGCTGATGGCCCACCCGGACGTCGCCGAGGCCGCCGTCGTCGCCGTCCCGGACGACAAGTGGGGCGAGCGCCCGCTGGCCACGGTCGTCCTCAAGGAGGGCGCCACCGCCGACTTCGCCGTCCTGCGCGCCTTCCTCCAGGAGGAGGGCGGGATCGCCAAGTGGCAGCTCCCGGAGCGCTGGACGGTGATCGAGTCGGTGCCGAAGACGAGCGTGGGCAAGTTCGACAAGAAGGTGCTGCGCAGGCAGTACGCCGAGGGCGCGCTGGACGTCAGCCGGATCTGACCCCGGCCCGGACCGCACGCGCCGGGCGGTGGGCGGCACTCCCGCCCACCGCCCGGCGCACGTCCGTGCCCCGCGCCCGCCGGCCCGCCGACGGGCACGGGCGGCCCGGCGACGTGCGCGGGCGGCCCGGCGACGTGCGCGGGCGGCCCGGCGTCAGTTGGTGCCGATCCGCGCGAGCAGATCGACGATCCGGGCCTGCACCTCGTCGTTGGTGGACCGCTCCGCGAGGAACAGCACCGTCTCGCCGGACGCCAGCCGCGGCAGGTCGGCCTGGTCGACGGCGGCGGTGTAGACGACCAGCGGGGTGCGGTTGAGCTGCCCGTTCGCCCGCAGCCAGTCGATGATCCCGGCGGACCCGGCCTGCCGCCGCTGCACCTGCATCAGGTCCAGCACCACCAGGTTCGGCCGGAACTGCCCCGCTAGCGCCACCGCGTCGGCGTCGCTCCCGGCCCGCGCCACCTGCATGCCGCGCCGCTCCAGCGTCGCGGTGAGCGCCAGCGCGATCTCCGCGTGCTCCTCGATCAGCAGCACCCGCGGCGGGTGCTGCTGATCGAGGA
>NZ_MSGP01000795.1 GCF_002078235.1 Streptomyces viridosporus
GCCCGGCGGGACTGGGAGGACCAGGACTTCGCCCAGGTGGTCCACGACGCGGTCGAGGAGCACGCCCGCACCCCCTTCCGCGAGGAGGTCTGGCAGCAGCTCGCCGAGGGGATGCGGTTCGTCCCGGGTGACTTCGAGGACGACTCGGCCTTCGAGCAACTGCGTGCGTCGATCGACGAGTTGGACGCTTCCCGGGGTACCAGCGGCAACCACGCCTTCTACCTCTCGGTGCCGCCGAGGTTCTTCCCCAAGGTGGTGCAGCAGCTGAAGGAGCACGGGCTGGCCGACGCTCCCGAGGGATCCTGGCGGCGCGCCGTGATCGAGAAACCGTTCGGCCACGACCTGAGGTCCGCCCAGGAGCTGAACGCGATCGTCCACGAGGTGTTCGACCCGGACCAGGTCTTCCGGATCGACCACTACCTGGGCAAGGAGACGGTCCAGAACATCCTGGCGCTGCGCTTCGCCAACCAGTTGTTCGAGCCCGTCTGGAACCGGTCCTACGTGGACCACGTGCAGATCACCATGGCCGAGGACATCGGCATCGGCGGCCGGGCCGGCTACTACGACGGCATCGGCGCCGCCCGCGACGTCGTCCAGAACCACCTCCTGCAGCTGCTCGCGCTCACCGCGATGGAGGAACCCGCCTCCTTCGACGCGGACGCGCTGCTCACCGAGAAGCTGAAGGTCCTGCGGGCGGTGAGGCTGCCGAAGGACCTGGGCCGGGACACCGTGCGCGGGCAGTACACCGGTGCCTGGCAGGGCGGCGCGAAGGTGCGCGGATACCTGGAGGAGGAGGGCATCGACTCCTCCTCGAAGACCGACACCTACGCGGCGATCAAGCTGGGCATCGACAACCGCCGCTGGGCCGGCGTCCCCTTCTACCTGCGCACCGGCAAGCGGCTGGGCCGCCGGGTCACCGAGATCGCGGTGGTCTTCCAGCGGGCGCCGCACTCCCCCTTCGACACCACCGCCACCGAGGAGCTGGGCTCCAACGCCATCGTGATCCGCGTCCAGCCGGACGAGGGCGTCACGGTGCGGTTCGGCTCCAAGGTGCCGGGCACGTCGATGGAGATCCGGGACGTGTCGATGGACTTCGCCTACGGCGAGTCGTTCACCGAGTCCAGCCCGGAGGCGTACGAACGGCTGATCCTCGACGTCCT
>NZ_MSGP01000796.1 GCF_002078235.1 Streptomyces viridosporus
ACGACGAGACCGACGTCGTCCTGCACGCGCCCGGCGGGACGGTGACCGGCGCGGACGCGATCCGCTGCGGGTGCCTGCTGGCCCCCGACTGCCTGCACCGGGCGGCGGCGGCCTCGGCCGCACCGGTCGCCGACGAAGCCCCGCCCCCGTCCCCGGCTCCTGCCGAGACCGCGGAAGCGCGGGAAGGGACGGGAACGAGGCCGGGGACGGAACCGGTGCCGGGGACGGGACCGGCGGCGCAGCCGGACCGGACGGGACCGGCGGAGGCCGAGGCCGCCACCGACGAACAGCGCGCCGCCGCCCGAACGGTGTGCGACGCGGCCGCCGCCGTCCTGGAAGCCGGCGCGGACGGTGCCGGCGCCGTGCTCCAGGCGGAACTCCTGCACGCCGCGCACACCGCCCGCCTCGCCGGCCTCCCCCGGGCCTCCGCCGCGGCGGTCTCCGTGGTGACCGGAGTGCGTGCGGCCCGCTCCGCCGACCCCGGCTACCGCCTCGCCGACCTCGCCGGCGCGCTGGCGGACGTCCTGGGCGTCGCCCACCGCC
>NZ_MSGP01000797.1 GCF_002078235.1 Streptomyces viridosporus
GGAGGGGTGCGGGAGGCGGGGGAGCCGCCGGGGACCGCGCGTCGTCGTTCGGCCGCCTCACCGGGCATCGCCCGCCCTCAGCTCCCGCACCGACCCCCGGCGCCCCGTCCACCACGCCTGCGCCGCCGCGATCCCGACGGTCAGGGCCACCACCGCCAGCGCCGGCACCAGCAGCGACACCGGATCGGTACGCAGCGTCGCCCGCCCCGCCGGGGACGAGGAGGCGGCGAGGGCGAGGGCCGTCAGGTCGACGCCGGGGGAGAGCAGCCGGACGGCGGCCCAGGCCGTGAGGATGCCGCCGACCGCCGCGAGCAGGGCCTGCGGAAGGGACTCCAGGACGAGCAGACGGCGCCCCTGGGCGCGGGTGAGGCCCATGGTGCGCAGACGGGCCAGCAGCGCGGCGCGTTCGGGGGCGGCGCGCAGCAGGGTCAGNNGCGAACTCCTCGGCGCGCACCCGGACCTGTGTTCCGCTGCCCGCGACCCGGCGCAGCTCGGCCGCGTCCGGGTGGTCGCCGGTCACCAGCAGCGAGGTCGGGCGGGCGGCGTCGGCGGGAAGCCCCGACCGGTCCACGACCAGGAACTCCTGGCCGGCGACCGCCGGGGTCCGCTCCCGCACCAGCACGATCCGCACGGTGACCAGGGCGCCGTCGTCCAGGCGCACCGCGAACGGCCGGGTGCCGTAGTGGTCGGCGACCGCGGGGGAGGCCAGGGCGGGCAGGGCCTCGGACCCGGAGGCCCCGGGCGCCCTCAGCGCGTCCCGGCCGAAGGGACCGAGGTCCGTGTGCCGGGCCAGGGCCGCGTAACCGGCCGGGTCGACGCCGGCCAGCTGGAGGGTCGTCCGACCGTCCAGGGGCTGGGCGTAGTACGTGATGCCGACGGGGGTGACCTCGCGCACGCCGGGCACGCGCCGAACCCGGTCGGCCAGGCCGGACGGCAGCGCCTGGGACGAGGTGACGCGGGCGTCGGCGCCGACGGCGAGCACGGCCGCGCGGTCCCGGGNNAGCACCGCGGAGCCGGACGCCCGGCCCGCGCGGGCCAGGGACAGCGGGCCGACCACGCCCCGCAGCCGCCCGGCCGGACGGGCCAGCCCGCGCAGCGGCAGCGGGTACAGGCGCACCAGCACCAGGGCGGCGATCACCCCCACCAGCACCGGGGCCAGGGCCACCAGGTGGTCCCCGGAAGCGCCGGAAGCCCC
>NZ_MSGP01000798.1:0-196 GCF_002078235.1 Streptomyces viridosporus
GTCAGGAGAAGGCAGGGGGGAAACCGGCAGGACATGACGCACGGTGCCGCTGTCCCTGCGGCACCGTGCGATGTCCTGTGCGGTGACCGGGATGAAATCAGCGCAGTTACGCACAGAGCAATAGAATCCGTCAATAATTCCGCTCTGCGGTACAGCGGGCCTTCCCCCTTTGCGTGAGGCCGCCATCCCCGTACGA
>NZ_MSGP01000798.1:234-811 GCF_002078235.1 Streptomyces viridosporus
GCGGCCTCCATCCGCCGCACGGCATCCCGCAGCACCCCGGCCGCCTCGTCGATGCGAGCCCGGGTGAAGCGCAGTGACGGCGCCGACACGATGAGGGCCGCGACGGCGCGCCCGCCGGGCTCCCGTACCGCGGCCCCCACGGCGGAGACGCCCCGCTCGGTCTCCCCGATGCTGATCGCATAGCCGCAGCGGCGTACGGCGGCGAGCCTGCCGTGCAGCGTTTCGGGGTCGGTGTCCGGTTGCGCTCCGCCCCCGGGGCCGTAGATCTCGGTCAGTTCGGCGACGGTCAGTTCGGCGAGCAGTGCCTTGCCGCCCGAAGCCAGGTGCGCCGGCAGGGCGGCCCCCGCACGGCTGCCGACCCTCAGCGCATGCGTGCCCTCGATGCTGTGCAGGAAGCGAGCCTCGGCTCCGGACCGCACCACCAGGTGCACGGTCTCGCCCAGCTTGCCGTTGAGCCACAGCATGTGCGGGCGGGCGGTTTCGACGAGCTCGTAGTCGGAGCGGTGCGACATGCCGAGCCGGTACAGCGCGGGCCCGGGACGGTAAGCCTTGTCGGCACCCTGCACCGCGAAGCCGC
>NZ_MSGP01000799.1 GCF_002078235.1 Streptomyces viridosporus
CCCACCCGACCCAGCCGCCGCAACCACACCCGACCCAAGGACGGTCTCCCGATGACGACGGACAGTTCGCGCACGAGCAGATCCGCGGCCGAGAGCATCAGCACCTTCAAGGGGCAGGAGCGCGCCCTGCGCGCCGACCGCCTCGGCACGGGGGGCCTGCTGCTCTCCGTCCTCGCCGCGACCGCGCCCCTCATGGTGGTCGCCGGTGTCATGCCCACCACATTCGCGGTGATGGGCATCGTCGGCCAGCCGCTGCTCTTCGTGGTCCTCGGCACCGTGCTGGTGCTGTTCAGCCTCGGGTACGCCGAGATGAGCCGGCACGTCCACAACGCCGGCGCCTTCTACGCCTACATCTCCCGAGGTCTCGGCGGCACCGCCGGAGCGGGCGCGGCCCTGGTCGCGCTCGTCGCCTACAACGCCCTCCAGGTCGGCATCTACGGCATCTTCGGCTTCGAGGTCTCCGGTCTCTTCGCCACCTACGCCGGCCTCGAGGTCGCCTGGTGGATACCGGCGCTCGTGGCCGCGGCCGCCGTCGGCGCGCTCGGCTGGCTGAAGATCGACGTCAACGCGCGCGTGCTCGGCGTCCTGCTCGTCATCGAGGTGCTGCTCGTCGTGGTCTTCGACGTCGCGGCCATCGCCGACCCGGGCGGGGAGGGCCTGTCGCTGCACGCCTTCAACCCGGACACGCTCACCGGCGCGGGCGTGGGCACCGCCCTGTGCTTCTGCATCGCGGCCTTCCTCGGCTTCGAGCAGGCCCCCGTCTACGCGGAGGAGACCAGCAGGCCGCACGTCCTGGTGCCGCGCGTGATGTTCCTCGCGGTGACCGGCGTCGCCGTCTTCTTCGCCATCAGCAGCTGGGCGCTCACCGTCGCCACCGGCCCGTCCGGGATCGTCGGCACCGCGCGGGAGCAGAGCGCGGGGCTGCTGTTCTCCCTCACCGAGGACCGGCTCGGCGGCACCTTCACCGACGTCCTGCACATCCTCTTCGTGACCGGCATGTTCGCGGCGATGCTCAGCTTCCACAACGTCGTCGCCCGCTACG
The DNA here is from genome assembly GCF_002078235.1 of Streptomyces viridosporus. GTDB lineage: Bacteria > Actinomycetota > Actinomycetes > Streptomycetales > Streptomycetaceae > Streptomyces > Streptomyces viridosporus. The sequence continues at coordinate 1,043 of NZ_MSGP01000799.1, forward strand.
CCTTCGCCATGGGCCGCGAGGGCCTGCTGCCCGCCGCCTTCGGCCGCACCACCGGCACCAGCGGTGCCCCCGGCATCGGCTCCCTGCTCCAGACCGTCGTCGCCGTCGTGTTCGTCCTCGCCTTCGCGCTCACCGACGACAAGCCGACCGGTGACCCGACCGCGCCCGTCCTGCGCCTGTTCACCTGGTTCGGCAACATCGGCGCGCTCGGCGTGATCGTGCTGATGGCGATCGCCTCCCTGTCCGTCGTCGTCTTCTTCGTCCGGCGCGGTGCCGCGGGCGCCCAGGCCTGGCGACTGGTCACCTCCTCGCTGGCGGGCATCGCCCTGGTGGTGATCGCCTGCTACACGGTGAAGGACTTCGACGTCCTGGTCGGCGCGGGCCCCGGCTCCTCCCTGAGCTGGATCCTGCCCGGCGTCATCGGCCTCGCCCTCGTCGTCGGACTGGTCCAGGGCGCGGTCCTGCGCGCCCGGGCCCCCGAGACCCACGCCCGCATCGGGCTCGGCAACGAGGCGTTCCAGCTGGAGAAGGAAGCCGAGCGCACCCCGTAGGGAGCGGCGTTCGCGCGAGCCCGACGGCGCGCGCCCCGGCCCGGCCGGGGCGCGGCCGTTCGAACGGGAGGGCGGGCCCCCGAACGCCGGACAGCCGTCGGCGTTCCCCGCCGACGACCGTGGTGAACGCGTCGGCCCCGGCGGGTCGAGACCCGCCGGGGCCGAGAAGCGGCGCAGCGGCTCAGGAACCGAAGTCCAGCAGGACCTTGCAGGACCGGCTCCGGTCCGCGGCGAGCACGAACGCCGACTCCGCGTCCCGGACCGGGACGACCGCGCTGACCAGCTCGTCGAAGGCGGGCTGGGCCGCGAGCAGTTCGAGCGCCGCGTCGAACTCGGTGTCGAAGCGGAACGCCCCGCGCAGCTCGATCTCCCGGCTCACCACCAGGTTGCCCGCGAACGGGCTCTGCCCCGGCGGGAGCATGCCGAGCTGCACGACGACTCCGCTTCGCCGCACGCGCTGCAGACAGGCTTCCAGCCCCGCGGCCACGCCGGACGCCTCGATCGCCACGTCGACCTCCGCCGGCCATCCGGCGTCGTCCGGGTCGTCGGCGCGCACGAGGGTGTCGGCGCCCGCGGCCCGCGCGTACTCCAGCGCCTTCGGCAGCAGATCGGTGACGGTCACCTTCGCCGCCCCGGCCGCCTTCGCCGCCGCCACGACCAGGCAGCCGATGGGCCCGGCCCCGGTGACCAGCACGTGCCGGCCGGCCACCTCCCCGGCCCGCCGCACCGCGTGCAGGGCGACGGACAGCGGCTCGGCGAGAGCCGCCCGCCGCAGCTCCAGCCCGGCGGGAAGCGGGCGCAGCTGCTCGGCGGGGACGACGATCCGCGCCGCGAAACCGCCCTGCACGTGCGGGAAGCGCGCCGCGCTGCCCAGGTACCGGGTGTCCCGGCACACGTTGCGCCGCCCGTCCACGCACTCGGGGCACACCCCGCACGGGGTCGCCGGGTGCACGGCGACGGCCGTACCGGCGGCCGGACCCGAGGCCCCGTCACCGTACGAGACGACGGTGCCGACGACCTCGTGCCCGAGCAGCATCGGCTCCCGGAGCCGGAAGTCGCCCACCCCGCCGTGCCGCCAGTAGTGCAGGTCGGACCCGCACACCCCGCCGTACCGGACGGCGACCAGCGCCTGCCCCGGACCGGGGGACGGCACCGCCTGCTCCTCGACCCGCAGGTCGCCCTGACCGTGAATCACACAACCGAGCATCTCCGCCACCCCTTTCACAGCACGCTCGTCATGCCGCCGTCGACGTACAGCACCTGCCCGCCGACGAAGTCGGCCGCGGGGGAGGCGAGGAACAGCACCCCGCCCACCAGGTCCTCGGTACGCCCCCAGCGCCCGGCGGGCGTCCGCCCCCGCACCCAGGCGCTGAACTCCTCGTTCTTCACCAGCGGTTCGGTCAGCTCGGTCTCGATGTAGCCGGGGCCGAGCCCGTTGACCTGGACCCCGTGCGGGCCCCAGTCCGCGCACATGCCCTTGGTGAGCATCTTCAGCGCGCCCTTGGTGGCCGCGTACGGCGCGATGCCGGGGCGGACCACCTCGCTCTGCAGCGAGCAGATGTTGATGATCTTCCCGTGGCCGCGTTCCGTCATCCCGCGGGCGACCTCCCGGCCGACCAGGAACGCGCTGGTGAGGTTGGTGTCGAGGACGCGGTGCCAGTCGGCGTCGGTGAACTCCAGCAGCGGGGCGCGCAGTTGCATGCCCGCGTTGTTGACCAGGATGTCGAGCGGGCCCACCCGCTCCTCCACGTCCGCGATCCCCGCGGCCACCGAGGCGCTGTCGGTCACGTCGAACACGGCCGTGTGGACGTCGCCCGGCAGTTCGGCCGCGACCTCGGCGAGGCGTTCGCCGTCCCGCCCGTTGAGCACGACCCTGCAGCCCGCCTCGAGCAGTCCGCGGGCCAGAGCGAGTCCGATGCCCCGGCTGGAGCCGGTCACCAGGGCCGTGCGGCCGCTGATGTCGAACAGGGAATGAGCCGTCATCTTTCCGTACCCCTATATGACCAGCGAGAGCAGCAGGACCAGACCGCCGGCGACCACCGAGATGATCGTCTCCATGACCGACCACGTCTTGATGGTCTGGCCGACGCTCAGGCCGAAGTACTCCTTCACCAGCCAGAAGCCGGCGTCGTTGACGTGGCTGAAGAAGATCGAGCCGGCGCCGATGGCGAGGACCAGCAGGGCCGCGTGCGTGGTCGACAGGTCGGCCGCGAGCGGCGCCACCAGGCCGGCCGCCGAGATGGTGGCCACGGTCGCCGAACCGGTCGCCAGCCGGATCGCCACCGCGATCAGCCAGCCCAGCAGCAGCGTCGGGATCGACCAGTCCTTGGAGATCTCCATGATCATCTGGCCCACGCCGGAGTCGATCAGCGTCTGCTTGAAGCCGCCGCCCGCGCCGACGATCAGCAGCATGCCCGCGATCGGGGCGAGCCCCTTCTCGACCAGCTGCGAGATCCGTTCCTTGCCGAACCCGGCGGGCATGCCCAGCGTGAAGATGCCGACGAGCACGGAGGCGAGCAGGGCCATCATCGGGGAGCCGATGACGTTGAAGACGCGCTGAACGCCGTTCTCCGGGTCGTCGATGGCGATCTCGACCAGGGCCTTGCCCAGCATCAGCACGACCGGCAGCAGGATGGTGAACAGGGTCGGACCGAAGCCGGGGCGCTTCTCCAGTTCCTCGGAGGCGCGCTGCGGGATCATCCGGTCGGGGACCTGGGCGTCCACCCAGCGGTCGGCGTACTTGGCGAACAGCGGACCGGCGATGACCACCGTCGGGATGGCGACGAGCACGCCGAGCGCCAGCGTCACACCGAGGTTGGCGCTGAGCGCGTCGATGGCGACCAGCGGGCCGGGGTGCGGCGGGACCAGACCGTGCATCACGGACAGACCGGCGAGCGCCGGGATGCCGATGCGCATCAGGGAGAAGTTGCCGCGCTTGGCGACCATCAGCACGACGGGGATCAGCAGGACGACGCCGACCTCGAAGAACAGCGGCAGACCGATCACCGAGGCGATCAGCACCATGGCCCAGGGCATGGTGCGGCCCTTCGCCTTGGCGAGGATGGTGTCGACGATCTGGTCGGCGCCGCCGGAGTCGGCGAGCATCTTGCCCAGGATCGCCCCGAGGGCGATGAGCACGCCGACACCGGCGACGGTGGAGCCGAGTCCGGCACTGAAGCTGCCGATCGCCTTGTCGAGGGGCGCCCCTGCGAACGCGCCGAGCGCCAGCGACCCGATGGTCAGCGCCAGGAAGGCGTGCAACTTGTACTTGGTGATGAGCAGGACGATGACGGCGATGCCCGCCAGGACGGCGA
>NZ_MSGP01000008.1 GCF_002078235.1 Streptomyces viridosporus
GCCGGCCGCATGCGGCCGGCCGGAGCCGGTGGACGGGCTGGGGCTGTCGCGGCCTCGTCCACGATCGCCGGCGGCGCCTCCTCGGCCACCCGTGGGACAGGGCGACCCCGGCCCGTCGCAGCAGCCCCGGGGAGGCGGCGGTGCTCGGTGAGGGATGCCTGGCGTGGGCACCCGCATGATTCCTCCTGGTCGTGTACACAACCAGGGGCCGTCAGCGGCGTCCGCCGCGGTTCGCGGTGAACCCCATCACCGGCGCGCTCGGCGCGCACTTTCGGTGTGCCGCCCGGGCGGATCAGCACGCTGCCCGGTCGCTCACCTGACACAGGCAAGCCGACTCACCCATTGGGACAGCGTGAGCGAGGTGGCCGGGGCCCCTCGGGCCGCACTGTGCCGGCGGCGTCGGTGCCGCGAGCCATGGCGGCACCTGGCCGGCCCGGGCAGGTGCGACGGGTGCTGGCGGCCGGGGTCGTACGCCAGGGCCTTGCGGAGAGAGGACAGGTGTGCGGCCACGGCCGCGAGGCAGTGATGCTCGTCCCGGCAGTCGGGGCAGGTCGCCAGGTGGGCGCGGACCGCGCTCGCCTCGCCGGGCTCCAGGACGTTGAGTGCGTGTCCTTCTAGCAGGTCACCGATGGTGCGGCAATCCTGGGAGGGAGTGAACATGGCGAATCCCTTCGTGCAGGAGTGAGAATCACGCCGTCAACGGGGCCGATGTCGGCTGGTGCACCGGTACACAGCTCCGTTTCATGACTTCACCATCGCCCAGGAACGGCCCCTCGCGCGTCGTCCCTGTGCAGCAATTCCCGGGTACCACGGCCGCAGTATCCGGCAGGCCGGCCTACGACAGGGCCACAACGCGCTCCGCGGCCACGCCGGCGTTCACCCGGTCGCTGAGGGATCAGTCGCCGTCGTCGCCGGGCTGACCACGCCGCACTGATAGGCAACGACCACCAGCTGGGCCCGGTCACGGACGGCCAGCTTGGTCATGGCCCGGTTGACGTGGGTCTTGGCCGTCAGCGGGCTGACGAACAGACGCTCGGCGATCTCGTCGTTCGACAGTCCCAGCGCGACAAGCCCCAGGACATCGCGTTCCCGTCGCGTCAGGCATTCCAGCCGCTCGTGCACGGCTGCCGTACACGGCTCCGGCTGCGCCAGGAACCGCCTGATCAGCCCCCGGGTCGCCGAGGGGGACAGCAGCGCGTCCCCTGCGGCGACCGTGCGGACGGCACCGAGCAGCTCCTCGGGCCGGGCGCCCTTGCCGAGAAAGCCGCTCGCACCTGCCCGCAGGGCCTCCGCGACGTACTCGTCGTCCTCGAAGGTGGTCAGGATCAAGACCTTCACCGCCGAGAGGTCCTCGGTCTCGCCGATCAGCCGCGTGGCGGCGAGGCCGTCCATCTCAGGCATGCGGATGTCCATCAGGATCACATCCGGTCGCTGCGTCCTCGCCAGCTCCACCGCCTCGCGGCCGTTGGACGCCTCGCCCACGGTCTCCATGTCGTCGGCGGAATCGAACAGCATCCTGAAGGTGCCCCGCAGCAGGGCCTGGTCATCGGCGAGCAGTACGCGGATCGTCATGCCCATCTCTCCTCGGCGTCCTGCCCGACCGGTGCCACGATTGCCGCGCCCGGCCGCAGCGGCAGTTCGGCGGTCACGGTGAAGCCCCCGCCGGAGCGCGCCGCGGCCTCCAGTTTTCCCCCGACGCTGGCCGCACGCTCGCGCATCCCGATCAGCCCGTGGCCGGTCCCGGGGTGGGGCTTGTGCGGTCGGGCGCGCCCGTCGTCCTCGACCGTGATCGTCAGCCATCGGGGCCGGTAGTGCAGGGAGAGGCGGGCGTGATCGACCCCGGCGTGCTTGTGCACATTCGTCAGGGCCTCCTGCACGATGCGGTACGCGGCCAGGTCCACCGCCGGCGCCAGCGGCACGGCCATGCCGTGCCGCACGTGCTTGACGGACAGGCCGACACGCTCGAAGGACGCCAGAAGCTCCGGTACCTGCGCCAGGCCCGGCATCGGATCCCGCGGCGCTTCCGGGTCACCGGACTGCCGCAGGAGGCCCACGGTCACCCGGAGTTCCTCCAGCGCGGACCGACTGGTGTCCCGGATGCCCTCCAGAGCGGTGACCAGCTGCTCCGGCCGCCGCTCCACCAGGTGAACAGCAACACCGGCCTGCGCGTTGATCAAGGCGATGTGGTGCGCGACCACATCGTGCAACTCGCGCGCGATCCGGATCCGCTCGGCCGCCACCCGCTGCCGCGCCTCCTGCTCACGGGTCCGCTCCGCGTACTCCGCCCGTTCCTCCACGGCCGCCACATACGCGCGGCGTGAGCGCACCCCGTCCCCTACGGCAGCGGGCAGGGCCGTCCAGGCCACCATCGCCACGTGGTCCCGGACGAACCATGCGCCGGAGCCGGAGCCGAACACCAGGGCTGCTCCGACCAGCAGGACGGCCGAGGCCGACGCCACCATCCATGTAGTCCGCCGGTCGGTCCGGACGGCCACGGTGTAGACGGACACGATGACCGGACTCGTCACCAGCGGACTCTCCCGAACCCCGAGCACCTGGAAGACCACCCCGCAGGCGAGGGCAGTGGCCAGGACGCCGAACGGGTGGCGATGACGCCACAGCAACGCGAAACAGCAGACCGCCGCCAGCACCACGGCAGGCGGGCGAACCGAAATCCGGTGCTCCTGCGGGATGACGGAGGCGGCCGCGACCGACAGCACGAACAGCACAACCGGCCCCAGCACGTCCAGCGTGCCGACCGGGGCGCTCCCTTCCCGCCGCCAACCGTTGATCACTGCCATGCCACCACCGTAGGGCCGACACCCGAGTGCCGCTGGCTGGCCATCGCCGGTCGCCACTGCGGAGGCGTCCGATCGGGCGATGACCGACCGCCGCCGCCCACTGGTCACGCTTGGTAGTCGAGTCGCCCGGGGGAATCGCACCCCCGGGCTCTTGCGGAACCGTACGTGACAGTCTCCTGCCATACGGCTCTTGTCGTTATGGGCCTCGCCCCTGCCGAGGTCGTCCAGGTCCAGTGAGCGAAGCACTTCGGGCGCTCCGTGTGACCACGGGCCAACCGTCGCAGGGCCTGTTCCGTCCCGACCCGGTACTTCTTCTGGATCCACCGCTGCAAGCACCCTCGCCCGGCCCGTCGCCCCGTACGCCGCGAAACCGCGCTGGCCCATGCCCGCGCCTACTGCGCCGTGCACGGCAGTCCGGCAACGCCGTACTGTGCCCTGCACGACGGCTTCCCCCTGGGTCCCTGGCCGGCCCGACAACGCCTTCTGGCCCAGAGCACGAAGACCGCCTACGCCGTTCACCGCGCCCTCACCGCCCTCGCCCCCTGGTGGAATCCGCCCTGGCCCATGCGTCGGCAGCGCGCCTACCACCGCGTACGCACCACGCCCATCAGCACCGGCACGAGCTCTTGGGCATCCGCCCAGCGCGCCGCCTGGTACCGGCTGCACCCCCAACCTCCAGCCCGCCCTCCACAACAAACACACCGCACCCTGCCACCACCCCTTGATGAAAGGCTTGAGCTCACACGACGAGCGCCCGGTCGAGCAGTTCGCTTCCCGCGCCCGCACCAGCGGGCAGCGCAAGATCCACCTCCAGCGTGATGAGGACGGGCGGATCGTCGGGGCCGGCGACGAGGACGGCGAGAACCGGGAGCACGACGACGGTGCCGCTGCCGAGTCGGCCCTGCTGCACTTCTCCACCCCGCGCGACGCGGCCACGATCGCGGTGTTCCCGCACGCGCGGGTGTGTCGGCCGGAATCGCTGGTGTGACTGGAGGGCTGCCAGGCCCTGCTGCGCTGGCGGAGGGAGAACGGGATCACCGACCTGTACGCCGTCCCCCTACGGCACCGAGCCGAAGTCGGGGTGACCAAGGCGTTCCCGCTGGGGAGGTGGGTGCACCAGCAGCGCAAGATCCTGCGGGCCGGGGAGCTGGAACCACGGCGCAAGGAACTGCTGGACGCCCCAGAGGCCGAGATGGTCTGGGAACCGGGCGAGGAGGCGTGGGAGACCAAGCTCGCCGCAAGGACCCGGAACGGGCCGCCGTACGCGCAGAACAGCTGGCCGCGATCGACCCGGACTGGAACTGCTCCTGGCCACTGGACTGACAACGCCACTGCCACGCCCTAGTCGACCTGGTCGACGCGACGGCCACCTGCCCGACATCGCACCCGACGTACTCATGGACGGCGACGACATCGGACGGCGGTTGGAGCGGCAGAAACAGCCCGGCACCTGGAAGCTGCCGTCGAACGAGCAGCAAGAACGGCTGGCCCGACTGGGCATCAAACTCGCTGAGGCCCCATCCCCCGGCCCGGCGGCCACGCCTGCGACGAAGGGGCCCGACCAAGGCGCAGCAGGCATTTCATCGGGGCCTGGCGGCCCTCGCACAGTGGATCGAACGAGAGGGCCGGAGGCCGGCCCCACGCGGCCACAGCGAACAGATCGCGGTCGATGACGAGACCGAGCCGGTGACCGTGAAGCTCGGCGCATGGGTGTCGAACACCAAATCGAGGCGGGACAGGCTCAGCACCGAGCAGCTGGAGGCGCTGCGGGAGCTGGGTATGGAGTGGGCATAGCCGCGCGACGGTAGCTTGCCCCCTCACCCGGCCGGCGCCTCGGTCCCGTCGGTCCGTCCGGCCCCCGCGTTCGTAGCCGCCGACACCGAAAGGGACACGTCGGTGCGCAGCCGCTGAGCGCGCCGACGAGTGAGCCGGTGATCGAGGGGTCGGAAGTGGAGTCCCAGCCGCAGCATCGCCCGTACCCCGGGGTAGCAGCTGGGGAGAGATCCGTCGTCTGCGCTGATGACCCAGGCCGACGTTGCCGGGGACCTGGCTTGACCGGCGTCGGTGGCCTCCACGATCATGCGGGCCCACCACATGCGGCCGAGACCCCGCAATGAGGGCCCGGCCGACAAGCCTGTCCATGGATGGCCGCCTGGCGTCGGGCCAGGAGAAACCGCAGCCGCTTGACGGCACCGGCCGTCCGTTGCACACATACGGCGCTCAGCTACGCGCGTCCCTCGTCAGGAGCTCGTAGCCTTGGTTCATGGCGGGAGCCACATCCGACGGCGGGCCGGAGGACAGCCACAAGAAGGGAGACGTCCCCGGGCGGACCCCTTCCGGTGGCTCGGCTCTCACGGCCCCTGCGACCGAGGGCGACGCCGGAGCCATCCAGTTCCCCGCCTGGGCCAAAGCCCTCGGCTGGTGCGGTGTCGTTGGGCTGATCTACCTGCTGATCTGTGCCGTGAGCATCATCAGTCGCGGCTTTGCGGGGCTGGGCAGCGACGCTGCACACACCATGTTCGCCTTCGCCGCGCACCCGTGGGTCGGGCTGAGCGTCGGCGTTCTCGGTACGGTCCTGATCCAGTCGTCGACCACGACGACGGCCATCGCTGTCACCGCCGTAGGGTCGGGCGCGTTACCCATCCAGGGCGCGATCCCCGTCATTCTGGGCGCGAACGTCGGCACCACCGTGACGACGAGCCTGGTCGCACTGACCTTCATCGGTGACCGCGCGGAGTTCCGCAGGGCGCTGGGCGCCTCGACCGTCCATGACTTCTACAACTGGCTCGCGCTGCTGATCTTCTTCCCGATTGAGCTGATCTGGCACCCGCTGAGACACATCAGCGGGACGTTGACCGATGCACTGTACGGTACGCACTGGCTGCCGAACCCAGCCCACTTCAACTTCATCCGGGCGGCCACCAGGCCGGTGGAACACGGAGTGACCCACGCTACCGCGCACGTCAGCAGCACACTCGGTCCGCTGTTCACCATCGTGATCGGCGCCGTGCTGATCCTGGTCGCCGTCCGCTACCTGGGAAAGCTGCTCAAACTGCTCATGGTCGGCAGAGCCCGCGGCATTCTGATCAAGGCCGTCGGCCGCAACGCCTACCTCGCCATGGCATCAGGCATGGGAGCAACCGTCGTCACCCAGTCCTCGACTATCACCACATCCGTGCTGGTCCCCTTCGCCGGAACAGGCATCCTGACACCGGCGCAGGTGTATCCCGTCGTCGTCGGCTCCAACCTCGGCACAACGTTCACGGTGGTCTTCGCGGCGTTCGCGGGCGTCGGTCAGGACGCGAAGATCGGCCTGCAGGCAGCCTTTGTGCACCTGGTCTACAACCTCTTCGCGATCGTCGTGATCTACGTGATACCGCTCCTGCGCCCCCTGCCGCTGTTCTGCGCCGAGAACCTCGCCCGCATCGTCTCCGCGCACCGGTGGGTCCTCGCCGTCTACCTCGGCACCTTTTTCATCGCACTGCCCGCCCTGGTCATCGTGCTGGTGGGCATGCTCTGAGTACGGCGTCCGACGGCGGAACCCGTCAAGGCTCCGTGTCCTAGTGACCCGAGTCAGAGATCCTCAGGCAGTTCCTGCCGTCCGATGCACGAATGCGACCGTGAAAGGCCGCCACCGGCGGTGTTCACGCGCATCGTTGGGCGCTGCGGGTGAACCGGATCCGACGATCCGCCCAAGAGCTTCCGATTCAGGCCATTAGCAGTACTTCGTTAGGTTCTGCCCTGTCTGCGGCTGCTCCGAGGGCTGTGAGAGGTCGGCCGCAGGTGGTGCAGATGCCGGCCCAGCACCTCAGTAGGTCCTGAAGAAGATCGAGGACCCGGTAGAGAGTCAGGCCGGCATCCGGGGTTTTGGGTCGAGCCGCCGGAGGGTGAGGAAGGCCTGGGCGGCGGTGACGAGGGGGACGTGGTGGTGCCAACCGCGCCAGGTGCGGCCCTCGAAGTGGTCCAGACCTAGACCGTGCTTGAGCTCGCCACCTGGTCGATGTCGATCACTGTGCCCCCACGTGTTCGTGCGCGCCCGCCCCGGCGGCGTTCAAACAGCAGAAGGCCGTGCAGGCCATGGTGTTCGCCTGCGTGACCCCGCTCATGAGGCTGGACCGGCAGACGTGACCGCGTACAACTGCGGCAGGGCCTCCTGGAGTTCGCGCTTCGAGAACCGCGAACTGCTCAGGAGGCCCTGCCTTCATGCGCTGGCGGCCGTCAGCCCACCCAGCCCGGAGCACCTGCACGACCAGAACGGTCGCATGACCCGAAGAACAGCGGTTTCACCGCTCACATGCTGGTGCGCCCTGCTTGTTGCGAGGGTGGAGGCGCCCTCGGCCGATGTCAGCAGTTGTTGGACCAGCGGTGGCTGGCGATGTTGTTGTTCATCGTCTGCCCCTGGCCCGCCTTGCCGTCCCACAGGAAGTAGATGCCCGTGAGGTTGTCGAGGTAGTAGCCGTTGGGCAAGCAGTTCCTGGCACCCTGCCAGGAGGGGCTGTAGAACAGGTCGACGTCCTCGTAGGCGCCGGCGTAGCCACGGTTCTGCAGGGAGCTCGCCCGGTTTCTCATGCTGATGCCGGAGCAGGTGCTCCAGTCGGCGTCGTTCGCCTGCCAGCGGCAACTGGCTCCGCTGGCCGCGAAGCCGTCCCATGCGTACAGGTAGCCGTCGGCGGCAGCGGCTACGGAGCCCTTCGCCACCGACGGTTGGGCGGGCTGTGCGGAGGCAGACGGGGCGACCGCGGCCATGACCGTGAGAGTGAGGGCGGTCAGGGCGATGCTGATCTTCTTCATGGTGTCCTATTCCGTAGTCGGTTCCCGTAGTGGTTCTTCACGACGAACGGACGGCGGCTCGGGCGCGGGGAAGGGCTTCGTTCTCCATCCTTAGCCTGGTCTGCACCTCGTTCTCGTACTGGTGGCGCAGCCGCTTGCCGTACTGCTCGTCGAGGCGGTGAATGGTGCGGGACAGCCCGGAACTTGCCGCGCAACGCGCCTCGGTGACCGCTGCACGTATTTCCCTTTCCCGGCTGATCCGGCGATCTGGGTTCAGGAATGCGGCGCGGGCCTCCTGTGGGGTCTCGTAGGGGAGTCCACGTGCGTGCATGCACGTGGACCAGTCCTTGACCGACTTCGCGAAATCGGCGTCGCCGGCGGTCATGCTGCTGCGCAGCGTGTCGAGAGCATCTGTGACGGTCAGAACCCGGAACCATGTTTCAAGGTCCCCGTAGAGCTCTTCCTGGGCATCCGCGGCGCACCCGCCGTCCATGCGGCTGATTGTCATCCCGTTCGGGGACTGGATCGAGATGCGCTTCCCGGTTTTCTCGCCATGGAGCGCGTCCAGCGCACGCTGTCGCTTGGACGATGCCAGACCAGCGAAGTACCGCCGATTGGGGTCGAATGCGCGCACCTTGTCGCGTTGCGTGGAGATGTCGCTTCCATATCCATGCCTGGATGCCCACTCGACATCATCGATGACATAGGGGAATTCCCGGTCGTCGGGCACGGGCCGCCGGGGCACCACCCAGGTTCTGAAGCCCTTGCCCGCCATGCAGGAGCGGGTCAGCACCTCTTCGGCTTCGTGCAGCAGGTCCTTCTCTCCTTCGCTGAGCGCGTGCGGTTGCTGCGGGAGTGTCTGAGGTTGTGCGTTCGTGAGGCCGACTGCCCCGAGCGCTACCGTCACGATGCCGGCGATAGCGGTGGCGACTTTGTGGCGACGACGCACCAGAATTCCTCCCCCTGCAGGTTCACGGCTCAACGAGTTGTGCCGGTGTGGCGGATTGGCATTGCGACTGCGGGCCACCAGCCTGTGCCGATCAGGTCTGCCGCCGCCACGTTCTGTGCCACGATTCGAGCAGGTTCGAAGGGACGGCCGCGGGACCGGCGCGACCAGACAGCGGGAGGGTCATGATCGAGCTCACCGTCAACGCCGCCGGGCTCGCCCGCTCCCGCTTCGCCGTCTCGCCGCTGCACGAGGTCGTCGCAACGCTGCTGCCCTGGGGCCTGCAACCGGTCCCCGACGCCGATCCCTGGGTCACTCGCGCACGACGCGTGCTGCGCCGGGCTCGGCTGCCACTGCTGTCCGAACTGGCCCTGGACGGACCCGGATACGTGCCCGACTTCCTCAATCCCTACCCGTCCGGACCCTCGCCCACCGTCGAGGAGGAATTGGAGCGGGTTCGGTGCACCCCTCCCGAGCGCGTCCTGAGCGAGCTGGAGGCATTACGCGTCGGACGGCCGTGCAACGGCCTTGCCAGTTCCGAGCTTCCGGAGGGAGTGCGGCGGGCCATGGCGCGGGGTGGTGCGCACGTGGCCCGGCAAGCCGCGGAGGAGATGCGGCGTTACTGGGAACTGGCCTTCGCCCCGCACTGGGAGGCCGCCAAGGCCGTCCTCGATGCGGAGGTCGGCCGATGCGCCGGCGTGCTGACCGGATACGGAGCAGCGAAACTTTTCAACTCCTTGCATCCCGACATCGAGTGGGCCGAGGGCACCCTGCGTGTCGAGAGCCGGCTGCGGATCGCGCTGCCGGTGCCCATGGTGGTCGTCGTGCCGTCAGTGGTCATGCCTCGGCCGGGCGTGGCCGTGGACCCCACGCGCGACGAAGACCGGCCCCCGATGCTCATCTATCCCGTACGTGACAAGGCCATCTCCCGCGTCATCGCCCCCGTAGTCCCTTCCACCGAGGTGGCCCAACTGCTCGGACCCACCCGCGCCGGACTGCTCGCCGCACTGACGCAACCGGCCTCCACCGCACAGCTGGCGGCACGACACTTCCTCAGCCCCGCTACAGTGTCGTACCACCTCGGTGTCCTGCACCGGGCCGGCCTCGTCACCCGCACCCGAGCCGGCCGGTCCGTGCTCTACCGCCGCACACCCGAAGGAACCCGGCTGACGAGAAACCGGTAGGTGGGGCGGGGCAAGCTTCTTGGGTCACCGTTACTTCGTCTGCGGCCTGGATTGCTCGGCTATTCGTGACGATTGACGGGAGATTCGTCCGGCAGCACGCTGTCGTCGAAGCCCGCACCCTCTACGACCAGAAGCACAGCCAGGACCAGGTCGAGGAGACCGCATAGACCGACGGCTGACACTGCAGCACTGTCACGCCGGCCGGGGCGCGCTCCCCGACGCGACAGGTCAGCCGTCCGCGAAGCGGTCGCGCAGTTCCCGTTTGAGGATCTTTCCGCTGGCGTTGCGCGGCAGTGCGTCCGCGAACAGCACCCGCTTGGGCGTCTTGAAGCCGGAGAGCCGCTCGCGCGCGTGGGCGATCAGTTCCGCCTCGGTGACCTCGCCGCGCGGGACGCCGACGCAGGCCTCAGCCCGGGGCTCAATCCGCCCGAACCGACCCGCGATCCGGCCCATGACCTGGTCGAACATCGCCCTCCAGCGGGCAGGGTCTACGTTACGGCCCGCGGCCACCGCACGGCCTTCAGGAATCCGCACAACCCCTGGTGGTCACGCGGTGGCCGTACCCGTTCCCCGCCGGGTCCGCGACAAGATCTCGAAACCAGGCTGGAACACCAAGCTGGTCGGGAACAGTTGGAGGATGCTCCTGCGGACCTCAGTAGAGGTAGGCGAACGACTTCGCCTGGGACGCGGTGAGGGCTCCGCTGAAGACGCGGACGGTGTCCGCCCCGCCGTGGAAGTACTCGCCCCAGCCGCCGTCGGCGGTGTGGCCGCGGCCGATCTGCAGCGGGCCGGGGCGCTCCAGGAGTCGTTGAACTCCGTGATGGCCACGGCCTCGCCTGCGACGTACAGGGTGATGTGGCCCTCGGAGTCGTCGTGCACCACGACCACTTCGTCGGAGTAGGACGTGGGAGCGCCGGGCCCGGCGACAACGGTCTCCGCGGCGCCCGGTTCGCTGCCGCGGGTGACGACCAGCTGCCACTCGTCCTCGAACGGCGGGTGCTTGCCCGCGCTGGTGCCGTGGGCGTCGTCCCACTCGCGCAACAGCCAGGCATTCGACTGGGCTTCGCCCTGCAGGAGGCTGTCGATGGTCGACGTGAGCGCGCGGCGGTCGGACAGGGCGGCCCGCTCGGCTTCCCGCGCCAGCTCGGCCTCCGCCGCGGTCCGCGCGGCCTCGCGTCGCCGTTCCTGCTCGCGCAGTTCGGCCTGGCGGTCGTGCAGGTCCACCGGGGCGGCGGGCGTGGCCCATGAGGCGGGCCCACTCGGCAACGGCGGTCGGGACGTGGTCCCACCTTGTGACATGGTCGGCCTGGGCAACGGGGCGTCGGCGGCCGCCGTAGTCGTGGGCGTTGCGCCGGGCGTTGATCAGGCGCCACATCCCTCAGGCGGCCAGGCGGCCAGGCGGCCCACATCGTCCACCCTGGCCACGCTGCTGGACAGCAGCTCAACCACCTCGTACTCGGTGGCGCGGCGCAGGGCGATCCAGACAGTGCGCTGCAGGCCGGTCCACGCGAATGCCGTCCAGCATCATGTGTACGGCCTGGCGATGGCCGGTGCACAGGAGACGGTCGCGGACCTCGGTCTCGTCCAGGCGTGCCCAGTAGGGGAAGGATGCGCGGTCGTGGCCGCCGAGGCGGGGGCGGACGACCAGGAGCAGCAGGACAGCAGCGGTGTCGAGGGCGGCGACGGCGAGGGTGCCAAGGGCCCTGGTGGGGGCGGAAAGGTCGTGGTCGGCGAGCGTGGTCAGGCCGGCGAGGGCGGCGCCGTTGAAGGCCGGCAGTAAGGACGCTTTGGCGTCGGTGCGGGCGGAAGCGCGCGGGTTCCCAGAATCCTGAGCGCTGGTAAGCCGGAACCTGCATGTCAGCTGACGACTGGGATGGTCCCGCGCGCGGGTTCGTTGCGGTTGACGGGATCTGGCTTCCCGAGCGTTCGCCGTGCCGGATCCAATTGGCTAGCCCGCGGGCCAGTGTGGGTTCGGCATGCCGTCATCGCTCATGTGCGCCCGCTGCCAGATCTCGTTCCACCGGTACGGGATTTCCGGCACGAGCCGGTGCCGCTGCCCGCACGGGCATGGCACCGGCGCCCACGCGCACCCACGGCACAGCTCGGCCCAGCCGTGCCCGGTCGAGTTCAGTTCCAGCGATTGCTCGTTCCCACAGGCCGGGCAGCCAGGGAGAGTGGCGCCGTCCAGAATCGCGTTCTGTCGCCGGACGTATTCGGACAGTCGCAGCGACGGGTGGCGCAACGGGTCCTCATACCAGGCGCGGTCCGGGCCCTCCCACCTGTTCCGCAGCCACCACGGTCGCGGGTTCGCTGCACCCCGCCGCCCGGCCCGCTTCTCCGCCCGGCGCTGCTCGGCGTACTCCTTCGCCCGCACGAGCCACAGAACCCTCGCCTCATGCAGTTCCTCCACCGCCCGCACCAGCGCGTCCGGGTCCGCCTCCAGCCGCCGGGGGATCGCGGCGCTGAGCGTGAGGTGGTGGTACGTCGCCCGGAAGCCGTACGGCGCAAAGAGGGTGATGCAGGTCCGCAGCGCGCTGTGTCGGCGGTGGAGGGGGAGGCGGGCCTCGTGCACGCGCGCTCGGTGGGTCAGGAAGCTGGTCATTGTGTGGGCCCCAGGTCCAGCGCCCGTGCCAGGGCGGCGGTGACGGCGGCGGCGTGTACCGGCAGGTGTTGTTCGGCCCAGCTTCCGGCGAGGCTGAGGAAGTCCTGCAAGTCCCGCTGGGCACCGGTGACGAGCATGCGTACCTGGGCCACTGGCAGCTCGATCACCGGGCTGTCTTCCTCCCCGTGGGCGTCGAGAGTCAGCCGGACAGTGTCGCCGACGCGTTCGGCCATCGAGGACGGATCGTGGCCGAAGTAGCAGCAGCCGGTGCCGTCGAGCACCTCAAGCCAGTCCCGCCAGGTCTCCAGGCCGCTGCAGCAACCCGGCTCGACGAAGACGGTGTCGGTGGCGTTGTCGGTCACCCGGAACCCGCCGGCGGCGAACAGGTCGGGCATGGTGAGCAGCCCGTGCAGGAACGTGCCGAGCGGGTCGGTCGGGCACGGCCCGTGCTCCTCCTCCGGCTCGAAGTCGTTGCAGTCGGCGATCCGCATAACTGCCGTGCCGACCTCTCCCGGAGTCAGTTCCCCGTTCAGAACGAGGTAGCCGTACGACTCGTGCTCGCCGATGGGCCAGAGCGCAAAGTCGTCGGCAGTGAAGACCTCCAGAACGGGTTGCATCACAATCACACGGGGATGATGCCGGACCCACCGCCGCGCCGCCACGGGCTTTAGTGAGCGTTTGGTTCGTTGGTGTCCGTTTGGTTTGGGTCAGGTGTCGCGCCAGGTTCGTACGGTGTCCATGTGCAGACCCGTCTCGCGGGCGATGCGTGCGTTGGAGCGGCCCAGTGCCGCGTGGAGCACGATGTGCGCGCGCATCCGGCTCTGGTGGGCAGTCTTGTGGTCGTAGGCCATCTTCTTCAGCCGGTGCCTCTGCAAGGCGGTCAGCGATATCGGGCAAGCAGCAGCGGGCAAGGCAGGCAGGACGATCAGCGGAAGTGGGTCTTACCGGCTGGAGCCTGTCGCACCACTGACACGGGGCGACCGGGCAGGATGACCCCATGCTCACCGTGCCGGAGTCGACCAAGACCTCCCTCGCCCGGAAGCTGACCGCGCGAGCCTGTACCGCCTGGCCCAAGCTCGCTGGCCTGGACGTCCGTTACCGCGGTCAGTTCGCTTACGTCGACGGCGAACTGGCCGATGACGAGTCCATCACACTAATGCGTCTGCGCTGCGGCGGCTCCGCCAGCGCCTGGGGCTTCGCCCTCTACCCGCCGGCACCGACAAGTACGAAGACACCATCCTGCCCACCGGCAGCTTCGCCGGCACCCCCGAAGAAGCCCTCGACTGTGCCTGTGGCCTCTACCTCACCGCCCCGGCATCTGGGCACGGATCCACCATCGTTGATTTCGACTACGCCGACAGGAGCACACCCGTGACAGACGCGATGTCCTTCCTGCTCGAACGCCTGCATGCGGCCGGCCTGACCGACGTCGTCGCGGCCGAGCCGGCCACTGGAGGCCTCGCCGCGACCGCGGGGCTCGCGCGCCGCGGTGACGGCACGCCGGTGTTCGTCAAGGCGTTCGGCGAGCCGCCGTCGGACGACGCCTTCGCCGCGGAAGCCGAAGGGCTCACCGTGCTGCGCGAGGCGGGCGGCGTCGTCACGCCCGAGATCATCCTCGTGGACCGCGACTTGCTCGTCTTGTCCGTGCTGCGGCCCCGGCCGAGAACCGAGACCTTCTGGGAGCAGTTCGCGCATGCGCTCGCCCACCTGCACACCACCACGCGGTACCCCCGATTCGGGTGGCACCGGGACAACTGGCTGGGCCGTCGTCGGCAGGTCAACACCTGGGATGACGACGGGTTCGAGTTCTTCGCCCAGCACCGTCTGCTGCGCTGGCTCGGCGAGCGCCGCGTCCAGGAGGCGCTCGACGCCGCGAACCGGGCGGCGCTGGAGCGGCTGTGCGACCGGCTGCCCGAACTGCTGCCGGTCGGGCCCGCGTGCCTGACGCACGGCGACCTGTGGGCGCAGAACGTCATGGCCGCCCCCGACGGGCGGCCCGCGCTGATCGACCCGGCCGTGTCGTACACGTGGGCCGAGGTCGACCTGGCCCACCTGTGGACGACGGCGCCGCCGCCCGAGGCACACGCGTTCTTCAAGCTGTACGCCGAGCTGACCGGGCTCGACCGCGACTGGCGCGAACGCATGCCGGTCCTCCAGCTACGCCAGCACCTGGCCGTGATCGCCCAGTTCGACCCCGACTGGGGCGCCGCCGATCTCGTGCGCGCCACGCTCGCCCCGTTCCGGCAGCGGCCCTGAGTTCAGCTGAGTAGACGCCGTACACGACACCGGCTCCGGAGTCAGCCCCCGAAGGACTTCCGGAGCCGACCACTACGACGTCGTCCCATCCACGACCAACACGCCGCTTCCGGCGTCGAGATGCGCCAGCGCAAAGCCGCGGACCTCGTCCCGCACCGAGCCGGCGTCCCCGCCGGCCTGGCTCAGCAGGCGCTGCACGCCGTCCGGGCACACCTCGCCTGCCTGCCCGGCCGGCGTCCGGCCGTTCTTCCGCTCCAGCGGCGCGAGCAACCCGCACGGATACCGCCTCGTCCGCTCGCGCGGCTCCGACCTGCGGAAGTACCGGCCGATCCGGCCGTGCAGCACGTTCGGCCCGGCAGCACAACGACGCACCTCGTCAACCGTGACGCCCCCACCCACGACCAGCGCGACGACCGACCGGATCACCGGTCACGGCACCTACGGCTGCCGTATCAGGCGGGTTTCGGGATCTGTCAGAAGTCGTTCGCGCTCTTGGCCATGAGGCCGCCGTCGCACACCAGGTGACTGCCCGTGACGTATGAGGAATCGTCGGAGAGCAGCCAGGCGGCGGCACATGCGATCTCGGCGGGATCGGCCATTCGTCCGAGCGGGATCTGTCGTGCCGCGGCTTCCCTCAGGCGCGTGCGCTCCGCTTCGAGCTCGTCGCCGTCGAGGCCGAAGTAGAGCATGGGCGTATCGGTGGCACCGGGCACGACGGCGTTGACGCGGATGCCGTGAGGGGCGAGGTCGATGGCAGCGGCCCGGACGAATGCGGAGACTCCGCCTTTGGACGCTCCGTATGCGCTGTTCGAGCCGCCCGCGAAACCGACGAAGGCGGAAGGAGAAGACACGCACACGATAGAGCCCGGCCGCCCGGCGTCCCCCAGGGCTCGGGCGGCTGTGCGTACGGTCAGGAAGGTGCCGGTGAGATTCGCGTCGAGAACGCGGCGCCAGGTGTCCAGGGGCATGTGCGGCAGGGGTGCGTTGAGCTCGATGCCGGCGCTCGCGACCATCCCGTCCATCTGGCCCAGCGCGGTGCCCGCTGCGCCGAACGCGTCGACGAGTTCCCGTTCGTCGGTGACGTCCGCCGAGGCCGACCAGACCCTGCGGGCGCCGATCCGCCGGGCTTCGACCGCCGCCCGCTCGGCGCTCCCGCCGTCGTGGTCGAGGATGCCGACAGCCCAGCCCCGACGTGCGGCTTCGAACGCGGTGGCGCGGCCGATGCCGCTCCCACCGCCGGTGATCAAGATCGTCCTGGTCATTCGGAGGGGTCCGGTGCAATGCTGAAATGGGTGTTGATGTGAGCGGTGACGGCGCGGTCCAGTGCCTGCTCGTCACCCGCGCGGAGTGCGTCGATGAGTTCGCGGTGCTGTTCGGCGACCACGGTCGCGTCCGCGTAGTGGCTCGCGTCCCGCCGGAAGTAGGCGCGCACACGAGGTTGGATCGACCGCCAGATCTGCAGGCAGTGCTGCTGTCCGGACAAGGTCACGACCGCCTCGTGGAAGCGGATGTCCTCGTCGGCGAGCAGCGCCGCGTCGGCCGCCTCGGCCGCCTCCTCCATGGTGCGGACGAGCGACTGGAGGTGGGCGTAGTCCGCGTCGGTCAAACGGGGCATCGCCTTGCGGAAGGCAAACTTCTCCAAGGAGATGCGGATCGGTACGAGGACGTTCTCGATCTCTTCCTGGGAGACGCCGAGCACCTCCGTACCGCGGTACGGATAGGAAATCACCAAGCCCTCCTGCTCCAGCTGGCGCAGCGCCTCACGGACCGGCGCCCTGCTGGTTCCCAGATGCTCGGCGACTCCCGATTCCGTGAGCTTCTGGCCCGCTTGGAGACGGCCCGAGGTGATGGCCTCGCGCAGGGCGTCTGCGACGGTTTCGCGGCGGGAGGCGAGCGAGGCGGCGGGAAGCGGGGGGAACGGGGGAAGACCGGACATGGCCGGAGCGTAACAGGATCGTACTTTGTCGACAATCAAGTGCGACGGCTCCATTCGGTGGCGGGTGCGGGCCTGTGGAGGGGTGGGTGACGCTTCGCCACCCGGACGCTCCCGCGGCGGACGGTTCGGCAGACTGTAGTCGAATCGTCGATTGTCGACAATGCCCATCGCGGTCGGGTACGGTCCCGAACGCAGCCGCCGCCGTCCCGTCGGCGCCCGCGGCGATGACATCCGTCATGAGAGGCGTTCATGAAGATCACCAGGATCGAGACATGCGGTCTTCGCGGGGCGACCCCCGAGGGCGGTTGGTCGAACGAACTACGTCCGGACGATGTCGTGCACACACTCGTCGCTGTCCACACCGACGAAGGCGTCACGGGCGTCGGAAGCGCGTTCACCACCGAGGATCTCGTCCGCGGAGCAATCGACCTCCTGCTCCCGCACCTCCTCGGACAAGACCCGGTGGAGGTCGAACGGATCACCGAAACACTGCACCAGACCGCGTTCTGGATGGGCCGGGGCGGCTCGCTCACGCACGCGACGAGCGCCATCGACATCGCTCTGTGGGACATCGCCGGTCAGGCGCTCGGCCAGCCGGTCGGCCGACTGCTCGGCGGGCGCCACCGCAACCGGGTGCGCCCTTACGCGTCGGTGCTCATGGACGAGGCCGGGCCGATGACGGACAACCTCACCGCACTCGTGGAACAAGGGTTCACCGCCTTCAAGATCGGCTGGTGGAAGTTCGGACGGGTGGACGCCGCCACGGACGAGCGCACCGTCGCCGCCGCCCGCGCCGCGATCGGCGACCGGCTGCTCGCTGTCGACGCCGGCGGCTCCGAAGGCTTCTTCCCCGGTGATCTGGCGTGGGCGAAACGAACCGCGCGGATGCTCGCCGACTACGACGTCGCATGGTTCGAGGAAGCACTCGCGCCGGACGACCTCGACGGTTTCGCCGAACTGCGTGCGGGGTCACCCGTCCCGATCAGCGGTGGCGAGGTCCTCACCCGCAGGCAGAGTTTCACCCCCTATCTGCGGCGCCGCGCCTTCGACATCGTCCAGCCCGACACCACGAAGGGAGGCGGTCTGAGCGAGTCGCGCCGGATCGGCTGGGAGGCCCAGGACCTCGGCATCCGCCTGATTCCGCACGGATGGAACACGGCCGTCGGCCTCGCCGCCGACCTGCAGCTCTCGTCCGCCCTGGTGTCCACCGACCTCGTCGAGTACAAGACCGGGTCGGCCTACGTGGACGATCTGGTCGCGGAGGGCTGGCGGCTCGACGACGACGGCTACCTTGACATCCCCTCCGGCCCCGGACTCGGGGTGTCCCTCGACCTCGAGGCGGTCGAGAAGTACGGCACGCGGCCCGCTTTCGCGGATCCGATGGCATGAGCGTGCCGTCCGCACACCACTGGAACCAGGACGGCCCCATCGGCATCGATGCTGAGGTCGGCCCCCCGGAGAGCGCGGTCGTGCTGCCGGTGCGACGGGCGGGCGTCGACGGCAACGCCCCTGTTCCGCAGCCGCAGTCGGTGACCACCCGGGACGGCACCAGGCCCGCGGCAGCCTTCCCCCGTACGGGAGCCCGTCTCCGAAGTGCCCGGCCCGTCAGTCGTGCATGCCCTGGCCGTCGAGGAACCGACGACATCACTTCATAGAGGATGAATGGACCGAATGACCGACACTCACTTCTCTGCCGATGACGCGATCGCCCGTGTGGCGGCCGGCGAGGAGATCGCCGCGAAGGCGCGCCAAAATGAATCACCCGAGTGAAGACTTGAATGCGCTCATCCACCCACCCGCGGGTTTTCCCTTCTCGCGGCATTGTGCAACCTGGAAGACGTGGACTTGCGGTTCCTTGCCGACCTGCTGGACGTCGGCGACTCCACTCTGTCCCAGACGTTGACTGTGATGCGGGACGCGGGACTCGTTGAGGTCCGCGAAGAATCCGTGGGCAGACGGAACCGAACCTGGGCAGGCGTCACCGATGAGGGGCGCCGAGCATTCAACCGTCATGTGGAGGCGCTTGGAGAGATCATCGCCTCCGGAACCTGAGGAAACGAGAAGGCCGTTGAACGGTCACGAAAGAGCTGCCGTGAAATCCCGTACACGCCTCGCAACCATCGAAGACCTTGCCCCAGCCGAAGAAACGCTCACTGTCGCGTTCATGGACTATCCGTGGACCAGGTGGGTGATCCCGGAAGACGACTACGCCAAGCGGCTCCGCCGGCTGCAAGGACTGTACCTCCGTCACGCTCTCCGACACGGCGTCGTCTTCGTGACGCAGGGGCATGCCGGTGCAGCCGCCTTGCTGCCGCCGGATGCGGCCGATCCGAGCAAATCAACCATGGAACAGATCATTGCACTGCACGGTGAAAGAATCGGTCGCCTCACCGATTCCCCATCCGCCGCAAGGGCGTGGACCTTAGAGACACTCGGTGTGCGTCCGAGCCATCGAGGCAGGGGACTCGGCAGCGCGCTCATCGCGCATGCCCTCCGTGACGTGAGCCGGCGTGGCGCAAAAGAGGTGAGACTCGAAACGTCCGACGCTCGCAACGTCCGCCTGTACGAACGACACGGCTTCCAAGTCACGGGCTGCACCGACAGCGACGGCGGCCCGACCGTGTGGGCGATGAAACTCCGGCTCGCGGAATCCGAACAGAGAAGGAGCGGTTAGCGGTCCAGTCCGGTTCCGCGATCTTGCGTGGGGCCCGGCGGGGAACGGGTACGGCCACCGCGTGATCATCGGGGGTTTTGGGGACTCCTGAAGACCGTGCGGTGGTCGCGGGCCGTGGCGTGGACCCTGCTCGCCGGCGGGCGATGTTCGACCAGGCTACGGCCCGGATCGCGGTACGGCTCAGTCGAGTTGAACCCCAGGCCGCAGCCCGCGCCTACCTGCTCGGCCTGCTGTCGAGCATCGAGCGGAAGAACTGCCCCCCGGAGTTGATGCACCACCGCCGCCAGGCCCGGGGGCCACGAGACCCTGCCCGTCCGCTCCGATGCCATGGTCCACCCCACGACGATCGACGCCGTGGGCCGCCGACCCGCCCACGGAGCCACCCCGAACCGGCGCGGCACCCGGACCGTGAACCGAACGGACGACCGAGAACCGAACACTCACCTAGACTCGCTTCCCGACGCCCTGCGGCTCGAAGGGAAGACGTTCCGTGCATATGTACGACAACCCTGTGATCAGCGGGTTCCACCCCGATCCGAGCGTGTGCCGGGTCGGTGACGACTATTACCTGGTGTGCTCCAGCTTCGAGTACTTCCCCGGACTGCCGCTCTTCCACAGCAAGGATCTCGTGCACTGGGAGCAGATCGGCAACGTCCTCGACCGGCCCGCACAGCTGCCGCTGCCCCTCCCCGGCGCCAAGGCGTCCGGAGGCCTCTACGCCCCCACGATCCGCCACCACGACGGTCGCTACTGGGTCATCAACACCAATGTCGACGGTGGCGGCAACTTCGTCGTCTCGGCCGAGCGGCCCGAGGGGCCGTGGAGCGAACCGGTGTGGATCGACCTGACCGGGATCGACCCCGACCTGGCGTGGGAGGAGGACGGCACCTGCTGGTGCGCCTTCTCCGGCCCCGAAGGGGGCATCAACATGGCCAGGATCGACCCGGTCAAGGGCGAGGTGCTGGAAGGGCCTTTCGCCACGTGGTCGGGCAGCGGCCTCAAGTACCCCGAGGCGCCGCACCTCTACCGCATCGGCGACTGGTGGTACCTGCTGATCGCGGAAGGCGGCACGGAACGCGGCCACAGCGTGTCCGTGGCCCGCAGCCGCTCGCCGCGCGGCCCCTGGGAAGGCGCACCCGCCAACCCCTTGCTGTCCCACAGCGGTACCGCCCGCTCCATCCAGAACACCGGCCACGCCGACCTGGTGGAGGCACCCGACGGCAGCTGGTGGATGGTGCTGCTCGGCGTCCGCCCCCGCGGCTTCACGCCCGACGTGCACGTGCTCGGCCGCGAAACGTTCCTGACCCCCGTGGAGTGGGACGAGGACGGCTGGCCCGTCGTCGCGCCCGTTCCCGAGAGCCACGCGGCCCCGGGCGGTGCCTGGCATCCCGTTCCGGCCCCGCCCGCCCGCGACGACTTCGACGGGGCCGCTCTCGCGCCCCACTGGATCTCGCCGTTCGTCCGCCCGGAGGGCTCCTGGTCGCTCACCGAGCGCCCTGGCTGGCTGGTCCTCGGCGCCACCGGTCCCACCCTCGACCGCCCCGGGTACACCTTCGTCGGCCGCCGCCAGCAGCACCACGACTGCCGCGTCACCGCCGTGATCGGCCCGGGTGCGGGACGCGGTGGTCTCTGCGTGCGCCTGGACGAGGCCCACCACTACGAGGTGGAGGCCGGGGACGGGGAGGTATGCGTCGTCGCCCGGATCGGGCCGCTGCGCCAGACCGTGGCCCGCCGACCGGTCCCGGCCGGGCCGCTGCCCCTCACCGTGACGATCCGGACGTCGGACCTCGTGCCCGCGTCGCCCGAACTCACCGACGGCGGCACCACGGGCCCCGACACCATCGCCTTCTGGCTCGGCGATCCCGACGCCCCGGACGCCCGGCCGCTCGCCGAGCTGGACGGGCGCTACCTGTCCACCGAGGTCGCCTGCGGCTTCACCGGCCGGGTGATCGGCATGTACGCCACGAAGGGCGCGGTCGCCTTCGACTGGTTCGAGTACGTCCCGGCGCCGTCCGCGTGACGCCCGGTGTGCGGGCGGGTGCCGCACACCGAGGTGCCTCCCCGGTCCCCGGAAGGCCTCCTCGACGGTTGAGCTAACCTGTCCCCCATGCCACCCCGACCAGCCGGATCGCGCCCCACACTGTCCTTGGTGGCCAAGACCGCCGGTACGAGCGTGCCCACCGTGTCCAAGGTGCTGCGAGGCGGAACCGACGTCTCGGCGGAGACGCGCGCGAAGGTCATGGAAGCCGTGCAGGCCGTCGGCTACACCCGCCGGGCCGGATCCAAGGGCGAGGGCGTACGGGACGAGAACGGCTGGTCCAACGTGCTCGATCTCGTGGTCACCCACTTCGAGGGGTCATGGGCGAACCTGCTGACAGCCGGGGTCGGTCGGGAGGCGGCGGCAGTGGGCCTCGATGTCGTACTGACGCTCGCCGAGCCGCACAGCGACTGGGTGTCGCGGGTTCTGAGAAGGCGCACCCTCGGCGTGATCGGGACGCTGGTCGATCCCGCATCGGCGCAGTTCGGCACACTCTTCGCCGCAGGCGTCCCCGTGGTGCTGATCGACCCGATGAGCACACCGCCGTCAGGGGTGGCGAGCATCGGCGTGGCGAACTGGGAAGGCGGCCGTATGGCCGCCGAGCACCTTCTGTCCCTCGGCCATGTGCGGACGGGGGTGGTCGCCGGCCATGCCCGCCACCTCTTCAGCCGGGCGCGCGTCGACGGTTTCCGTGCGGCGGCCGACACGGCGACCGCCGGCAGTGCCACGGTGTCGGTGGCCCACGGCGGATGGAACCGCGCCAAGGCGACGACCGCCACCCACGCCCTGCTCGACGGCGACCCGGGGATCACGGGGATCTTCGCCTGCGCGGACTCCATGGCCCTCGGCGTCTACGACGCACTGGCTGCCCGGGGTCTGCGGATCCCCGAGGACATCAGTGTCATCGGCTTCGACGACCTGCCCGAGGCACAGTACATCACCCCCGGGCTGACGACCGTCAGACAGCCCAGCACCGAGTTGGGCGCCGCGGCGGTCAAGCTCCTGATCGAGCTCTCCCGGGGCGAAGACGGCGGCGCCCGGTCCCCCGCCCGCATGAAACTGGCCACCGAGCTGGTCGTCCGGGCCTCCACCGGACCCGCCCCGGCAGCCGCAGCGCCACGCCGATGACGCGGGCAGGCGTGTTCCGGTCGGCCTCATCGCGGTGCTGCCGTCACGACCTGGAGGACGAGGCGGCTCGGACGGGCAGCGCCATGACGGATCGTGTGTTCCGCCGTGGTGGGCTCCGTGGTCTCCCCGGCCGGATCGAAGGCATTGCGTCCGACGTCCCAGCGGGGTGACGAACTCGGTGCGATGTCGACGCGCACCCGGTGGCCCGGCAGGAACGTGTGCGCTGTCGACCAGAGGTCCACGACGAACTCCTGCTCCCGGTCCGGCTCGACCGGCCGTCTGTCGCCCAGGCCCGTGACCGGGTCGACGGACCGCGCCGACCCCCGCTGCACGCCGTCGGTGACGACGCGGCTGCTGCCGTCCGGGCGCTCGTCGCACAGCCGCACGACCACGTCCGCGTCCGTTCCCGTGGTCGCGAGGTGGACGACGGCATGGACCGCGCCCATCACCGTGAGTTCCTCGGCGAGCGGCACGGTGCGCCACGAGACCACGTCCTGCCGCGCCTCGATCGCCGTCTGGTCGGCGGGCCCCGCCTCGAACGGCGGGAAGAGGAGGACCGCACCGCCGCACGTCGGCACCGGGGATGCCGGATCGCTGGTCAGCCGCCGTTCACCGCTCTCGGCCGGCTCGGTCGCGAGCGTTCCCCCGGTGTTCAGGTACAGCTCGAGCGTCCGCGTGTCGCACGGCGGGAACTCGTCCGGTTCGAGCCACCGGTTCGAGCCCATCAGGAACACGCGCACCGGCGGCATGTCCGCCGCACCCGCGCGCAGGGCGGTGTCGAACCACCGCACGTGCTGCGCGGTGAGGTCTCCCCCGCCGCCGAGATCGTCGGCGGAGGCACCCGACCCGAAGTCCACACCGGCTGTCCGGCCCGACATGTTGTCATGCGTCCAGGGGCCGACCAGAAGACGAGGAACCGGCCCGCCGGTGTCCTTCGCGCGGCGCAGCAGCCGCCGGTAGATCTCCAGGGTCGATCCCAGGAAGACGTCGAACCACCCGCCGATCAGGAAGACCGGAATGTCGATCGCATCGATCCGGTCGACGATCTTCCCGTCGCGGTGACGCGCCGACCCGAGCGGTTCCCGCAACCGGTCCAGACCCCACCCGACGATCGTCTCGGCGTCCCATCCGGTGTGCGGGGTTCCGGCCCGGAACGCGTCGCGGGTCGCGATCGCCCGCTCGGTCGCTTGCCACCGCTTCCGCTCGGCCTCCCGTTCGCGGGCGGAGCCGTTGCGCGTGATCATGTCCGGGGCGATCGCGTAGTGCGTCCACGCGAGGGTGCTGCCGATCTCCGGCACCCCACCGCGGAACCGGAAACCGTCGAGCGCCGACATCGCCGGCGTCATGGCGGGAGCGATCGCCCGCAGAGCCGGGGCGCCTCCCAGAAGGGCGCTGAACTGGGTGTCCGAGGCATAGGACGCGCCCCACATCCCGACGGTGCCGGTGCATTCGGGACGTGCCGCGAGCCAGGCCACGGCGTCGGCGCCGTCGGCCACCTCCTGCGCACAGGGGTCGAAGACGCCTTCGGAGCCGAAGCGGCCCCGTACGTCCTGGAGCGCGACGAGGTAACCGGCGGCGACGAGGCGCCCGACGTCGAGCATCCCGTCGTGTTCCTCACGGGTCACGTCATAGGGATGGCGGGTCAGCAGGGCCGGCCACGGCCCGGTCCCGTGCGGAACCAGCAGGACGGTCCGAAGCCGTGTTCCATCGCGCAACGCGCAGGTCGCCTCGCGGCGCTCGGCGACCGGGTCCGGCGGTTCACGGGCCGGGGCGCCGCGCCGGAGGGGAACCGGCTCCCGAACGGGGCTCGTGCCGTCGCTCACCGGAGAGCGACCGCCGTCCACGACGTCGGCGGCAGTTCGATGGTGAGCAGGCCGTCGGCGAGTGCCGCGCCGGCGTTCGCGGCCGGGGTCACCCGGTCCTGCCGGGTGAGCGTGTTCTTCGCGTACACGTCGGAGTCGGCGAGCGTGACCGCCTCGGTGATGCGCGAGGAGCCGAAGCTGCGCACGTCTATCGTGACCTGCGCGGCCTCCGCCAGGTCGCGGTTGACGAGGAAGACCGCGGCCCGGTCCTCGTCGACGGTCGCGACGGCGTCGACGACGGACGCCTCTCCGTAGCGCGCCGTGTCGTACGTCGGCGCCTTGATCAGGGGGCGGATCACCTCGCCGGAGGCGAGCCGGCTCGTGATCGAGAACGGGTAGAAGGTCGTCTGGCGCCAGGCCGGGCCACCGGGCTCGGTCATGATCGGAGCGATCACGTTGACGAGCTGCGCGAGGGATGCCGAGGTGACGCGGTCGCTGCGGCGCAGGAGCGTCATCAGCAGGTTGCCGACGACGACGGCGTCCGCCACCGTGTAGGTGTCCTCCAGGAGCCGGGGGGCGTGGCGCCACTCGTCGTGGGTCTCCTCGGACTCCTGGTGCTCCTTGAGGTACCAGACGTTCCACTCGTCGAAGGAGACGTTGATCTTCTTGCGGGAGCGTTTCTTGTGCCCCACGTGGTCGGCAGTCGCGACGACGGTGTCGATGAAGTAGTCCATGTCGATCGCCGAGGCGAGGAAGGAGCCGAGGTCGCCGTCGTGCTCCTGGTAGTACGCGTGGCACGAGACGTAGTCGACGTGGTCGTAGCTGTGCTCGAGTACGGTGCGCTCCCAGTCGCCGAACGTGGGCATCGTGGATCCGGAGGAACCGCAGACGACGAGTTCGAGGTCCTTGTCGGCCCTCTTCATCGCGGCGGCGGTGCGGGCGGCCAGCTTGCCGTAGTCGTCCGCCGTCATGAATCCGGTCTGCCAGGGACCGTCCATCTCGTTGCCGAGGCACCACATGCGCACGTTGTGCGGTTCCGGTGTGCCGTTGGCGATGCGCAGGTCCGACAGCGCCGTGCCGGACGGGTGGTTGGCGTACTCGAGCAGGTCCAGGGCGGGCAGGATGCCTCGGGTGGCCACGTTGACCGCCAGCATCAGCTCGGAGTCGGTGAGCTTGAGCCATCTGGTGAACTCGTCGAGGCCGACCTGGTTCGATTCGAGCGAGCGCCAGGCGAGGTCGCGGCGTACCGGGCGTTCTTCGCGTGGGCCGACGGAGTCCTCCCAGCGGAACCCGGAGACGAAGTTGCCGCCCGGGTAGCGGATGGTCGTGCTGCCGAGTTCCCTGACGAGTTCGACGACGTCCATGCGGAATCCGTCGTCGTTCGCGCTCGGGTGTCCGGGCTCGTAGAGCCCGGTGTACACGCAGCGGCCGAGGTGCTCGACGAACGAGCCGAAGGTGCGGCGCCGGACAGGAGCGATGACGGCCTGCCTGTCGAGTTCGATGTGGGCGCGGGGCAATGCGGCGGTCCTTTCCGGGGGATGGCACGGGGGTGTCACGGGCTGGGCGGTGCCGTCGGTCAGTGGCCCGCCCCTGCCGAGAGGCACGACAGGGGCGGGCGTGGGACGGTCCGGTTCAGGTCCTGGTACCGGTGTCAGCCCTTCACGGCGCCGGTGAGGCCGCCGACGATGCGTTTTTCGAAGACCGAGAAGAAGATCAGTGCGGGCAGCATGGCGAGTGAGGTGAAGGCGAGGACCTTCGCGGTGTCCGTGGAGTACTGCGAGGAGAACACCTGGACGCCGAGCGGCAGGGTGTAGTTCGCCTGCGAGTTGAGGACGTACAGGGGCAGGAGGTAGTTGTTCCAGCTGCCGACGAATCCGAGGATGCCGACGGTGACCACACCGGGCAGCGACAGCGGGACCACCATGCGGAAGAAGAATCCGAGTCGGCTCATGCCGTCGATCGCGGCGGCCTCCTCGATCTCGTTCGGGATGGCTCTGAGGAACGGCACGAGGATGATGACGGTCGTCGGCAGGCCGAAGGCGATCTGCGGGATGATCACGCCGAGCAGGTTGTCGACGAGGCCGAGGTCCTTGATGACGAGGTACAGCGGAGTGATCGCGATGACCATCGGGAACATCAGGCCCGCGGCGAACAGGGAGTACATCGCGCCCTTGAGTCTGAAGTCGTAGCGTGCGATCACGAAGCTCACCATCAGACCGAGGGCGACGATGCCGACGGTACTGGTGATCGCGACGACGAGGGAGTTGGCGAACTCGCCCCAGAACACCGTCGACTTCAGGATGTCGATGTAGTTGCCGACCACCCAGGGGCGCGGCAGGGCGGCCGGTTCCGTGGTGATCTGCGAGTTGGTGCGGAATCCGCCGAGCACGATGTAGAGCACCGGTGCGATGCAGACGCCGACGAAGAGCAGCGCGATGAAGTAGGTGACGGGGCTGCCCCACTTCTGCGGCCTGTCGCGGCGGCCGGTGGGTGCCTTCGGCTCCGGCGCGGGGAACATCCGGGAGGTGGTGGTCGTCGCGCCCATCACACGGTCCCTTCGGTGACGGCGCCCCTGAGGTCGCGGCGCAGGACGAAGCGCTGGTAGATCAGCGCGACGATGAGCGAGATCACGAACATCACGACCGCGACGGCGCTGCCGTAGCCGTAGTTGCCCGCGTTGCGGCCCTGGGCGAGCATGTAGATCGCCATGGTCGAGGTGCCCGCGGTGCCCGAGACGTACTGGCCCCAGATGATGTAGACGAGGTCGAACAACTGCAGCGAGCCGATGATCGACAGGAAGGCCCAGATGCGGATCGTCGGTCCCAGCAGCGGCAACGTGATGCGGCGCTGGATCTGCCAGTAGGAGGCGCCGTCGATCTGCGCGGCTTCGAAGATCTCGTCGGGGATCGACTGCAGGCCGGCGAGCATCAGGATCACCGCGAAGCCGATGTACTTCCACGTGATGATGGCCATCAGCGTCCAGATGGCCAGGTCCGGGTCGGCGATCCAGTCGGCGCCCAGGGAGCCCAGGCCGATCCGGTGCAGCAGGTCGTTGACGGCTCCGTTGCTCTGAAGCACCAGGCTCCAGCCGGTGCCGACGATGACCTCGGAAATGATGTAGGGCACGAAGATCAGGACGCGGATGGTCGAGCGGCCTCGGATCTTCTGGTTGAGCAGGAGCGCGAGGACGATCGCCAGTGGCCCCTGGATGACCAGTGAGAGCACCAGGATCAGGCCGTTGTGCCCCAGGACGTCGTGGAACGCCGGGTCGGTGAGGATCAACTTGTAGTTGTTCAGGCCGACCCAGTCGGTGGGCTCTCCGTAGCCTTTCCACTGGTAGAAGCCGTAGTACGCGGCGAGCGCGACCGGGAAGATCACGAACGCCAGGAACATGATGATCGCCGGTGCGGACAGGACCGCGATCTCCAGTCGCATCCTGGCACGGCCTCGGCGGTGCGCCTCCGCTCGCGGCGGAGCCGGGGGCACGGACGTGGCCGTGTCCCCGGCTCCGGGCGTGCCCTGCGACTGGCGGCCGCCGGCCGTGTCAGTGCCCAGGGTGTCGCTCATGTCTGCTTACTCAGCCCTTCTCGGCGGCAGCTTTGACGTCCTTGACGATGTCGGCGGCGGAGCCCTTGCCGGCCATCAGGTTCACGACGGCGATGTTCATGGCGTTGCCGACGTTCTGGCCGTACACGGTGTCGAGGAACTGCATCGAGTAGGCGGCCTCGTTGAAGGCCTGCAGCGCCGAGATGTTGTAGGGCTCGGTGACGACCCCCTGGGCTTCCTTGTTCACCGGGATGGTGTCGAAGGCTTCGGCGTAGGCCTCCTGCTGCTCCTTGGTCACGACGAACCGGAGGAAGCCCAGGGCCTCCTTCGGTGCGTTCCTGGAGAGCGAGTATCCGCCGGCGCCGCCCATGATGGCGGTCGGGTCGCCCTTGCCGCCGGGCACGGCGGGGAAGGGGAACCAGCCCAGGTCGGGGAGCGGCTTCTTGTCCGGGGTCAGATCGGCGATCACACCGGGGTTCCAGTTGCCCATGAGCTCCATGGCCGCCTTGTGGTTGGCGATCATGCCCGCCGAGGACCCGGCACCCTGCTGCGACGTCGCCGTCAGGAAACCCTTCTGGAAGGGTTCGGTCCCCAAGAGTTCAGCGAGGTCTTCGCCGGCCTCGGTCCAGCACGGGTCGTCGAACGTGAGCGACTTGGCGGCCTCCTGCATGGTCTCCTGGCTGCACTCGCGCAGGGCGAGGTTGTAGTACCAGTGCGCGGCCGGCCAGGCGTCCTTGGCGCCGACCGCGATCGGCGCGACCTTGATCGCCTTCAGCTTCGCGACGGCGTCCTTGAGCTCGTCCATCGTCGTCGGCGGCGAGGTGACGCCGGCCTTCTCGAACAGGTCCTTGCTGTAGTAGATGCCCTCGGGCTGCGTGTCGAGCGGCATCGCGTAGACCTTGCCGTCGATCGAGACGCCCTCGAGGGCG
>NZ_MSGP01000080.1 GCF_002078235.1 Streptomyces viridosporus
CGGCGCGGTCAGCGAGATCGCGCCGCTCAGCACCGAGGAACTCCTCACCACGGCCGGCGCCGGCACCGACAACCTCGACGGGATCGAGAACAAGGTCGAGACGACCGTGGCCATGGACTTCGGCCGCATCACCCTCGACGCGCAGCACGTGCTCTACCTGTTCGGCACCCCCGGCCAGGAGCGGTTCTGGTTCATGTGGGACGAGCTCTGCGAGGGCGCGCTCGGCGCGGTCGTCCTCGCCGACACCCGGCGCCTGGAGGAGTGCTTCGCCGCGGTGGACTTCTTCGAGCAGCGCGGCCTCGGCTTCATCATCGCCGTCAACGAGTTCGACGGCGCCTTCCACTACGACCCCGCGGAGGTGCGCGCCGCCCTCGACCTCCCCGAGGAGGTCCCCGTGGTGTGCTGCGACGCCCGGATCTCCAGCTCCGGCGTCCAGACCCTGCTGACCCTCGTCCGGCACCTCATCGCCCACGCCCCGGCCCCCGCGGCGGGGTACGGCGCCCCCAGGTGACCCCCGCACACCCCACGGAGCCCGTACATGACCCTCGCCCGCACCCCGGGAGCCCGCCCATGAGCTACGACCCGCCGCGCCCGGCCGGTCGTCTGCTGCTCACCCCCGAGGACAAGGAGGCCCCGGCACGCACCCGCAGGCTGCGCCGGCTGGGGCTGGGGGACCATCCCGAGCCCGCGCTGGACGCCTTCGCGTACGGCCTCGCCGAGCTCACGGGGGCGCCGTACGCCATGGTCAACTTCCTCGGCGAGAACGGGCAGTTCTTCGCGGGTCTGCACACACCGGCGACGGCGCCGTTCGCACGCGGCGACGGCACCGGCGCCCTGCTGGGCCGAGTGCTGCCCCGCGACCACGGCTTCTGCCCCCATGTGGTGGCCCGGCGCAAGGCGCTGGTCCTGGAGGACGTGGGCGACTACCCGCGGTTCGCGGGCAATCCGGTCGTGGACGAGTTCGGCATCCGCTCCTACCTGGGCGCGCCGCTCATCGACGGCACCGGGACGGTGCTGGGCACCGTCTCGGTCACCGACGTCCGGCCGAGGGCCTGGGGGCAGCCGGGGCTCGCGGCCATCAAGGAGCAGGCCGCGCGACTCGTCGTACGGCTGGAGCGCCGGGAGGACGACGGGCTGCCGCGGTGAGCCCGGGCCGCCCCGGGCCCTCGGCCGGACGGGTGACGGCGGCGAGGGAGGACGGGTGACGGCGTGAAGGAAAGCTGTGGCCGCGCTTAAGAAAACCTCGATGGACCGGTGAGGGTGGTCTACGGCAGATTGCAGTGCGATTCCACTTCCTTCCCCGGCCCGGGGCTCCCTCGGCGTGCCCCGGCGCCGGGACTCACCCTCAGGAGCCGTAGCGTTGAAGGCGCTGGTCAAGGAGAAGGCGGAGCCCGGGCTGTGGCTCGTGGACGTCCCGGAGCCCGCCGTCGGACCCGGCGACGTGCTGATCAAGGTGCTGCGCACCGGTATCTGCGGCACCGACCTGCACATCCGGGCCTGGGACGGCTGGGCCCGGCAGGCGATCACCACCCCGCTGGTCCTCGGACACGAGTTCGTCGGCGAGGTCGTCGAGACCGGCCGGGACGTCACCGACGTCAGGGCCGGTGACCGGGTCAGCGGCGAGGGGCACCTGGTGTGCGGCAAGTGCCGCAACTGCCTGGCCGGACGCCGGCACCTGTGCCGGTCCACCGTCGGGCTCGGCGTCGGACGCGACGGCGCCTTCGCCGAGTACGTCGTGCTCCCCGCCGGCAACGTCTGGGTGCACCGCGTCCCCGTCGACCTCGACATCGCCGCGATCTTCGACCCGTTCGGCAACGCCGTGCACACCGCCCTGTCCTTCCCGCTCGTCGGCGAGGACGTCCTGATCACGGGGGCCGGCCCGATCGGCCTGATGGCCGCCGCGGTGGCCCGGCACGCCGGTGCGCGCAACGTCGTGATCACCGACGTCAGCGAGGAGCGCCTGGAACTCGCCCGCAAGATCGGCGCGAGCCTGGCGCTGAACGTCGCCGAGGCGAGCATCGCCGACGGCCAGCACGCCCTCGGCCTGCGCGAGGGCTTCGACGTCGGCCTGGAGATGTCCGGCCGCCCCGAGGCCCTGCGGGACATGATCGCCAACATGACGCACGGCGGCCGGATCGCGATGCTCGGCCTGCCCGCCGAGGAGTTCCCGGTCGACTGGGCCCGGATCGTCACCTCGATGATCACCCTCAAGGGCATCTACGGCCGGGAGATGTTCGAGACCTGGTACGCCATGTCGGTCCTGCTGGAGGGCGGCCTGGACCTCGCCCCGGTGATCACCGGCCGCTACGGCTACCGCGACTTCGAGGCCGCCTTCGACGACGCGGCCGGCGGCAGGGGCGGCAAGGTCATCCTCGACTGGACCGTCTGACCCCACCTCATCCGCAAGCACCTTCAGGGAGCCCTCATGTTCGACTCCGTGCGCGACGACCTGCGCGCCACCCTCGACGAGATCCGCGCCGCCGGTCTGCACAAGCCCGAGCGCGTGATCGACACCCCGCAGTCCGCCACCGTGAACGTCACCGCGGGCGGCCGTCCCGGCGAGGTCCTCAACTTCTGCGCCAACAAC
This sequence comes from Streptomyces viridosporus, assembly GCF_002078235.1. Taxonomy (GTDB): domain Bacteria; phylum Actinomycetota; class Actinomycetes; order Streptomycetales; family Streptomycetaceae; genus Streptomyces; species Streptomyces viridosporus. The sequence continues at coordinate 2,588 of NZ_MSGP01000080.1, forward strand.
TACCTCGGCCTCGCCGACCACCCCGAGGTGATCGCCGCCGCCCACGAGGCCCTGGACCGCTGGGGCTACGGCATGGCGTCCGTCCGCTTCATCTGCGGCACCCAGGAGGTGCACAAGGAGCTGGAGGCGCGGCTGTCGGCGTTCCTCGGCCAGGAGGACACGATCCTGTACTCCTCCTGCTTCGACGCCAACGGCGGTGTGTTCGAGACGCTGCTCGGACCGGAGGACGCGGTGATCTCCGACGCGCTGAACCACGCGTCGATCATCGACGGCATCCGGCTGTCCAAGGCCCGGCGCTTCCGCTACGCCAACCGCGACATGGCGGACCTGGAGCGGCAGTTGAAGGAGGCCGCCGAGGGCGGCGCGCGGCGCACGCTGATCGTCACCGACGGCGTCTTCTCCATGGACGGCTACGTCGCCCCGCTGGACGAGATCTGCGACCTCGCCGACCGCCACGGCGCCATGGTCATGGTCGACGACTCGCACGCCGTCGGCTTCGTCGGCCCCGGTGGCCGCGGCACGCCCGAACTGTACGGCGTGATGGACCGGGTGGACATCATCACCGGCACGCTCGGCAAGGCGCTCGGCGGAGCCTCCGGCGGCTATGTCGCCGCCCGCGCGGAGATCGTCGCCCTGCTGCGCCAGCGCTCCCGCCCGTACCTGTTCTCCAACACGCTGGCCCCGGTGATCGCCGCGGCCTCCCTGAAGGTCCTCGACCTGCTGGAGTCGGCCGACGACCTGCGGGTCCGGCTCGCCGGGAACACCGCCCTGTTCCGCCGCCGGATGACCGAGGAGGGCTTCGACGTCCTCCCCGGCGACCACGCCATCGCGCCCGTGATGATCGGCGACGCGGCCCGTGCCGGCCGCATGGCGGAGCTGCTGCTGGAGCGCGGGGTGTACGTGATCGGCTTCTCCTACCCCGTGGTGCCGCAGGGGCAGGCCCGCATCCGCGTCCAGCTGTCCGCCGCGCACTCCACCGAGGACGTGAACCGCGCGGTGGACGCCTTCGTGGCGGCCCGGGCGGAGCTCGACGCCTGAGCGGGGCACCCCGACGCCTGAGCGGAGCACGGCGCGGCATTTGAGAGAATCGCTCCCATGATCGAGGCGCGGCGGCTCCACATCCTCCGTGCGGTGGCCGACCACCGCACGGTCACGGCGGCCGCCGCCGCGCTGTACCTGACCCCCTCGGCCGTCTCCCAGCAGCTCGCCGCGCTGGAGCAGGAGACCGGCCACCGCCTGGTGGAGCGCGGCGCCAAGGGGGTCCGGCTGACCCCGGCCGGTGAGATCCTGCTCAACCACACCAACGTGGTCCTCGCCCAGCTGGAGCGGGCCGAGGCGGAACTCGCCGCGTACCGCTCGGGCGAGGCCGGCACCGTCACGGTCGCCGCCTTCGCGACCGGTATCGCCGAGGTCGTCGCACCCGCGGTGGCCCGGCTCGCCGTGTCCGCGCCCGGCATCCGCATCCGGGTCCGGGACGCCGAGGGCGACGCCAGCCTGCCGATGGTGCTGGACCGGCAGGTCGACGCCGCCGTGGCGGTCGAGTACCGCGGGGCGCCGCCCGCCGACGACCCGCGGCTCACCCACGTACCGCTGTACGCCGAACCGTTCGACGCGGTCGTCCCCGTCCACCACCGGCTGGCCGACCGCGCCGAGGTGCCGCTCGCCGAGCTGGCCAAGGACCCGTGGATCGGCCCGTACCCCGGCAACCCCTGCCATGACGTGGTCGTCCTGGCCTGCGAGAACGCCGGTTTCCAGCCCGGTATGGAGCACTCCTCGGACGACTTCCGCGCGGTGGTCGCCCTCGCCTCGGCGGACGCGGGCGTCGCGCTCGTGCCCCGCTCGGCGCTGCGCGGCATGGACCTCGCGGGCGTCGTCGTCCGCCCGGTGGACGGTGTGGCGCCGACCCGCCGGGTCTTCGCCGCCGTCCGCCGGGGCGCCGAGGAGCACCCGCTGATCCGCCCGGTGCTGGACGCGCTCCGCGCGGCGGCGGAGGCGTAGGGCCGCCCGCCCGGACCGGCCCGAGCGGGCGGCGGGGCCCGGGAGGGCGGCGGCTGGACCCCCGTCGGCGCGCTCCCCGACCACGCGGCGGATCCGGGCGGGGTGCTGCGGCCGACGACGATCCGCTACGCGCACCTGGGTACGGGCGCGGCGTCCCCGTCCGCCAGTGATTGTCAGTGGCGGCCGCTACGGTCTCTGCCATGCTCGAAGCCGAGGACGTACGACGGATAGCCCTCTCCCTGCCGGACACGACGGAGAAGATCGCCTGGAGCATGCCCACGTTCCGGGTCGGGGGGAAGATGTTCGCCACCCTGCCCGAGGACGAGACCTCCGTCGCGGTGCGCTGCCCGAAGGAGGAGCGCGACGAGCTGGCCCTCGCCGAGCCGGACAAGTTCTGGATCGCCGACCACGAGGCGCAGTTCGCCTGGGTGCGGGCCCGTCTCGCCGGCCTCGAGGACGAGGCCGAACTGCGCGACATCCTCGCCGACTCCTGGCGCCAGGCGGCCTCGCCGCGCCTGCTGGAGGCGCACCCCCGCCTGGGCCTGCCGTCCGCGGACTGAGAGGTCGGGGGCGGGCCGGTGACCCCGTGGCACCGCCCGGGGCCGTGAGGGGCGGCCGGGGCCGGAGAGGGACTCCGACCACCACGGCGGGGGTCGGCCGGGAGCCGGTGCGGGCCGCCGTCCGTCCGTCTCACACCCCGGTCGGCACCGCCCCGCCCGTGCGCAGGAACCCCCCGATGCGCTCCCGCAGCGACCGCGCGTCGAGGCCGTGTGCGGTGAGGTGCTCCTCGATGCGCCCGTACCGCCGCAGCTCGGCCCGGCCCACGCCCAGCCCCAGCACCCGGTGCGGCAGGTCGGCGAGCGCGTCGTTCGCCGCCGCCGTCGAGGTCCCCGCCAGATACGGCTCGACGAGGACGACGTCCGTCCCGGCCGCCCCGGCGGCGCGGCGCAGGGCGGCCGCGTCGAACGGGCGGACGGTGGTGGCGTACAGGACGGTGACGTCGAGGCCCTCCGTGGCGTGCAGCACCGCGTCCAGCAGCGGCCCGACGGCGACCACGACACCGGAGCGTCCCTCGCGGACGGTGCGGAAGTGTTCGCCGTCCACGGGCAGCCCCTGCGCGTTGGACTGCACGGACAGCCGCACGTACACCTTGTCGTCGCCGGCCGCCACCGCCCGCCGCAGCAGCGTCTCGGCCTCGTCCGGGTGCCCCGGCACGTGCACGGTCCAGCCGTCCAGGGTGTCCAGCAGGGCCACGTCACCCGGCGCCATGTGGGTGTACCCGCCGGCCGGCCAGTCGAAGGAGGCGGCGGCACTCACCAGCACCGCGCCCGCGCCCTGGTGCCCGAGGTCCAGTTTGACCTGCTCGAAGGGCCGCTCGACGAGGAAGCTCGCGAAGGTGTGCACGACGGGCCGCAGCCCGGTCAGCGCCATTCCCGCGGCCGCCCCGACCAGGAGTTGCTCCCGGATACCGACATTGACCACCCGGTCCGGGTGGCGGCGCAGCGCCTCGGCGAAGCCGTCCGCGCCGATCTCGGCGAGGACGACCGCGACCCGCGGATCCTCGTCGAGCAGCCGGGTGAGGACGGGGGCGAAACGGTCGCGCATGGTGTCCACGGAAGTCGTTCCTTTCCGGAGGTCCGTACGAGGACGGAGGGGGAGCGAGGGAGATGAGGGGGAGTGAGGGGGAGTGAGTGGATCACGCGTTCTTCGGCTCGACCCGGGCGACGACCGCGTGCGGCCGGTCCGGGTGCGGTGCGGTGAACGCGGCGTACAGCGCCTCGTGGTCCCGGCCGTCGACCGTGAGCACGGACCAGCCCGCCGCCTCGAAGCGGGCGGCGATCCCGCCGGGACGGGCGTGGCTGGCGGAGGAGTTGTCGACGACCACGGTGTGCAGCCGTGCCAGACCGGCGGGCCCGGCGAAGGCGATCGCCTCGTGGTTGCTGCCCTCGTCCAGCTCGGCGTCCCCGATCAGCGTCCACACCCGCGGCTCGTCCAGCCCCTGCGCGCGCAGTCCCAGTGCCGTGCCGACGGCGATCGGCAGCCCGTGCCCCAGTGACCCGCTGCCGATCTCGGCCCCCGGCACCAGGAGGCGGTCGGGGTGGTGGCCGAGGGGCGAGTCGTAGGAGCCGAAACCCGGCAGCCAGTCCACGGGCAGGAACCCCTTGGCGGCCAGTACGGCGTAGTACGCCATCGGCCCGTGCCCCTTCGACAGCAGGAACCGGTCGCGTTCCGGGTCCTCCCTCCGCTCCGGGCTCACCCGCAGCACCCGGTCGTAGAGGACCCACAGCACGTCCAGCGTGGAGGTCGCGGCCGGACCGTGCTTCTCGTCGCCGGTCATCAGGGCCATCAGGGCAGGCAGATCCGTGTACCCGTACGTACGCGTGTGCGCTTCGGTGATCGTCATGCGGCGATCGTGCAACCTCAATCAAACTTCAGGTCAAGCCCTCGGTGATCCGCCCCGTCGAGGGTCCGGCAGGGGGCCCGGTAAAGGAGTGCGCGATCACCGCCCCGAGTGCGGTATGGTTTCCGTGCGCGTTCGGCCGGGGGAATCCCCAGGTCAGGCGGGCGAACGGGACGTGGCGCAGCTTGGTAGCGCACTTGACTGGGGGTCAAGGGGTCGCAGGTTCAAATCCTGTCGTCCCGACTTGTGAAACAGCAGGTCAGAGGTCGTGTCGGGGTAACCCGAGGCGGCCTCTTCGTCGTTTCCGCGGACCGGCCGTGAGTTCGCCGGACGAGTCCGTCGTGGGCGATTCGCCCATGGATGTCCTTGATATCGCCCTATGTGCTGTTTAGCGTTCGCCGGGTAAGTGCCGTCGCGGGGTCCGATACCCGTGCCGCCATCCCGGAAGCGAGGTGTGGAGCGCGTGGGGAGACGCCCCGAAGGGGCGCGACGGACGCGGGCACTGGTCGCACTGACCCTGCTGGCCTCCGCGCTCGCCGCATGCGGCGGGGACGGGGGCGGCGGCCGTCCCACCCTCAACTGGTACAACTTCCCCGACGACTCCGGTGCCCTGCAGAAGGCCGCCGACCGCTGCACCGAGGCGTCCGGCGGCCGCTACCGCATCAGCTACCGGAAACTCCCCCGGGGCGCGGACGGCCAGCGCCAGCAACTGGTGCGCAGGCTCGCCGCCGAGGACGCGTCCATGGACATCCTGGGCCTGGACGTCACCTGGACCGCCGAGTTCGCCGAGGCCCGCTGGATCCGGGAGTGGACCGGCCAGGCGAAGCGGCGGGCCACCGAGGGCACCCTGCGCGTCCCGCTGCAGACCGCCACCTGGAAGGGCAGGCTCTACGCCGTCCCGTACAACACCAACACCCAGCTGCTGTGGTACCGGAAGGACCTGGTGCCCACCCCGCCGAAGACCTGGGCCGAGATGCTGGACGTCTCCCGTGACCTCGCCCGGCGGGGCGAACCGCACTACGTGGAGATCCAGGGCGCCCAGTACGAGGGCCTGACCGTCTGGTTCAACACCCTGGTCAACAGCGCGGGCGGCTCCATCCTCAACCCGAGCGCCACCGGGCCCTCCCTCGGCCCGCCGGCCGTGCGGGCCGCCTCGATCATGCGCGAACTCGCGAACTCCCCGGCCGCCGACCCCTCCCTGCCCAACCAGATGGAGGACCAGAACCGCCTCGCCATGGAGTCGGGGACGGCCGCCTTCGAGCTGAACTACCCGTTCGTCTATCCGTCGATGAAGGCGAACAACCCGCGGCTGTTCGAGAGCTTCCACTGGGCGCCCTACCCCCGCGTCGACGCCGACCGCCCGGCCCGGCCCACCATCGGCGGGATCGACCTCGCCGTCAGCGCCCACTCCCGCCACCCCGACCTGGCCTTCGAGGCGGCCCTGTGCCTGCGCGACCGGGAGAACCAGCTCACCGCCGCGCTCGAGGGCGGACTGCCGCCCACCCTGCGCGCCCTGTACGACGAGCCGGCGTTCATGAAGGAGTACCCCTTCTCCCAGGAGGTGCTGGCCGCTCTGGAGTCGGCGAGCGTGCGGCCGCTCACCCCCGCCTACCAGAACGTGTCGATCGTCATCGCCCACACACTGTCCCCGCCGTCCGCGATCCAGCCGGAGAGGGCGGTCGACACCATCGGGGAACAGATCGGCGACGCCCTGCGATCCGAAGGTGTGATCCCGTGAACCACCACCTCCCGCAGCACCCCGCCGGCCCGCGGGCGGCCTCCTGCCCGGGCGGCCCGCGATGAGCACGGCGGCGGGCCCGGCCGACACCCGGCCGCCCGGCGGAGCGGGGCCCGGACGGAGGACGAAGGGCCGGGCGGCCCTCTCCGCCGGCGCCCGGCAGGAGCGGCGCCTGGGCTGGCTGCTGTGCGCACCGGCCGTCCTCGTCATGGTCGCCGTGACCGCCTACCCCATCGGCTACGCGGTCTACCTCTCCCTCCAGCGCTACGACCTGCGCTTCCCGGCGCGGGCGGAGTTCGTGGGCCTGAGCAACTACGGGGCGGTGCTGTCCTCCCCGTACTGGTGGGACGCCTTCTGGGTCACGCTGTTCCTCACCGTCGTGTCCGTCGCCATCGAACTCGTCCTCGGCATGGGACTCGCCCTGGTGATGCACCGCACGCTCTTCTGGCGCGGCACGGTCCGCACCGCCGTCCTCATCCCCTACGGCATCGTCACCGTCGTCGCCGCCTTCTCCTGGCAGTACGCCTGGACCCCCGAACTCGGCTACCTCGCCGAACTGCTGCCCAGCGGAGAGGCCCCGCTCACCGAGCAGTGGCCCGCGCTGTGGCTGATCGTCCTCGCCGAGGTGTGGAAGACCACCCCGTTCATGGCGCTGCTGCTGCTCGCCGGCCTCGCCCTGGTCCCCGAGGAGACCCTGAAGGCGGCCATGGTGGACGGGGCGACGGCCTGGCAGCGCTTCACCCAGGTCGTGCTGCCGCTGATGAAGCCGGCCATCCTGGTGGCGCTGCTCTTCCGCACGCTGGACGCGTTCCGGATCTTCGACAACATCTACGTCCTGACGTCGGGCGCCCACGGCACCGGCTCCCTGTCCATCCTCGGCTACAACAACCTGTTCACCGCGCTGAACCTGGGCATCGGGTCGGCGATCTCGGTCCTGATCTTCCTCTGCGTCGGGATCATCGCCTTCACCTTCGTCAAGCTGTTCGGCGCCGCCGCGCCGGGCGCGGAGGTGGGGCGCTGATGTCCGCCGCGGGCAGGACGCACGCGACCCGGTGGGGGGTCGTGAACGTCGTGGTGGTGCTGTACGCCCTGTTCCCGGTGTGGTGGATCGCCGCGCTGTCGTTCAAGGACCCCGGCACCCTCACCGACGGCGACTACATCCCCCGGAAGTGGACCTGGGAGAACTACCGGGGCATCTTCGAGACCTCCGAGTTCACCCGGGCGCTGGTCAACTCGATCGGCATCGCCCTGATCGCCACCACGATCGCGGTGGCCCTCGGCACCATGGCCGCCTACGCCGTCGCCCGGCTGCGGTTCCCCGGCAAACAGGTCCTCATCGGCATGTCGCTGCTGATCGCCATGTTCCCGCCGATCTCCCTGGTCTCCCCGCTGTTCGACATCGAGCGGAGCATCGGCGTCTTCGACACCTGGCTCGGGCTGATCATCCCGTACATGACCTTCTCGCTGCCGCTGGCGATCTACACCCTGTCGGCGTTCTTCCGGGAGATCCCCTGGGACCTGGAGAAGGCCGCCAAGGTGGACGGGGCCACCCCCGCGCAGGCCTTCCGGATGGTCATCGTGCCGCTCGCCGCGCCGGGCGTGTTCACCACCGCCATCCTCGTGTTCATCTTCTGCTGGAACGACTTCCTGTTCGCGATCTCGCTGACGTCCACCGAGTCCGCGCGGACGGTGCCCGCCGCCATCGCGTTCTTCACCGGCAGCTCGCAGTTCCAGCAGCCCACCGGTTCGATCGCCGCCGCCGCCGTGGTGATCACCGTCCCGATCGTCGTCTTCGTCCTGCTCTTCCAGCGGCGGATCGTCGCCGGACTCACCTCCGGGGCGGTCAAGGGATGACCGGGCCGCACCGAGCCGTCCCGCACCACCCCCGGGCCCGAAGGCAAGGAGGCACACCATGGCCGAGATCGTCCTCGAGGGAGTCACCAAGCGCTTTCCCGACGGGTCCGTCGCCGTGAAGGACGTGGACCTCGCCATCGCCGACGGCGAGTTCGTGATCCTGGTCGGCCCGTCCGGATGCGGCAAGTCCACCACCCTGAACATGATCGCCGGACTCGAGGACATCACCGAGGGCACCCTGCGCATCGACGACCGGGTGGTCAACGACCTCGCGCCCAAGGAGCGCGACATCGCCATGGTGTTCCAGAGCTACGCCCTGTACCCGCACATGAGCGTGCGGGAGAACATGGGGTTCCCGCTGCGGCTGGCGAAGGTGGACAAGGCCACCGTCGACCGTAAGGTCGAGGAGGCCGCCCGGGTGCTCGACCTGACCGGCTTCCTGGACCGCAAGCCCGCCCACCTCTCGGGCGGCCAGCGCCAGCGGGTGGCCATGGGGCGGGCCATCGTCCGCGACCCCAAGGCGTTCCTGATGGACGAGCCGCTGTCCAACCTGGACGCCAAGCTCCGGGTGCAGATGCGCACCCAGATCTCCCGGCTGCAACGCAGCCTGGGCACCACCACCGTGTACGTCACCCACGACCAGGTCGAGGCGATGACCCTCGGCGACCGGGTCGTGGTGATGCGGCAGGGCGTGATCCAGCAGGTCGGCACCCCCACCGAGCTCTACGACATGCCGCGCAACCTGTTCGTCGCGGGCTTCATCGGCTCCCCGGCGATGAACTTCGTCAACGCCTCCCTGTCCGGCGGCCTGCTGCGCACCCCGCTGGGGGACCTGCCGCTCGACGACCGCATGCGCGGGGCGCTGGAACGGCGGGACGCGCCCCGCGAGGTCATCCTCGGGCTGCGGCCGGAGGCCTTCGAGGACGCGAGCCTGGCGCGCGGGACGGGCGGCCCCGTCGTCACGGCCACCGTGGACGTGCTGGAGTCGCTGGGCTCGGACGCGTACGTCTACTTCGGCGCGGAGGGCGGGCCGGCGACGAGCGCCGAACTGGAGGAGCTCGCCACGGACTCCGGACGGCGCGACACCGGCGCCGCCGCGCAGATCGTGGCCCGGCTGGACGCCGCCACCCGCGCCCGCGAGGGCGCGCCCGTGGAACTCCGGGTCGACCTGGGCAAGGCCCATGTCTTCGACCCGTCGACCGGCGTGAACCTCACCCGCCCGGACGGCACGGCCGGCCCCTGACCCCGCGGTCCGGGGCCCCGCGCGGGGCCCCGCGGTCAGACCGCGCAGCCCGCGTGCGCCAGGGCCTGCTTCAGCAGCACCCCGTGCCCGCCCGGCATCTCGCTCTGCACCGCCTGCGACACGGCCTCCTGGGGGCTGAACCACACCAGGTCGAGGGCGTCCTGCCGGGGCCGGCAGTCACCCGTCACCGGCACGATGTAGGCCAGCGACACCGCGTGCTGGCGGGGATCGTGGAAGGGGGTGACGCCCTGGGTGGGGAAGTACTCCGCGACCGTGAACGGCTGGAGCGACGCCGGGACGCGGGGCAGCGCCACCGGGCCGAGGTCCTTCTCCAGATGACGCAGCAGGGCGTCGCGGACGCGTTCGTGGTGCAGCACCCGGCCGGAGACCAGGGTCCGGCTGACCGTTCCGTCGGGCCCTATGCGCAGCAGCAGGCCGACGCTGGTGACTTCGCCGCTGTCGTCCACGCGCACGGGGACGGCCTCGACGTACAGGATCGGCATGTGGGCGCGTGCCATCTCCAGCTCGTCGGAGGACAGCCAACCGGGCGTGGTCTCGGTCATGTCAGACATTGCTTGATCATACTTTCAGCGGTCCGCTCGTGGGGGGCATCCGCTCCGCGACGTCTGTGACCGGCCCCACGCCGTTCAGTCGCCGTCCGGAGCGTCGCCGGGCAGTCCGTAGACCCGGCGGGCGTTGTCCCGCCCCGCCCAGGCGGCGAAGCGCAGGGCGTCCGGCAGGGCCAGTTCATCGGCGTCCACCCGTTCCTGCAACAGCTCCGCCAGACCCCGCCGGAAGGCCAGCGCGCCCAGGTGGTGGAACTCGGCCACGCCGCAGGCGTCCGAGCTGTACAGCAGCTTGCGGAACGGGGTGATCTCCAGTGCCTCGGCCAGCACCGCGCCGGCGCGGGCGGGTCCGACGTGGTGCAGGGTGAGCCCGACGTCGAGGTGCACCCGCTCGAACACGGCCGCGAGGTAGGCGGCCCGGCGCTGGTAGGGCCAGCAGTGCAGCAGCAGGACCGGGACCGTGCCGGCGGTCAGGTGCAGCCAGTCCGTCAGGAGCGCGGGGTCCGCGCGGTGCAGCCGGAGGTCGCTGTCGCCGAACCCGGTGTGCAGCTGGAGCGGCAGCCCGAGGTCCACGGCGGTCCACAGCAGGTGCCGGACGAGCACGGGCTCGGCCAGCCGGCCGCCGTGCGCGAGCCAGCGGGCGGCGGCCCCGGTGACCTCGGCCGCGGTGGGGCGGTGCGGGTCCAGGTCGAAACCGGTGCGGTAGGCCGCCACCGACTTCACGGCCACCACCCCCGGCCGCCGCACGGCCTCCAGCGCGGCCGTGCGGAACGCGTCGGCGTAGCCGTCCGGCTCGACGCCCGCGGCCGCCACCGACTCCGCGACGCCCTCCAGCCGTACGACCTCGTACACCGCGGCGTCCTCCACCGGCAGGGCGGCCGGGCCGGGCGGGTAGCCCGTGTCCACGCAGAACACCCCGGTGCCGGAGGCGGCCAGGAAACGCCGGGTCGCCTCCGGCCCGCCGAGCGCGGCCCGCCGGGCCAGGTAGTCCTCGGCCGGCGCGTGCCGCGGCAGGTCCAGCAGGGGAGCGCAGTGGCGGCGCACCGCCACGCCGACGGGGCTGTCGAAGGGGGAGACGCCGGGCCACACGTCCCCCTCGGTCAGCAGGGACTCGAACCCCGCGCGGTCCAGATCGGCGGTGACGACGCGGTGGCAGTGGTGGTCCACGAGCGGCAGCGCGTCCAGCGCCTCGCGGACCGGCCCCTCCGTGTCCCCGCCCATGTCAGTACTTCCACCGGTACGCCGCCGCCACCTGCTCGTCGTCCAGCCCGGCGACGGCCGCGACCTCCCCCTGCCGCACGGCGATCACCGCGTCGGCCAGGACCGGGCCCAGCACCGCGCGCAGCAGCCCGTCCGCGCGGAACTCCCCGACGGCCTGCTCCAGCGAGGTCGGCAGCCGCCGCACGCCCGCGGCCGCCGCCTCCCGCTCCCCGAACCGCGCCGGGTCCCCGGTGGTCTCCTCGGGCAGGGCGGCCGACGCGGCCAGCCCGTCGACCCCGGCGGCGATCACACCGGCGAGCGCGAGGTACGGGTTGGCGGCGAGGTCGACCGGTTTCACCTCCAGGTTCGCCGCCCGGTCGCGCCGCCCCCTCGTACCGGTGACCACCCGCAGCGCGGTCTCCCGGGTCTCGCGGCCCCAGGCGGTGAAGACCCCGGCCCACTGGGAGGGCCTGAGCCGCAGGTAACTGGCCGGGGACGGGGCGGTCAGCGCCGTCAGGGCGGGCAGGCGGGCGAGAATGCCGGCGACGAACGACTCGGCGTCGGCCGTCATGCCGTACCGGCCCTCGCCCCCGGAGTGCAGGTTGGCCCCGTCGCGCCAGGCGGAGAGGTGGAGGTGGCCGCCGTTGCCCACGCCCCGGGCGAGGACGGCCGGCGCGAAGGACACCCGCAGTCCGTGCCGCCGCGCCACCGCGCGGATCGTCTGCCGCACCAGCACACTGCGGTCGGCCGCCGCCACCGGGTCGAGGGCGCCCACCGAGATCTCGAACTGCCCCGGCGCGTACTCGGGGTGGACCTGCTCGACGTCCACGCCCTGCGCCGCGCACACCGCCAGCAGCTCGGCGGCGCAGTCGCCGAGCTCCACCTGCCGGACGGCCCCGTACGCCGGGCCGGTGGCCGCCGGGACGAACGCGCCGTCCGGGGCGTCGTCCCGGCCCGCCGTCCACTCGATCTCGACGGCCGCCCGGAACGTCAGGCCGTGCTCCTCGGCCGCCCCGGCGACGACGCGGCGCAGCAGGGTGCGTGTGCAGCCGGGGTGCGGCTCGCCCTCCTGGGTGACCCGGTCGACCGGCGCCCACGCCCAGCCGGGCTGCCCGGCCAGCACGACCAGGTGGTCCAGGTCCGGGTACAGGCGGAGGTCGCCGTCGGGGGAGCCGAGGACGCCGGTGCGGACGATCGCGTCGTTCGCCAGGAAGGTGTCGAACACCGGTGACATGCCGACACCCCAGGCCACCGCCTCCGGGAGGCGGGCCGTCGGCACCGTCTTCACCCGGCCGATGCCCGCCGTGTCGACGTAGGACAGCACGACGCCGTGCACCCCCCGGCCGGCCAGCTCACCGCTGAGCGCGGTGGCCGCCTCGACCTCACCGGGACGTCCACCGGGCACGGGATCGGCCAGGGTGGTCATGCGTCCTCCTCGAGGGAATCGGCCGGGTCGGCGGATCCCCTCAGGGTTTCACGGCCACCGCGCCGTACTGGGGCACCACGACGGCGGAGCCGGACGTGGCGTGCCACTGCGAGCACGACACCAGGCCGGGTTCGACCGGCTCCAGCCCCTCGAAGAACGCGGCGATGTCCGCGGCGCCGCGCGCCGTGATCGGGGGAGTGGCGTTCTCGTTCCAGAACTTCATGGCGGGAACCTGGTCCTCGCCGCCGACCTCGGGATCGAAGGTGGGGTGCGTGAGGACGAGGAAGCTCCCGGAGGGCACCGCGGCCATGACGCGGCGCACGATGGAGCGGGCCTTGCCGGTGTCGAGGACGAAGTTGAGGATGCCCAGCATCATCACCGCGACGGGCCGGGTGAGGTCCAGCGTCCCGGCGGCCCGCTCGAGGATGGCGTCCGGGTCGTGCACGTCGGCGTCGATGTAGTCGGTGGCGCCGTCGCGGGTGCCGGTCAGCAGGGTGCGGGCGTGCGCCAGCACGATCGGGTCGTTGTCGACGTACACGATCCGCGCGTCGGGCGCGATCCGCTGGGCGATCTGGTGGGTGTTGTCGGCGGTCGGCAGCCCGGTGCCGATGTCGAGGAACTGCCGCACACCGCGCTCGCCGGCCAGGTACGTCACCGCCCGGCCCAGGAACTCCCGGTCCGCCCGGGCGATGTCCCGGATGACCGGGATGATCGAGGCGACGTGGTCGCCGACCCGCTGGTCGACCTCGTAGTTGTCCTTGCCGCCGATCCAGTAGTTCCACACGCGCGCGTTGTGCGCCACACCGGTGTTGGGCCTCGCCGAGCCGCTCGGCGAGGCCCAACACCGGTGTGGCGC
>NZ_MSGP01000800.1 GCF_002078235.1 Streptomyces viridosporus
CGGCGCGGGCGTGCACGTCCTGCACTCGGTCCCGCTTCCCGGCGGCGACCGCATCCACCACCTGCTCCTCGGCCCCGGCGGCCTGTGCGCCGTCCACGCCCTGTACGCCCGCAAGCAGCGGGTGACGGTCGCCGACCCCCTGGTCGGACTGGGCCGTCACGCGCCGCAGCCGCTCCTGCACCGCCTGCGGTCCGACGCCGACCGCGCCTCCTACGCCCTGACGGCCGAGGTCCGCCCGGTGCTGGTCCTGGTCGGTGCGTCGCGGGTGTCGGTCTCCGCCCCGCCGCGCGAGGTGCGCGTCCTGACGGACGAGGAAGTGGCGGGTCTGGCCGGCCTCGGCGGCGTGCTGAAGCCGGCCGACGTGGAGGCCCTGTACGCGATGGCCCGGGACCGGAGCACCTGGGCCCGGGTGTGAGCCGTCACCCCTCCCGCCCGGCGATGGGCGCCGCACGGTGATAATTAAAGCAAAATGGGACAAAATGGCGGCAGTGACCGGCGGGCGACCGGAAAGGTGCTGCACGTGAGATCCATCTGGAACGGCGTGGTCTCGTTCGGCCTGGTCAGAATCCCGATCAAGCTCGTGAACGCCACCGAGAGCCGCGCGGTCCCCTTCCGCGAGATCCACACGGAGGACGGCGGCCGGATCCGCCACCGCAAGTTCTGCGAGCTGGAGGACCGCGAGGTCACCGCTCGGGAGATCAGCAGGGGCTACGAGGAATCGGACGGCACGATCATCCCGATCACCGACGAGGACCTGTCCCGCCTGCCGATCCCCACCGCCAAGACCATCGAGATCGTCACCTTCGTCCCCGAGGAGCAGATCGACCCGCTCCAGATGGGGTCCGCGTACTACCTGGCGGCGGGCAGGGCGCCGGCCGCCCGGCCGTACGCGCTCCTGCGGGAGGCACTGAGGCGCAGCAACAGGGTGGCCGTCGCGAAGTACGCGCTGCGGGGCCGTGAACGCCTGGGCATGCTCCGCGTGGTCGGCGACACGATCGCCCTGCACGGCCTGCTCTGGCCGGACGAGGTCCGCGCCCCCGACGGGCTCGCCCCCGGCGCGGACGTCGCCGTCCACGACAGGGAGCTGGACCTCGCGGGCGCCCTGATGGACGCCCTCGGCGAGGTCGGCCTGGAGGACCTGCGCGACGAGTACCGCGAGGCGGTGGAGGAGGTCGTCGCCGCCAAGATCTCCGGCGAGGCCCTGCCCGAACCGCCCGAGCCGGAGCGCACCGGCAGGGTCCTGGACCTGGTGACGGCCCTGGAGAGGAGCGTCCAGGCGGTCCGGGAGTCGCGC
>NZ_MSGP01000801.1 GCF_002078235.1 Streptomyces viridosporus
GGGAGGCGCCGGACGCCGGCGGTGCACCGGCAGGCCGGGACGTCGGCCAAGGGGACGCCGAGCCGACGCTCCAGCAGAGCGGCCCGGGCGCGGGCGGCTGCTCCCGGACAGCCGGACGCGACGGCTGGAGCGGCGGCTCGGCGTCCCCTGGGCCGACGGCCCGGCCGGCCGGTGCGCCGCCGGCACCCGGCGCCTCCCGCCCACCGGGATCGAGGCGCTGCTCGCCGAGGAGGGGATCGCCGGCGAGTTCGTGCCCGCCGAGCACGGCGGGCGGCTCGTCCGGGCCGACCTGCTCGCCCGGGTCCTGCGCCCCGTCTTCCGGCACGACGCCGCGCTCGGCCGCGACCTGACCTCGCTGCTGGCCGCGGGCGCCGTCTGGGCGGCCGGCGACCCGTGGCAACGGCACGACGTCGCAAGGCTGCTGCTGACCGGCGGGCGGATCGCGGTCGTCCACCGCGGCCCCGTCCGCGCGGGCGCCCCGCCGCACGGGGAGATCACCGCCCGCCGGGTGCCGGGCGGATACCGGCTCGACGGCCGCGCGCCCGCCACCGGCGGCGCGCTCCCCGCCGGCCTGCACCTCGTCCACGCCCGCACCGGTGCCCCGGACGGGCCGGGCGGCCACTCCGTGCTGCTCGTCGATCCCGCCGGACGGAACGCGGGCACGATTCGCCGGCTGCCCGGCGCGCGGGGGGACGCACTGGAGTTCCGCGACCGCTTCGTACCGCGCGGGGCGCTCGTGGGCCGCGAGGGGGACGGCGTCGTCCTCGCCCTGCGCGCCCTGCAGGTGGAGCACGCGGTGCTGTGCGCCGGGCTCACCGCGGCCGGTGACACCGCGCTGCACCACGCGGTGCGGACCGCCACCGACGGCTCCCCGGGACGGATCGCCCCGCGCCGGCACCGGCCGCTCGCGGGTGTCTTCGCGGACCTGCTGGCCTGCCGCGCCGTCACGACCGCCGCGCTGCGGGCGCTGAGCCTCCTGCCCTCGGCCGCCCACCTCCTCGCCGCCGCGGTCCGGTACGTGGTGCCGGGCCTGCTCCGCCCGGGCCTGGAGGAACTCGTCACCGTCCTCGGAGCGCACGCCCACGGCGCGGACGGCCCCGGGCACGGCGCACCGGGCGGACTGATGCGCGCCCTGTCCGCCGCGGAGTCCGGGCACGCCGGCGCCGCCGCCTGCCGCAGCGTGCTCGTCGCGCACCTGCGGGCTCTGGCGGAACGCTCCTGGTTCACCGAACCGGAGCCCCCGCCCGCACTGTTCGCGCCCGGTGCCGGACTGCCGCCGCTGGACCACACCGCGCTCGCCGTCGCCGGCGGCGGCGACTTCATGGCCGCCTGCCTCGTCGGCTGCGCCCGGCGGCTCGCCGCACCCGGCGCCGCGGGCGGCCGGACCGCCGTCCTCGCCGAGCTCCTCGTCGCCGAGCTGCGCGCCCTGGCCACCCGGTGCCGTCGCCTGCCGGCCGCCGCCCCCGCACCGGCCGCGCTCGTGCTCGCCGACCGCTACGGCCTGCTCGTGTGCGCCGCCGCGGTGCTGCGCGCCCGGGAGGCGCAGGACGGCGCCGGTCCGTTCCCGGCCGACCCCGCCTGGGCCGAGCTGGCCCTGTCACGGATCGGCGAACGCCTCGGTCTCCCGGTCCCCGGCCCGCCGGACGACGTCCGGGAGCGCCTCGTCGAGGAACTGCTGCACCGTCACCGGGACGGCGGCGGCCTCCCGGACGCGGCAGCCACCGCTCCGTGACCGGGCACCACGGCACCATCGCCCCGCCGCTGCGCGTCGACGGGCCCGACGCTCCGTGGCGGCGCGTCCGCGAGGCCATGGACCGGTACGGGAACACCGTCGTCCACACGGTCCGGGACGCGTGGTCCCCCGCCGTCGCCGGGCCCGCGCTGCGCACCCTGCTCGGGCGGGACTGGCCGCGCTACCGCCGCGCCGGCGACCCCGCGGCCCGCCACCGGTTCGCCGCGTCCCGACTCGCCGTCAAGTACACCGCCGCGGCCGCCCTGCGCACCGACCCGGCCGAGCTCGACCTCGCCTACCAGATCGGCGGGCGACCGTACCTGCGCGGCCTGGACCCGATCGACATCAGCCTCACCCACACCGGCGAGCTGATCGCGGTGGCCGTCAGCCGCGACGGGCGCATCGGCGTCGACGCCGAACCCGTCGGCCGGCGCATGCCCTACGACCTGCTGCACGGCCGCGTCCTGACCCCCGCCGAACGCAGGTGGTTCGACCGCCTGCCGCAGGCGGAGCGCGGTGCCCGGTTGCTGCGCCTGTGGACCCTGAAGGAGGCCTACACCAAGGCGCTGGGTCAGGGACTGCAGCTGGGCTTCACCCAGTTCGGCTTCGACCCCGACACCGGGCGGCTGTCCGCCCCCGACGGCCGGCCCGCCGCCGCCCACGGCGAGTGGACGTTCGCCACCCACCGGGTCCTTCGCCGCTACCTGCTGAGCGTGGCCCGTCAGGACGCGGGCCGCCCGGCCCCCTGCAGGGGCACGTCGGTGCACACCCTGCTCGACCACGACGTCCTGCGGACCGTGACCGGGCTCCTCGGCTGACCCCGCCCGCCACCACCGCCGTGGGACACCTCCCGCC
>NZ_MSGP01000802.1 GCF_002078235.1 Streptomyces viridosporus
CGCCCTTGTGGACGAGGAGGGTGGCGTAACCACCGTAGTCGAGGATCATGTTCGGGCCGCCGGTGGGGGTGTTCGGCCAGGTCAGCGCCTGCTCGGTGCACCACCAGTACTCCTCCAGCGTCTCGCCCTTCCAGGCGAAGACCGGGACGCCCTGCGGGTTCTCCGGGGTGCCGTTCGGGCCCACCGCGACGGCGGCCGCGGCGTGGTCCTGGGTGGAGAAGATGTTGCAGGACGCCCAGCGCACCCGCGCGCCCAGCGCGGTCAGGGTCTCGATCAGGACGGCGGTCTGCACGGTCATGTGCAGCGAGCCGGTGATCCGGGCGCCGGCCAGCGGCCGGGCGTCGGCGTACTCCTTGCGGAGCGCCATCAGGCCGGGCATCTCGTGCTCGGCGAGGGTGATCTCCTTGCGGCCGAACTCGGCCAGGGAGAGATCGGCGACCTTGAAATCGGTGAACTCAGCGGACACGGACGCTCCTTGTGATCTGCGCCGACAGCACGTTGCGATGGATGTCGAGGGCCGCGGTGGACTTGTTGAGGGTGATGTAGTGCAGGCCGGGGGCGCCCTCGGCGAGCAGGCGCTCGGCCATGCGGGTGGCGTGGTCGACGCCGATGCGGTGGCCCGCTGCCGGATCGTGACGGGCGGCCTCCAGGCGGTGGGCCAGGTCCTCGGGGAAGGCCGCGTCGCTGAGTTCGGCGAAACGGCGGATCTGCCGCACGTCGGTGGCCGGCATGATCTCCGGGATGATCGGGACGTCGCAGCCGGCCGCCGTCACCCGGTCCCGCAGCCGCAGGTAGTCCTCCACGTCGAAGAACATCTGCGTGATCGCGTAGTCGGCGCCCGCCCGGCACTTGGCCACGAAGTGCCGGATGTCCGACTCCCAGTCGGGCGAGCGCGGGTGCTTCTCCGGAAAGGCGGCCACCCCGATCCTGAAGTCGCCCAGCGAGCACACCAGTTCCACCAGCTGGTAGGCGTGGGTGAAACCGTCGGGATGCGGCACCCAGGGTCCCTTGGGATCGCCCGGGGGGTCGCCCCGCAGGACGAGGACGTCACGGATGCCGGCATCCGCGTAGGTGCCGATGATGTGACGCAGCTCGGCGACCGAGTGGCCGACGGCGGTGAGGTGGGCGACCGGGCGCAGGGTCGTCTCGGCGGCGATGCGCCGGGTGACGGCGACGGTGCGGTCACGCGACGAGCCCCCGGCCCCGTAGGTGACGGAGACGAAGTCCGGCCGCAACGCCTCCACCCGGCGCACCGCTTCCCACAGGACCCGCTCCCCCGCGGCGGTCCGCGGCGGGAAGAACTCGAACGAGAAGGTGGTCATCCCCGTCCTCCGGCGTTGAAGTACGACGCCTCCGGGTGGTGGACGACGATGGCGTCGGTGGACTGCTCGGGGTGGAGCTGGAACTCCTCGGACAGCTCCACGCCGATGCGCTCGGGCTCGAGCAGGTCGGCGATCTTGGCGCGGTCCTCCAGGTCCGGGCAGGCCGGATAGCCGAGCGAGTAGCGGCAGCCCTGGTACTCGGTGCGCAGCATCCCGTCCAGACCGGCCGGGTCGTGGCCCGCTATGCCGAGTTCGGCGCGGACGCGGGCGTGCCAGTACTCGGCGAGGGCCTCGGCGAGCTGGACGGACAGGCCGTGCAGTTCGAGGTAGTCGCGGTAGGCGTCGGCCGCGAAGAGACGGGCGGTCTCCTCGCCGATG
>NZ_MSGP01000803.1 GCF_002078235.1 Streptomyces viridosporus
TAGTGGGAGGGGACCCCGCCGCCCTTGTACACCAGCCAGATCCGCTCCCCCCGGTACCGCTCGCGCAGCCGGTCGGCGAGCCGGCCGAGGTCCTGGCCCCAGTCCACGTTGGCGTCGTGCAGTCTCAGCCGGGTCTTCGCCGGACCGCCGAACGCCTCGTTGGAGTACGGCAGGTAGAAGGGGAAGGCCCGCAGCGAACTCACCACGACGGACAGCACCAGCACCGCCGTCGCCGCGGGCACCCACCGCCGGCGCACCACGAGCACGCAACCCGCCGCCACCGCCAGGAACATCGGCAGGAAGACCGCGTACCGCGTGCCGAAGTCCCGCGCCCCGTGCACGGCCGCGGCCAGGAGCACCGCGGGAGCCGCGAGCACGTACGGCGCCGCGGGCCGCAGCCGCCGCACCGCCACCACCGCGACGACACCGGCGACCCACAGGACCAGCGTGCCGAGCGGGGTCTTCACCAGCAGTGCGGCCGGCAGGTAGTACCAGAGCGAGCCGGTGTAGTGCCGGCCGAACAGGAAGCCCTCCCAGGGGCGGTTCTCGAGACCGAACTGGACGCGCATGCCGTCCCGGTACGGCTCGGGGAACGGCAGCAGCTCCACCAGCAGCCCCCGCAGCCCGTGCACCACGGGCACGTGCTGCTGCGGAGCCCAGCGCAACCGCGGATCGACGGCCAGACAGGCGGCCCACACGACGGCCACCGCGAGCAGCGCGACCACACCGGCGCCCGCGACCGCCCGCGCCGCTCTGCGCCACCGCCCGCCCGCGGTCGCGCACCACACCGACACGGCGGCCGTCACCACCAGCACCGGCAGCGCGGGCAGGGTGCTCATTCTCGTGGCCAGCGCCGCCCCCGCCGCCGCGCCCGCGAGCGGCAGATGGAGCCAGGGGCGCCGCCGCGCCCGCCACAGCAGCCACACCGAGGTCAGCACGGCCCCGGCGGCAGGGACGTCGAGCGTCGCCAGCGAACCGTGGGCGATCACGTCGGGGGAGGAGCAGTACAGCGCGAGCGCGGTCAGACCACCGGCGGTGCCGGCCGGTTCACGGGCGAAGGCGAACACCACGAGTCCGAACAGCAGCGTGAGCGCGATCACCGGGAGCCGGGCCCAGAGCATCAGCCGCCCCGGGTCGTTGCCCGCCCCGTACAGCAGGTGCCGCCCCAGCTCGCCCTGGTCGCCGTCGAATCCCGCGTCCAGGTGCGGGTCCGCGACCGCCACGCCGGCGGCGATCACCAGCTTCCCGAGCGGCGGATGCTCGGGGTTGTACCGCAGGCTGCGCTCCTCCAGGTACACGGCGGCCGTACCGACGTACACGGGCTCGTCGATCGTCGGCGTCTGCCGCACGGCGGCGGTCACCATCGCGGCGGCCATCCCGCCGAGCAGCAGCACCACCAGGACGGGCACCGGCCACCGCCGGACCGGGCCGCGCGAGCGGGCCGCGGCCCGCACCCCCGGCGAAGGACCCCGCTCACCGGGCCCGGTGAGCGGCTCCCGGGTCCGCGCCGCCGCAAGACGCCTCATGGGGCTCCACTCTCGCACCGACGCACGCGGAGCGGGCGTCACCGCCGGGCGCGTCGCCCCGCTTCCGCCCCGGGCCGGACCTCACGCCCGCCCGTCGGGCGTCACCGTGCCCGGTGCGCCGCGGCCGGGGCCCGCGCGGCGAACTCCCCGGGCGGGCCGCCGGTCGGCCGGTTCCGGCAGCCGGGACGCGTCCCGGCGCGGCCCTCCGCCCGCCGAACGCCCCTCACGCCCCGGCTTCCGCGCGCGGCAGCGCGGACGGCGGCACCACCAGGTCGGCCCGGTCCCGCGTCGCGGCCACCAGCCCGGCGTTGCGCTGGTCCGTGCGCAGGACCCACGCCACCGCCTCCTCGTGGCTCTTGCCGAACTCCTCGTGCCGGGCGACCAGCCGCCGTACCCGCTCCCGCTCGTCCAGGGCACAGAACCACACCTCGTCCAGCTGCGGCCCCACCCGCGCCCAGGCACCGGTGTCCAGCAGCAGGTAGTTGCCCTCCGTCACCACCAGCCGGGCGGTCGGCGGCACCGGGATCGCTCCCGCGACCGGCTGCTCCAGCACCCGTTCGAAGCCGGGGGCGTACACGACGTCGTCGTACGCCTCCTCGCGCAGACGCCGCAGCAGCGCCGCGTATCCGGCCGCGTCGAAGGTGTCCGGGGCACCTTTGCGGTCGCGGCGGCCGAGGCGGTCGAGCTCGGCGTCGGCGAGGTGGAAGCCGTCCATGGGGACGTGCGCGACCCACGGCTCCCCGGTGCCGTTCAGCTCCCGCACCAGCCGCTCGGCGAGCGTGGACTTGCCCGCCCCCGGGCCGCCGGCGATGCCGAGGATCGCGCGCCGGCCGTCCCGTACCAGGGAGCGGGCGCGGTGGAGAAGGTCGTCGAAGGTCAGCGCCACACGGGAGAGTGTGTCACCCGCATGCGGTCCGGGGAGCCCCCGTCCCGCCGCCGTGTGGCCCGCGCCACTCACTGTTCGGCGCCACAGGGGGAACGGTGTCCTGTATGACGGATCTGGGTCTGCCCGACGACATCCTCGCCTGCCTCTTCGACCTCGACGGCGTCGTCACGAAGACGGCGGTCGTCCACGCGGCCGCCTGGAAGGAGATGTTTGACGCCTTCCTGCGCGAGCGGGACGGCGCGGACTTCCGGCCCTTCGGCGACGCCGACTACGACACGTACGTCGACGGCCGTCCGCGCGCCGACGGCGTCCGCACCTTCCTCGCCTCCCGCGGCATCGAACTGCCCGAGGGAACCCCCGGCGACCCGCCCGACGCCCGGACCGTGCACGGCCTCGGCAACCGCAAGAACGAACTGCTCCTGGAGCGGATCCGCACCGACGGCGTGGAGGCCTACGACGGCACCCTGCGCTACCTCGGGGCGGTCCGCGCCCGCGGACTGCGCACCGCGATCGTCTCCTCCAGCGCCAACTGCCGCGACGTCCTGCGCTCGATCGGCGCCGAGGACCTCTTCGACGTCCGGGTCGACGGGGTGGTCGCCGCCGAGCGCGGCCTGCCCGGGAAGCCGGAGCCCGACACCTTCCTCGCCGCCGCCCGGGACCTCGGCGTCGAACCGTCCCGGGCGGCGGTGTTCGAGGACGCGCAGGCCGGCATGGACGCGGGCCGCGCCGGAGGCTTCGGATACGTCGTCGGCGTGGACCGGGTGGGGCAGGCCGACGCGCTGTACGCGCACGGCGCCGACCGGGTCGTGACCGACCTCGCCGAACTCGGGAACGTGAGGTGATCATGCAGCGGGCGTACGCCGTCGAGCCGTGGACCGTGCGCGAGCGGAACCTCGACCTCGACCTCCTGGCCCAGAGCGAGTCCGTCTTCGCGCTGTCCAACGGCCATGTCGGCTGGCGCGGCAACCTCGACGAGGGCGAACCGCACGGCCTGCCCGGCTCCTACCTCAACGGTGTGCACGAACTGCACCCGCTGCCCTACGCCGAGGCCGGCTACGGCTACCCCGAGTCGGGCCAGACGGTCATCGACGTCACCAACGGCAAGGTGATCCGGCTGCTGGTCGACGACGAGCCGTTCGACCTGCGCTACGGACGGCTCGTCGCCCACGAGCGGACCCTGGACCTGCGCCGGGGCGTGCTGGAGCGGGTGTGCGAGTGGACCTCCCCGGCCGGGTCCACGGTCCGGGTGCGCTCCACCCGCCTGGTCTCCCTCACCCAGCGGGCGATCGCCGCCGTCGCCTACGAGGTGGAACCCGTCGACTGCCGGACGCGCGTGGTGGTGCAGTCCGAGCTGGTGGCCAACGAGAGCCTGCCCGCACCGGACGGCGATCCGCGGGCCGCCCGTGTGCTGAAGTCCCCGCTGGAACCGGAGGAGGACTTCGCCGAGGGCCGCCGGCTGCGCCTGGTGCACCGCACCCGGCGCAGCGGCCTCAGGGTCGCCGTGGCCGCCGACCACGTCGTCGACGGCCCCGAACGGACCACGACCGGCTGCGAGAGCAACGAGGACGTGTCCCGGCTGACCGTCACCTCGGTGCTGGAGCCGGGACAGCGGCTGCGGGTGGAGAAACTCGTCGCCCACGGCTGGTCCGGCGTCCGTTCCCGGCCCGCGATGAGCGACCAGGTGGAGGCCGCGCTGGCGGCCGCCGCGCACAGCGGCTGGCAGGGCCTGCTCGACGAACAGCGGGCGTACCTGGACGACTTCTGGGCCGGGGCCGACGTCGAGGTCGACGGGGACGAGGAGATCCAGCAGGCCGTCCGCTTCGCCCTCTTCCACGTGCTGCAGGCGGGCGCCCGCGCCGAGGGGCGCGCGATACCCGCCAAGGGGCTGACCGGCTCCGGCTACGACGGCCACGCCTTCTGGGACACCGAGGTCTTCGTGCTGCCCCTGCTGATCTGCACCGTGCCGGACGCCGCCGCCGAGGCGCTGCGCTGGCGGCAGACCACCCTGCCCGTCGCCCGCGAGCGCGCCGCCCAGCTCGGTCTGCGCGGCGCGGCGTTCCCCTGGCGCACCATCGAGGGCTCGGAGGGCTCCGCGTACTGGCCGGCCGGCACTGCCGCCTTCCACGTCAACGCCGGCATCGCCGACGCCGTCGTCCGCTACGTCCAGGCCACCGGCGACGAGCGCTTCGAGCAGGACACCGGTGTGGAACTGCTGGTGGAGACCGCCCGCCTGTGGCGCTCCCTCGGTCACCACGACGACCGGGGCGCCTTCCACATCGACGGCGTCACCGGACCGGACGAGTACAGCGCCGTCGTCGACGACAACACGTACACCAACCTCATGGCCCGCGCCAATCTGCTGGCCGCCGCCGACGCCTGCAAACGCCACCCCGACCGGGCGGCGGAGCTCGGGGTCGACGAGGAGGAGAGCGCCGGCTGGCGGGACGCGGCCGAGGCCGTGCACGTCCCCTACAACGACGAACTCGGCGTCCACGAGCAGCACGCCGGATTCACCCGCTACCAGCGCTGGGACTTCGCCGGCACCCGCCCCGACCAGTATCCGCTGATGCTGCACTTCCCCTACTTCGACCTCTACCGCAAACAGGTGGTCAAGCAGGCGGACCTGGTCCTGGCGATGCACACCTGCGCGGGCTGGTTCGAGGAGTTCTCCGATGAGGAGCAGATCGCCCGCAACTTCGCCTACTACGAGCCGCTGACCGTGCGCGACTCCTCGCTGTCGGCCTGCTGCCAGGCCGTCCTCGCCGCCCGCAGCGGGCACCTGGAACTGGCCCACGCCTACACCGCCGAGGCCGCCCTCATGGACCTCGTCGACCTGCAGCGCAACACCCGCGACGGACTGCACATCGCCTCCCTGGCCGGCACCTGGACGGCGCTGGTCGCCGGGTTCGGCGGCATGCGCGGGGACGACAGCGCCCTCCGGTTCGCCCCGCGGCTGCCGCCGAAGCTGCGCCGCCTGGCCTTCACCCTGCGGTTCCTCGGCCGGTGCCTGCACGTGGAGATCACCCCGGACCGGGCCAGGTACACGCTGCGCTCCGGCCCGCCGCTGACCGTCCGTCACCACGGGACCGAGCTGACCGTGCGGAAGGACGCCCCCGCCGAGCGCCCCGTGCCCC
>NZ_MSGP01000804.1 GCF_002078235.1 Streptomyces viridosporus
GGAATGGGGCGCAGAGGGAGTTCGGTTCAGATGGTGGCGTTGGGGGCGGGCGAGGGCTTTCGCGGAGGGGGGAGATGGGGAGGGGGGAGGGAAAGGGCGGCGACGGGCGGCAGGCGCTCAGCCATTGATCACCTGGCCGGGTGGGCCGCCCCCGGGGAGGGGGCGGCGGCTGTGGGCTACTCCTGCGGCGGCTTGTGACGACGCAGGTTGTTCCGCTCGGTCAGGGACACTTCCTTGCCGCACGGGCATTCGCCGTAGCGGCGGCCGTGGAGGTGGAAGAACTTCGGGCCGGTGTTCTTGGCGTTGACGGTGCGGATGGTGCCCGGGACCGGGGTGGTGTTGGTGCAGTAGCCGTGCGCGGTGACGGCGGGCGTGTCAGCCATGGCGGGTCTCCTCGTCGCTGTCGGTGATCTGGGGCAGGGCCGGGGCGCGGTAGACCTCGCGCCGCACGGCGGGGACACCGGGGCAGGGGGTGACGGCCTGCTGGAGCTCGGCGGGGTCCATGGGGTGCAGCCATCCGCCGCGTACGGTCCAGCCGCACGCACGGGGGCGGGGCTCGGCGGCCGTGGTGGCGACCAGGACGGCACTGCGCACCGTGCTGCCCTCCAGCGCGAACACCAGCAGCGTGCGCAGCACGGCGTAGTCCGTCTCGTCCAGCACGGTCAGGCGCACCGGATCGGTGCCGGTGGAGAGGTCGGCCTGTCCCCGGACGAACGTGTCGTCGGTGCGCTCGGCCACGAGATTGATCGTGTGTTCCCCGTCCCCGAGTGCCAGGATCATCAGGGCGAGCGCGGTCAGGGTGCGGCTCATGGCGGCCTCGATGGCGGCGTCGTTGGGGCGTATGAGTTCCGGGCGTGCGGGCATGGTGCGGCTCCTCACGGGGCGGTGGCTGGCGTGCTGCGTGCTCCTTGGCGGGCCGGTCAGTACAGGCCGCCGATGGCTTCGGCGATCGCCCGGCCGATGAACGCGGGGTCGCCGCCGTTGGACTCGTACGGCAGGTGGGTGCTGTCTCCTGCGGAGTCGTTGCGCAGGTAGAGGTGTCCGGCCTCGCACACACCGACGGTGAACGGGATGCGGTCCGGGCTGCGCAGGTGCCCGGTCGTCCCCCACGGGCCGGGCAGCACGGTCCACTGGTCTCCCAGGAACTCAAGGGCGGCGCGTGCCACGGTGTAGGGCGTGTGCGGCTGCTGCCTCGGCTGTTCGAAGTAACTCCTGGCCATGGGCGGTGGCTTCCTCTCTGGTTTCCCCCGCGCAGCGGGGTGCTCCGGGCTGCGCCCGGGGGCCAGCGGAGCGGCGGCGCTGCGCGCCGCCGGGGTGGGGTCCCCTGCGCTGCGCTGCGGGGACCGGTGGCGTGCGGGCTGCTGCGCAGCCGCGCACGGGGTGGGCGCGGCTGCGCGCTCCCTTCTCGGTTGGGAGCGCTGCGCGCTGTGGTGGTGTGGGGCCCGCGCGGGCCCCA
>NZ_MSGP01000805.1:0-198 GCF_002078235.1 Streptomyces viridosporus
GCCCCGGCGGCCCGGACCGAGCGGATCAGGCGGGCCCCTCCACGAGGTCGGCGGGGCCGACCGTGCCCGGTGCGGCGTGCCCCGACAGGGCCAGGGTGAGGTCCAGCTCGGCGAGCAGACAGCGGATCACGTGCTCCACGCCCGCCTGCCCGTCGAGCCCCAGCCCGTACACGTAAGGCCGGCCCAGCAGCACCGCCC
>NZ_MSGP01000805.1:249-637 GCF_002078235.1 Streptomyces viridosporus
CGGCGGCGAGGCGGGCGTCGTCCGGGTGCAGCACGCCCTTGAGGACGATCGGACCGTCCCAGTTCTCCCGCAGGAACGCCAGATCCGGCCAGGTCTTGGCGGGGTCGGCGAACATGTCGACGAAGTGCATCACCGCCGCGTTCGGATCCTCGTGCACCGGCTTGGCCAGCCCCGCCCGGAAGGCCGGGTCCGAGAAGTAGTTGGCGGTGCCCACCCCGTGCAGGAACGGCAGGTACGCCTGGTCCAGATCGCGCGGCCGCCAGGACAGCAGAGGAGTGTCCAGGGTGACGACGAGCACCGTGAACCCGGCGGCCTTCGCCCGGTCCAGGAAGCTCCGGGCCACCTCCGGGTCCTTCGGCCAGTAGAGCTGGAACCAGCGCTCCGCGTC
>NZ_MSGP01000806.1 GCF_002078235.1 Streptomyces viridosporus
TGGGGCAGGGCGTGCCGTTCACCCGGCAGGCCGCTCAGGTCCAGCAGCCGCTGCCGTCGGCCACGCCGCCCCCGCAGCAGCCGGGCGGTTCGGGCCGCCGCCGCAAGCTCGGCACGCGTCCCGACCCGGTCGCGGGCGCCGAGCAGAGCGCGCGTCCGCACCCGTCGGCCGAGCCCGCTCCCGCCCGGACGCCGTCGCCGGCTCCCGCGCCGGCCCAGCCCCAGCACTCGCTCGGCGGGCAGTCCCGGCTCGCGCCGGCCACCGAGGGCACCGGGCGTTCCTACGCCATAGGCGCGCCGGACGCGGACGCCGCCGAGGGGCCCGAGCCGCTGGACGGTCCGGGCGGTGCCGTCGAGGTGGCGGACACGCCGCGTCCGCAGCCGATGGACGACGAGCTGCCGCCGGAACCGCTGGACAACCCGCGCCGACTGCTCGTGTGGCCCGCGCCGGACGTCTCCACGCAGCAGGCGCTGAGCGACCGCGGCTACCGGCCGGTGATCGTGCACTCGCGCGAGGAGGTCGACGCGCAGATCGCGGCGTTCCCCGCCGCGCTGTTCGTGGACCCGCTGACCGGTCCGATCACCCGCACGGCCCTGCAGTCGCTGCGGCAGGCGGCGGTGGCCGCCGAGGTGCCGGTGCTGGTCACGGCCGGGCTCGGGCAGGCCTCGCGGGACGCGGCCT
>NZ_MSGP01000807.1 GCF_002078235.1 Streptomyces viridosporus
GCCCACGCCCTACGGATCCCGCGGCGGCATGGCGTTCGGCGTGGAGGAGCTGCGCGTGCTCCGCCGCGCCCTCGCCCTCGCCCTCCACCCCGCCACCGCCGCGGGATCCGTAGGGCGTGGGCATGCGGCGACGATACGCGCTAATCAGACAAGCAGTGCATAAGGGATGGGTGTGGCGTGAAGGCACCACCCGGGTGGGCGGGCGCCCGCCGTCGTCCCCGGCTCGCCGCCGCACACGGCTGCGGGCACGCGCCGGGCACCCGCTACATCCGCGACACGTTCCGCTCGTACACCAGGCGCAGGCCGATCAGGGTGAGCCAGGGCTCGTGCTCGTCGATGACCGAGGACTCGCCCAGGACCATCGGGGCCAGACCGCCCGTGGCGATCACCGTCACGTCGTCGGGGTCGGCGGCGAGTTCCCGGGCCATGCGGTGGACGACGCCGTCGACCTGGCCGGCGAAGCCGTAGACGATGCCGGACTGCATCGCCTCGACCGTGTTCTTGCCGATCACACTGCGGGGCCGCGCCACCTCGATCTTGCGCAGCTGGGCGCCGCGGACACCGAGCGCCTCCACGGAGATCTCGATGCCGGGGGCGATGACGCCGCCGATGTACTCCCCGCGGGCGCTGACCGCGTCGAACGTCGTCGCCGTGCCGAAGTCGACGACGATCGCCGGGCCGCCGTAGAGGTCGACCGCGGCGACCGCGTTGATGATGCGGTCGGCGCCGACCTCCTTGGGGTTGTCGGTGAGGATGGGCACCCCGGTCTTGACGCCCGGTTCGACCAGGATCGCGGGGACGTCGCCGTAGTAGCGGCGGGTCACCTCGCGGAGCTCGTGCAGGACGGAGGGGACGGTGGCGCAGATGGCGATGCCGTCGATGCCGTCGCCCAGCTCCTCGCCGAGCAGCGGGTGCGTGCCCATCAGGCCCTGGAAGAGGACCGCGAGCTCGTCGGCGGTGCGGCGCGGGTCCGTGGAGATGCGCCAGTGCTCGACGATGTCGTCGCCGTCGAAGAGGCCCAGGACGGTCTGGGTGTTGCCCACGTCGATCGTCAGCAGCATGGCTCTACTCCACCGCGCGCAGGTCGAGGCCGATGTCGAGGATCGGCGAGGAATGGGTGAGGGCTCCCACGGCGAGGTAGTCGACGCCCGTGCCGGCGTACGCCCCGGCGTTCTCCAGGGTGAGGCGGCCGGAGGCCTCCAGGGCGGCGCGGCCCCCGACGATCGCCACGGCCTCCTCGCACTCGCCGGGCGTGAAGTTGTCCAGCAGGATCAGGTCGGCGCCGGCGTCCACGACCTCGCGGAGCTGGTGGAGGGTGTCCACCTCGACCTCGATCGGGACGTCGGGGAAGCGTTCGCGGACCGCGCGGAAGGCCTGGGCGACGCCGCCGGCGGCCACCACGTGGTTGTCCTTGACCAGGGCCGCGTCCGAGAGGGACATGCGGTGGTTGACGCCGCCGCCGCAGCGCACCGCGAACTTCTCGAGGCCGCGCAGGCCGGGAGTGGTCTTGCGGGTGTCGCGGACCTTGGCCCCGGTGCCGTCGAGGGCGTCCGCCCACGCGCGCGTGGCCGTCGCGATGCCCGACAGGCGGCACAGGAGGTTGAGGGCGCTGCGCTCGGCGGTGAGCAGGTCGCGGGTGCGG
>NZ_MSGP01000808.1 GCF_002078235.1 Streptomyces viridosporus
TCCAGCGCCCGACCGGGCCCGATCAGGTCGTCCCACCAGCCCGGCGTGGGATGACCGGGCCCGGCCGGTCCGGCCGCGTGGCTGTCGCCGGTGAGCGCGTGCAGCACCAGCACGGCGTTGGACCCGTCGGGAGCCGGCCGTCCCCACGTCTCGAACGCCAGCCTGGCCCCGGGGAGTTCACCGCCCGCCTCCAGGGGCAGGGGCGGGCCGAGCGGGTGCCACCGGCGCCGGCCGGGCGGGTCCCCCTCCTGCCAGGCCCCGGTGGACGGCGGGAGGGGGACCTGGGTCCCGGAGGGGAGGACGGTGCTCAGGAGGCCTCCTTGGCCGCGCGGAACCCGGCCTCCAGGTCGGCCCTGAGGTCGGTGAGGTTCTCGATGCCGACCGACAGCCGCACCAGGCCCGGCGCGGTTCCGGTCGCCGCGAGCTGCTCCTCGTTCAGCTGGCTGTGGGTGGTGGACGCCGGGTGGATGATCAGACTGCGCACATCGCCGATGTTGGCGAGGTGGCTGAACAGCTCCACCCCGTCCACGAACCGCTTGCCCGCCTCGACACCGCCCTTCAGCTCGAAGGAGAACACCGCGCCGGCACCGCGGGGGAGGTACTTCTGCGCCGCTTCGTACCAGCGGTTGGACGGCAGGCTCGGGTAGTGCACCACCGCGACCTCGTCGCGCTGCTCCAGCCACTCCGCCAGCGCCAGCGCGTTGGCCGTCTGCCGCTCCATGCGCAGGCTCAGCGTCTCCACGCCCTGCAGCAGCAGGAACGCGGAGTGCGGGGCGATGGCCGGACCGAGGTCGCGCAGCAACTGGACCCGCAGCTTGATCGCGAACGCGCCGGGGCCGAGCGCCGGCCAGTACCGCAGGCCGTGGTAGCTGGCGTCGGGCTCGGTGAAGTCCGGGAACCGCTCGGCGTGCGCGCCGAAGTCGAAGGTTCCGCCGTCCACCACCACGCCGCCGATCGTGGTGCCGTGCCCGCCGAGGAACTTGGTCGCCGAGTGCACCACGATGTCCGCGCCGTGCTCGAGCGGACGCAGCAGGTAGGGCGTGGCGATCGTGTTGTCCACGACCAGCGGCACGCCCGCGCCGTGGGCCACGTCCGCGACCGCCCGCACGTCGAGCACGTTGTTCCGCGGGTTGCCCAGCGTTTCGGCGTAGAGCGCCTTGGTGTTGGGGCGGATGGCCGCGCGCCAGGCCTCGGCGTCGTCGGGATCGTCGACGAAGGACACCTCGATGCCGAACTTCGGCAGGGTGTGCCGGAACAGGTTGTACGTCCCGCCGTACAGCGAGGTGGCCGAGACGATGTGGTCGCCGGCCCCGGCGAGCGTCAGGAGTGCCAGCGTCTGTGCGGCCTGCCCCGAGGACAGGGCCACCGCCGCCACGCCGCCCTCCAGGGCGGCGACGCGCTGCTCGAGGACGTCCTGGGTGGGGTTGTGGATGCGGGTGTAGATGTTCCCCGGCTCCGCCAGCGAGAAGACGTCGGCGGCGTGCTGGGTGTCCCGGAACACGAAGGAGGTCGTCTGGTAGATCGGCGTGGCCCGGGCCCCGGTCGTGGGATCGGGTTCGGCACCGGCGTGGACCTGCTTCGTCTCGAACGACCAGGCTGACGCCCCGGGGCCGGTGGACGTCTCGTCGGGCGTGTGACCGGCGGCGGATTCGGTGGACTGGCTCATGGTGCTCCTCGTACGAAGTGGCGGCGCGCGGCCGTGCGGGCCCGCGGACGCCCCGGTGGGGCGGGGTCGCGCCGGGTGGTTCCGGCAGGGCGTCGGGGCGGGACGACGCGCCGACGCGGGTGCCGGCTCCCGGTGCGACACGCCGGGGTGGTGACCCGTGCGGGGCCGGGGCGCCGGCTGGTCACCGCCTCGATGGTAGGCCGAGACGAGCCGAAAATGAGATGAGGTCTCAGTAGGTGGGCAGTCTCTTCATACGGTGTTCACGAACGCGGTCGGCCACCGGCCGGATCGGGGCCGGCGGCCCGTCACGCACACGACTCCGCCCCGGCCGGAGGGC
>NZ_MSGP01000809.1 GCF_002078235.1 Streptomyces viridosporus
CGCCCGCACCCCCGCCCGCACCGCCCTCCTCTTCGACTGGGACAGCTGGTGGGCGCTGGAGATCTCCGACGGCCCCTCCCGCCTCGTCCGCTACCAGGACACCGTCCACACCTACTACCGGGCCGCCCGCGAGGCCGGCGCCGACGTGGACGTCGTCCCGGTCACCGCCGACCTGAGCGCCTACGACGTGGTCCTCGCCCCCGTCCTGCACCTGGTCAAGGGCGACCTCGCCCCCCGCCTGGAAGCCGTCGCCGCACGCGGCGGCACCGTCCTCGCCACCTTCCTCTCCGGCCGCGCCGACGAGCACGACCGCGCCTTCCCCACCGACGTCCCCGGGCCGCTCGCCCCCCTGATGGGCGTCCGCGTCGACGAGTGGGACGCCCGTCCGGCCGACGTCGTCCACCCCGTCCGCCTCGACGGCCTCACCGCCGGGGCCCGCCTGGTCTTCGAGATCGTGCGCCTCGCCGGCGCCGAGCCGGCCGGCACGTACGGCGCCGACTTCTACGCCGGCACCCCCGCCGTCACCCGGCACCGCTTCGGCGCGGGCGAGGCCTGGTACGTCGCCACCGCCCTCGACCCGCCGGGCGTCGACCACGTCGTGCGCCGCGTCCTGGCCCGCCACGGCCTCCTCGGCCCGTACGCCGAACACCCCGGCCTGGAGACGGCCGCCCGGGTCGCCCCCGACGGCACCCGCCTGCTGTTCCTGCTCAACCACTCCACCGAACCGGCCCGCCCCACCGCCCGCGACACCGTCACCGACCTGCTCACCGGCCGGCGCACCGAGCGGGGCGAGCCCCTCGGTCTCGACCCGCTCGGCGTGGCGGTCCTGCGCCTGGAGTAGGGACGCCCCGGGCGGAGGTCAGTGGATGGTCCGCCCCCGCGCGTCCGGCACCCCGGACTTGCGCAGGAAGTAGCTGTTGACCTGGTCGCGCCACTCCCGGGCGCTGCGGAGCTGCTCCTCGTACCGCTCCGCCACGCGCGCGTGGCG
>NZ_MSGP01000081.1 GCF_002078235.1 Streptomyces viridosporus
CCCGGACCGCTGCCCGGCAGCGGTCCGGGTCGCACGTCCACGAGCGCGGGATGTACGGCTCACGGTCCACCGCCGCGTGTCCACGGCGGCCTGCGTAGGCGAGGTAGGCGGCGACCTGGGCGTTTTCGATCCCCCCGGCGGTGCCGGTGTACTGGCGCTGGACACCCACGGTGTGCATGCCCTTCTTCACGTCTCCGGTCTCGTCGACCACCAGCACCACATCTTCGCCGTGCAGATGTTCCAGCGCGTACTCGCGCACGTCATCGCGCACGATGTCGGCATCTCACTTGGCCCGGCCGAGCAGGTGCTGTATGCCGTCCGGACTGGCCTGTCCGGTCCACTCGGCGATGCTCCAGCAGTTCTTGCGCGGCAGGTCCGACAGCACTCCCAGCACCGGTTCCCGTACCCGACGCCGGGGTTCGACCCGCGCGAACCGGACCGCTATCCGAGACATCAGGGCCTCGAACCCATCCTGCCAGCGGGCAGGGTCTACGCTGTGCCCCGCGGCCACCGTATGATCGTTTGTCTTCACACACCGATGATCAGCGGTGGCCACAGCCTTCCTGCAGTCGGTCCACCAGCAAGATCATGGTCTACGACTGCAGGTCGCGCTGGTACCAGGTGCCTGACTGGCCGCCGAGATCGGCCGGGGTGGCAGGGCCAGCCGGGACGAACCCGGCCCTGGTCAACACCTTCTGGGACGCAACATTGTCGTGGGAGGTGGCCGCTCGTAGTGTGCGCAGCCCGTGCCGCGCCGCCGCCAGCCGGCAAAGCTCCTCGACGGTCGTGGTCGCCACGCCGCGGCCGGCGACCCGCTCCGCGACCCGGTAGCCGAGTCTGGCAGTGCCGTCCTCCAAGTCGTACAGGTTGAACCTGCCGAGTACCGAGCCGTCCTCGGCGACGAGCACGTAGAAGGCGCAGATGCCGGCCTCCTGCTCGGCCAGCGAGGCGTTGTACCGGTCGGTGAACCGGTCGAAGAAGTCGTCGCCGCGGTCGGAGATCGAGGCAGCGAAGTAGGTGCGGTTCGCCAGCTCGAAGGCCAAGACCGCCGGGGCGTGGCCGGCATGCAGCCGCTTCAGCTCGGGCATTGCCCGACTCTACCCAGATCGTGTGCTGAGGCCACCTGGGTTTCCGCCAGTGACGGACAGCCCCGAGACCAGGGCACAGAACGATCTACGGCTGGAGCATTAATCCGCCGTGAATCCCCGCACAAGAGAATCAATCGCTCACCCAGAGCCTGAATCCTTGCGTGCCGCGAGCTTCCGGCAAGCCTTTCCGGTCAGAGCGCCAGTTGCGAACCGGCCGAAGCCTTCGGCCAGGACGGGACGCATGACATGCCCCCCGGCGAGGGAATCGCCGGAGGGCATGACTGCGGCGCTCAACCGGAGGATGGTGCAGTTACACCTTCGCCAGCGGCGTCGCCTCCGGCCGTACGACCAGGACGAGTGCGCCCCGGGGCCTTGGTGTCGCCCGGCTCGAGTGTTCTTAGGAGGGGACGGGCCAGTAGTCGCACAGAGGACCCGTCAGCTGGTCCTCACAGAGCTCCACCCCGATGATGGTGCCGGAGAACCTGGCGTTCCCGCAGCCGGCGGACGATCCGTTCCCATCACCTACTTTGCCCGCGTAGCCCCCGTGCTTGACGTAGAACAGGGCGTAGACCCCGTTCCCGTCTCGTTCCATGTCGCAGACCTCGACCCATTCGCGGTCGGCCCCGACACCGGCGTAGTTGCTTCCTATGTACACCCGGTAGTAACTCGCCGCCTGAGCCGGGAGGGTGGTGATGAGAGCGAACATGATGGCGCCCGTGAGCACCGAGGCCAGCCTGACGAGGATCGATCTACCGATCTTCATGTCTCCCCTTCTGATACGTGGTGGCGAGCCGGGTCCCCCCACGGGTCCCTCTGGTGGCCCGCGGTCGGTGCGGCCTCGTGACCGAGTCCGTCTTCGTGCACGCCCCGGGTGTCAGCACGTGGCCAGGTGGCTGTACTGTCCCGTGATCGTCTCCTTGAACCAGAACTTCCCTTGCCCGGGGGCCAGAGACCAGCACGGGCTGTCGGTGCCCCAGTCCACGATGACCCTCACACGCACGGTGTAGGTGCAGTTGTTCTTGATGTTCACGCCAAAACCGGATGGGTCGTCATCCCAGTAGCGCGAGACGCAAGTGGGCGCCTCAGCCGTCGGGCCCGGCGCTGGAGCCGCAGCGGCAGTAGGAGCCGAAACGGCGAGTGCGCCACCGATCGCCGCCGCGGTCACCGCAGCGGCGGCCAGCCTCCTGAAAGTGCTCATGTCCTTTGCCCCCTCGTACTCGTGGGGCTTCAGGATGCGAGAGGGCCCGGGACCGAGGCCAGGTTGTTTCATGTGGGCCAAAAAAGCACTGATCACGGTGGCGCGCGACATGCAGAATCCCGACCGAAGCAGTGGGAGGTCTGTGATGCTCAAGGTGCACTTCACCAGAGAGGATCTGCTCCGTACTCGGCTCGCACCAGGACCGGACCCCTTGTGGGAGGTAATACTCAGCGTCAACCTCTTGGGCAACCGCGACGGGCAGGCCGTCTTCGACGCCTGGCGCGTGCGAACCCGCTCCAAACTCCGTCATCTCCCTCCGGAGCAGATCCGGCTCATCCGCTGCCTCGCTCCGCCCTGCGGCGACTTCCCCGACTTCCTCACCCCTCCTCAGGCAGCACACGGTCTGGCAGCGGGAGTCGAGGCCGTCCTGTCCACCCCCGTACCGCGAATACGCCAGGAGCTAGCAGTTCTGCCCAGGTTGCCGATGTGGACCCGGCCGCTGATCGACGGAGAACCGGCGGCGTTACGGATGCTCGGGCAGTCACTTCACGCGTATTACACCTGTGCCGTCGCAACGCGCTGGCAGCACATCCAGGCGCTCATCGACGCCGACAGAGGGGTGCGCGCACGAGCCGTCCTGCACGGCGGAGTCGAGGCAATGCTCGAAAGCTTCCGGCCGACATTACGGTGGAGTCGGCCGGTGCTGGAGGCCGACTACCCCGTCGACCGGGACCTCCACCTCAAGGGCCGCGGCCTCCTCCTCATCCCCTCGGTGTTCTGCTGGCGCACCCCGGTCACGCTCATCGACCCGGATCTCACTCCGATCCTGGTCTACCCGGTAGCTCGAGGCCCGCAGTGGTGGACGGGCGACCACGCCGGCCTCCGCGGAGGCCAGGCGCTGCGACGCTTGCTCGGGGAAAGCCGCGCCATGGCTCTACGCGCTGTCGAAGACGGCTGCACGACCGGAGAACTGGCCCGACGCATCGGTCTGGCGTCACCCACGGCCAGCCAACACGCCACTGCGCTCCGCGAAGCCGGCCTGATCGCATCCACCCGGCGAGGGAACACGGTGATCCACACCCTCACCCCCTTGGGTGTGGGCGTGCTCGCTGCGAACCGGGAATAGAACGATCGCCGTGGCGCGGGTCGTCCTCGCCGATCCGCTGGAGCCCGTGGTGCGGGTACGTGGTCCCGGCCGCCCCACGCCCTCGTCCCGGGGCATCGCTCCGGCGACGAAGACCACGGACGAGATCCTTCAGCGCCCGCCAGTTGTCCGAACGGAATTCCCGACGCAGAAGACTGGGCACGCACCTCCCCGGCTCGCGGACACCGGACGAGCCGTCTCGGCTCGTCCGGTGTCCTGCGTTTTCGGGGGCCGTGCCGCGGGCTGTTCCGGAGTGCCCCGGATCAACGGCCCTGGAGGGCCTTGACGTTGTCGCCGAAGGTCCAGTTCTTCGAGCCGTCCCAGTTGATGGACCACGTCATGAGGCCCTTGAGGCTCGTGCCGTAGTGGTTCCACGCCTGGGCGACCTGGGACGGGGCCATGTGGCCGCCGCCGGCGCCCGGCTGGGCGGGCAGGCCCGGGACCTGCTTGTCGTAGGGCACCCGGATCGTCGTCCCCTGGATGACCAGGCCCTTGTTCAGGCAGTCGGTCTGCGCGGTGAAGCCCTGCACCGTGCCGGCCGGGTAGGAGTCGCCGGAGCAGCCGTACATGCTGCCGTTGTAGTACTGCATGTTCAGCCACCACAGGCGGCCGTTGTCCGCGTACTTCTTGATGATCGGCAGGTACGCGCCCCAGATCGACCCGTAGACCACGCTGCCGCCGGTGACGTAGGCGGTCTCCGGGGCCATGGTGAGGCCGAAGCCGTCGGGCATGCGCTTCAGGACGCCGTCGATGATGCGGATCAGGTTGGTTTGCGACGGGGAGAGCTGGTTGATGTTCCCGGTGCCGATCAGCCCGGTCTCGATGTCGATGTCGATGCCGTCGAAGTTGTACGTCTTCAGGATCGGGACGATCGTCTCGATGAACCGGTCGGCGACGGCGGTGGAGTTGAGATCGATGCCGGCCGTCGCCCCGCCGATGGAGAGCAGGATCGTCCGCCCGGCCGCCTTCGCCGCGCACATCTCCGCCGGGGTGGCCACCTTCACGCCCGTGTCCATGCCGTTCTCCCACAGCGCCGTGCCGTCGGAGCGGATGACCGGGAAGGCCGCGTTGATCACGTTGTAGCCGTGCTGGCCGATGCGGGAGTCGGTGATCGGGGTCCAGCCGAAGGGCGGGTGGACCCCGTTGGAGGAGCCGTCCCAGTTCTCCCAGTAGCCCTGGAGGACCTTCCCGGCCGGTTTGGGTTTCAGGGCGCAGGTGTCGGCGGCAGGGGCGGCCGACGCGGCCGGGGCGGTGACGAGCGCGAGCGGGGCGAGGACGGCCGCGGTGAGCGCGGCGGCGAGCGAGCGGACGGTGCTGCGGACCATGCACGGCCTCCCGGTGGGGGTGCGGTGAGGAACTGGGGACATGCGGAACCGGCGGTGCAGGGCCGCCGACTGGGTGTCGAAGGCATGACAGCCGTCGTCGGTGACGACCGTGCTCTGGTCCAGACCATTCGTCAAGAGGTATGGACCATAATGGTGTTGGAGGGGATGTCCCGCGATGGACGGTCGTTGATCGATCAACGGATGACCGTCATTGAAACCTGTCGGTTGTCATGCGCCGATGGAACGCATGACGATGAGCACCCGCTCCCTCGGAACCCGGGGCCCCGGAGAGTCATCGCTGCGGGCGAGCGCAGCGATGCGGCGTCGGCTCGCACCGCCTCTGCGTGATCGTTTCGCTGGTGTACAAGATGACCCGGAAGCTGCTGTCCGTCCCGGCGGTGCTGCTGCGCCGCGACACCGCCGGGGACGCCGAGCCGCTCGTGCCGCGGCACGGGAACGCGGTGCCGCACTGGCGCGCAGTCGAAGCGCCCGGCCCACTCCGAGCCCGCGGACCGGTTCCGGTTCGCGGCGCTGTCCGCGCTGATACCCCGGTGGCTTTGGCACGCGGTTCTCCCGGTCGCCCCGGCACGCTCCTGGCCTGCTCACAGGTCACCTCATGGGAAGTGTTCGACAGCCTGCCGGTGCGGGCGTCGTTGGGCGGCTGGTGCCGGAAGAGCTGTGGGTGCTGTTCCAGCAGGTGGTGCCGGAGGCGCCGTCGCGGTCTGAGGGTGGCGGCCGGTGTCGGCACGGTGACCGGGAGATGCCGGCGGCGATCGCGTTCGTCGCGACATCGGGCTGCGCGTGGCAGCAGTTGCCGTCCGCCTCGTCCATGCAGTCGGGAACGACAGCTCACCGCCGGTTCACCGAGTGGACCGGGCACCGGGGCGGAGATGTCATTCGGTGAAACCGACCCCGTTCCCCCGCCGGCCCCGATCGACGGTGAGTCGGAAGACGTCGGGCCGGGCGTAGTGGCCCGCGACGTCGAGGTCGAGCGACTCCTCATAGCGCCGTCCGGTGTCCAGCGTCGCCATGATGATGCGGGCCTCGTCGAAGACGGGCTCCACGATCCATGACCCGTCCGGTCCCACGATGCTCGAACCGCCGTTGAGCAGCAGCCCACCGTCCGGTGCGTCGGGTCCTGTTCCCGCCCGGTAGGCGTCGCGGAGGTCGGCGGGGACATCGTCCGCGGAAAGGACCTGTCCCGCCGAGACCACGAAGCAGCGCCCCTCCAGGGCGTACGAACGCGCCGCGATCAGGTGGCTCTGCGGCATGTCCGGCCAGACGGCGACGTGGATCTCCTCGTGCTGGGCGTGCAGGGCGTGGCGGGCGAGTGGGTTGAAGTGCTCCCAGCAGACCAGCGAGCCGACGCGGCCGGCCGGGGTGTCCACGACCCGCAGCCCGG
Organism: Streptomyces viridosporus; assembly: GCF_002078235.1. Lineage (GTDB taxonomy): Bacteria > Actinomycetota > Actinomycetes > Streptomycetales > Streptomycetaceae > Streptomyces > Streptomyces viridosporus. The sequence continues at coordinate 6,158 of NZ_MSGP01000081.1, forward strand.
CACCGTCACCGGCCGCCCAGACGATGCGTTCGGTGTGGGTCGGCGTCAGTTTGCGGTGCAGATTGAGTGTGCCGCCGTCCGGGCCGATGGTGAGGAGCGAGTTGTAAAGGGAGCCGGATGCCTTGCCCGCGCGCTCGTTGAGGCCCAGGACCACCGTCACACCGCTCTCACGGGCCGCCGCACGGACGGGGCCGAGGTCGTCGTCCCCGCCCTCGTGGTCGAGGACGGGGCTCTGCTCCAGCAACCGCGCGTGCCAGCGCTGTGCCGTGCGGTCCCGCCAGCCGGCGAGGCCGAACACCCAGGCCGGGTAGCCGGTGAGCCAGGTCTCGGGGAACACGACGAGGGCCGCGCCCTCCCGTGCCGCCTCCGTGATGTGGCCGGCGGCGCGGCGCACCGATTCCTCCAGGTCGAGCAGGGCAGGCGGCTGCTGCACGACCGCGACCGTCGTCCGCGTCATGGTCACCCTGTTTCCCGGTGCGCGTACAGCTCGGGCCGGCGGTCCGCGTGCACGTCGTTGCGGTCGCTGATGGACTTGTCCCTCGCCTCGGTGAGGTCGAGCGTCGCGGTGACGACGGCTTCCTCGCCCAGGCGCAGCTCGGTGACGGGATAGCCGTCGGCGTCGACGATCACGCTGCCGCCGAGCCAGTCCTGGCCCCGTTCGGTGCCGGTGCGGTCGGCGACCGCGACGAACATGCGGTTCACCGCGGCGTTCGCCTGGACGCGGATGATCTCACCCGGACGCTCGCCCTCCGGTCGCGGGTACAGCGGCCAGTTCACCGGTCCGCACAGCAGCTCGGCCCCTTCCAGGGCCGCCAGCCTGACCCACTCGGGAAACTCGAGGTCGTAGCAGATCAGCATCCCGATACGTCCGTGCGGGGTGTCGACCACGGGCGGTCGTGTGTCTCCGGGGGTGAAGCCCCAGGTCTTCTCGCCGTCCCACAGATGCGCCTTGCGGTACGAGGCGCGTACTCCCGTCTCGTCGATGAGCACGGCCGAGTTGTACGCGCGGCCGTCGGAGCCGAGTTCGGCGAAGCCACCGACGATGACCAGCTTCAGCCGGGCGGCGAGTTCCTCCCACTGCCTGACCGTCGTGCCGTCCAGCGGCTCGGCCACCGACAGCAGTTCGTCCAGGTCCTGGAAGACGTAGCCGGAGTTGGCCAGTTCGGGCAGGACCACGATGCCCGCGCCCCGTCGGGCCGCCTCCTCGATCGCCTCACGGATCCGGTGCCGGTTCTCCTCGACACGGCCGACGCGCGGTGCGATCTGGCAGCTCGCGACCGTGACCGCCGGGCGCTCCCGTGCTGTGCGTCGCGTCGTCACCGGACGGTCCCCTCCAGTTCCGCTTCGCTCTCCGCGCGGGCCTCGGCCTCCGCATCACGGTCCAGGTTCCGTGAGAACAGCAGGTAGAGCACGCCGGAGACGGTCAGGCCGACGAGGAACGAGAAGTCCGCGCCGCTGAGCGCATCCGCCACGGGGCCGACGTAGAAACTGGTCGAGAAGAAGGGGATCATCGCGACGAACCCGGCGAGGTACGCGGTGACGCCGCGCCACGCCCAGCGGCCGTAGGCGCCGTCCGGCTTGAGGATCTCGGCGATCGCGTACGTGCCGCGACGCACGAAGTAGAAGTCGACCAGGTTGACCGCGGTCCAGGGCACCAGGAAGTAGAGCATCAGCAGGACGAAGTCGTTGAAGCTGCCGATGTAGTCGTCGGGGATCAGCAGGGCGACGAGGAGCGACACGGCACCGACCACGGCGAGACCGACGACGCGCAGCCGCACGGTCGGGCGTACCTTGCGGAAGCCGTCGATCGCGCTGGTGCCGGTGAGCATCGCGCCGTACGCGTTGACGCCCATGATCGAGACCAGTGCGAGGACCGAGGTGATCACGACGATCAGGCCGAAGCCGGGGAAGAGGAGGTCGCCGACCTCCCGCAGGGCCAGGATCGGGTCGGGGTTCGGCAGGTAGCTGGCGAGGATCGCCCCCAGCGACATCAGCCAGACCGCGGAGAACGTGGCGCCCGAGTAGACGGCGGTGATCAGTTTGCCCGCGGGCGCGTCGGCCGGGAGGTAGCGCGTGTAGTCGGAGACGTACACGGAGTAGCTGATGTTGTAACCGGCCGCGAGGGAGAACTGCACGAGGAAGGCGGTCAGGTCCCACCCCGCCGTCGTGGCGGGGGCGTCCGCGGGGACCGGGTTGGAGGAGAAGTGCACGACGGCCACGACGGTGAGGATCGCGAAGACGACGATGAGCACGTACGTCAGCCAGCGCTGGACGAAGTGGAGCAGGTCGTGTCCGACGACGGCGATGACGATCGACGCCGTGATCAGCACCGGGTACCAGAAGAGCTTGCCGTCGGGCAGGAGGAGTCCGATGCCCTGCGCGGCGAGAATCGTGTCGAAGACGAGGAAGCCGATGTAGACGAACACGGTCGCGGCGAACGGCACCGTGGAGCCGCGGCTGCCGAACTGCGCCCGTGACTGGATCATCTGGGGCAGGCCCATGCGCGGCCCCTGGTTGGCGTGGAAGGCCATGAAGAAGGTGCCGAAGCCGACGCCGACGAGGATGGCCAGCACGCTGTAGCCGACGCTGAGGCCCATCGAGGCGCCGACGAAGCCGGCGACCATGGTCGGGAGCACGAAGTTGCCGGTGAACCAGAACGGCCCCTGGTGCCATACCTTGCCGTGGCGCTCGGCGCTGGGCACGTAGTCGATCGAGTGCTGTTCGATCGCGCTTTCGCGGCTCGGCGCACTGCCTGAAGCGGACATCGCCTTCGTCCTGTCGCTGGGAGGTCGGTCGTCCGGCGGGAGCCCGGGTTCCGGCCGATTCCGCCAAGACCTGAGCTCCTCGGATCCGAGACCCGGAGGATTACCTATACACAACAAAAATTGTCTATTCGACAATTTTCAGTCCGGGTAGTCTGGCTCCGGGCCACGAACCTGTCAAGAGTCGTCCGCGAGACGGCCGAACACGACGAGGAGTCCATGAAAGCGCTGCATCCGACGCCTTCCGGCGCCCCCGTCCGCGTCGGGGCGCGCCTTCGCGCGTGCCGCAAGGCGCAGGGACTCACGATCGAACAGGTCGCCGCTGCCACCGGCCTCACGCGCGGGTTCCTCAGCCGTGTCGAACGCGACGAGACCTCGCCGAGCGTGTCGACCCTGGTGACCCTGTGCCAGGTGCTGTCGCTGCCGGTCGGTTCCCTCTTCGAGGACGCCGACACCGAGGTCGTACGCCTCACGGAGGCCCCGAAGATCAACATGGGCGGTCACGACGTCATCGACCGCCTGATCACACCGCGCGCGCAGTCGAAGGTCCAAGTCCTGCGCTCCCACCTCGAGCCGGGCGCGAACGGCGGCGACGACCTCTACACCATCAACTGTGACGTCGAGGTGCTGCACGTCGTCAGCGGCAAGGTCACCGTGGAGTTCACGGGAGGCACACAGACACTGACGGCCGGCGACACCCTCACCTTCTCCGGCCGCGAGCCCCACAACTGGCGCAACCCGGGCCCCTCCCCGGCCGAGGTCCTGTGGACCTTCGTCCCCGCCCCGTGGAGCGGATCCCGCTAGCACGTCCCACGCCGACGGCCCCGTCCCTCGGCGGACGCGCGGGGGCGGCCGAGGAAGGCTCGTGCAGCCGCCCGTTCCATCCGGCAACCGATGCCGTGCACCGTCGCCCCTTGCGCCGGGGTGCCCGGAACGCACCGCAGCCAGTCCTGCTGTCACGCGATCTGCAACTCGCCGTGCAGCTCTGGATCGGCTTCCTCTGGAGTGTGCTCGGGGTTTGCGGCATGAGGAAAAACCGGTTGTGCGATGATCATCCTGAGGTCTAACGTCGGCCGTCATCGGCGTGTAGCTCAGCAGCAGAGCACCGGGCTGTGGTCCCGGAGGGCGCAGGGGCGGAACCTGCCACGCCGGCTTATGAACGACAACGCTGAGCAGCAGCCTCTCACCGCGGCCCCGTCCTATCCGCAGGCCCAGCTGGCCAGGGCCTTCGTGACCGCGCTGACCCACGAGGACGCCGACACCCGGCACCGCGCCGAGGCGCGCGGGCAGCGTTGGCGGAAGGTCCTCGAGGGAATGGCCTCAGGCCGGCTGTCGGTCGGTTCGCGCACGCCCGTGGACGGGTTTCCGCCCTGGGTGACCCTGGAGGTGGTGCGGGGCGGCTTCGCCACCGGTGCCGCGGGCGCGAGCGGTCCGCTGCAGGCGTACGAGAGGGAGGCCGCGCAAAGCTTCGGGGTGCCCGCCGAGCGGCGCGCGCTCTTCGCCCACTGCCTCACCGAGCCCGGACTGGCCTGGCTGTGGGACCGGTTGGACAGCGGACACTACGAGATCGGCGTGCCCGAGGAGGCCGCGCTGCTCACCATGGCCTGGCTGGTCCGGCACGGAGAGACCGGCGCGGCGCTCGACCTCGCGGCGGAACTGGAACCGTTCGCCGACCGGCTGCGGTTCCTGCCCCGCCCGGCGGACGGATCCGCGCCGGACGCCACCGCGGCCGTCCACCGGCGCACCGTCTCCGACGTCGTCGGCACCCTGGTACAGCGGCGACCCAACGCGGCCGTCGAGACCCAGCGCGAGGCGCTCGCCGTATGGCAGCCGTTCGGTGACGAGCTGCTCGTCCACTGGCTGCGGACGGCGCGGGACGGACGGGTCCTCGAACTCGTCCCGGATGCCGCCTGGCTGGCGCACGGCGAGGCCCTGCTCGGCCGCTACCGGCGGCTCGCCGCGGAGCACACCCGCTGCACCAAGCACCGCAACCCCAAGGAGAACCTGGGCATTCTGCGCGGCGCGCTGGAGGAGGTCGTCTCCGGACGGCCGCTGGACGCGCGCCGGCTCGGTCTGCTGCGGCACGCGGTGCAGTCCATGGTGCGGCGGCGCGGTCTGCCCGGCTCCGCCGCGCACACGACCCTGCGCCGGCGCCAGGCCGAGCAGGCGGCGCTCGCCTCCCACCACGGCCTGGCCCAGCTGGTGCTGCGCCGGCTCGCCGTCCTCCCGCAGGAGACGGGCATCACCGACGTCACCCCGCTCCTGGAGGCGGTGACCGGGGAGGAGAGCCGGCAGACCGGCCTGCCCGCCGGATCAGCCGTACCGCCCGTGATCCGCCAGGTGGTCGAGGCCGCGCTGAGCGCGCCGCTCGGCACGCTGGTGGAGCGGGGCGTCGTCCCGTCCGCCGAGGTCCTGGCCGAGCTGGTGCCGCAGTTGGTCGCCGCCACCACCGCGCAGGCGTACGACGATACGACGCTGCGCGCGCTGATGGCCGCGAACTACCGGGCTTTCCGCAACCGCCGCTCCTTGCTCCTGCTCGACCTGGAACGGCAGGTGCGCGTCGAGGAACTGCCTTGGGTGCGGGCGGTGTCGGGGCAGCGGTCCGCGGTGCTGGGCAGGCCGGACGGCGAAGGCGCGCTCGCTGTGCTGCGGCAGCTGGGCGAGCTGGCCGTGCAGGCCTTCCCGGGCACGATCCTGCCCAACCCGCTGGTCCGCGAGTTCGGCGTTCTCGAACGCCACTGCGACCTGGGCGCCCCGTTCGTGGAGGAGCTGGCCGCCGACATCTTCATGGGCACGTTCAGCCCGAAGTTCCTCACGGCGGCGCGGATCGCGGGCGAACTGCTCGGCGGCACCCTGTACGAGCGTTACTACGGCATCGACTACGCGGCGATCCGCAACCTGGCGATCACCGAGACCGGCGCGGCCCTGACCCGTTCCCACGGTGTCCGCACCTCTCCCGGTTTCGCGCGGCTGTGCGCCGAGCGGGCCGGGGCGGCACCGCGGTCCTGCTCGGTCGCGACGAACGGCACGGTGATCGAGCAGGCGCAGATCCTCACCACGCACAACCTGGCCACGCTGGTCCACCGGGTGGGCATCGCCCCACGGCCCGGCTGGGCCGACCTGGCACACCGCTGCTTCGTGACCGTGTGCCGGCTGACCGCCCGCGTGCACCGCAACCCACGGCCGCTGGGCACCGTCAAGGACGCCGCGTACGCGTGGCGCCAGATGGTGTTCCACCTGTCCCTGTGCCCGCCCGAGGAGCAGCGGCGGATCATCACAAGCCTGGGCGAGGAGACGGCCCGCCATCCCGCCCATGTCGCAACCCGGCTGGCCCCCGCCCTGGCAGGCCTGACCCTGGTCACCGAGGGCGGCGCTTTCGGCGACGACGGAACAGCGGACGGCGGTTGTGCCCGGCGCTTCCTGGGGTGGAGCACCGACGGGCACTGGATGCGGTGAGGACGAAAGGGCGTCCAGCCCCGTGCACGGGTGAGTGCCTTGCACGGTGATGCCGTGGCCGGTCCCCGGGCTGGACCACGGCATCACCGTGACACCGCTGCCGCCCTCTCCACGGTCGGGGGCCGTTCGGGCGGGGACCTGCCGGGCACCTGGATCCCATGACCGACGACGCAAGCCGCATCCGGCTGGTGCAGACCGTGCTCGACAGCACCGACGCCCGCGAACTCGCCGAGTTCTACCGGTCCCTGCTGGGACTCGACTACGCCGAGGGGGACGAGCCGCCTCCGGCCGGGCAGCAGGACGAGCACGGCAGGGACTGGCTCGTCCTGCGCACCCCCGACGGCGGCCCGCAGCTCGCCTTCCAGCAGGTGACGCACCTGCGCGAACCGGACTGGCCGGACGGCCCGGTGCCCCAGCAGATGCACCTCGACCTGAGCGTCACCTCGCTGGAGGAACTACGGAACCAGCACGAACGCGTACTCACCCTCGGCGGCAGCCTGCTCAACGACCGGGACCGGCCGGACCCCGACGACGAGGAGCGCTTCCGTGTCTACCGGGACCCCGAGGGCCACCCGTTCTGCATCTTCGTCGCGGAGCGGAACGAGTAACCCGCGGACGCACCGCACGAGTTGGGGAGCGACCCTTTCCCGTCAGAAGCCGGCAGGGGCCGCCGCCGGGAACTCGCCCGGTGACGCAAGGGTGTTCGGTGCCCATGGAGAGGGGACACCTGCTGGTGACCACGCCTGGCAACCGCGAAGACCGCGAGTACCTTCTGCAGTCGATCAGCCGCGGCTTCCGCATCCACCCGGTGTTGACCGAGCCCCCACCTGGGAACTGGCGTACATGGTCGGCCACACCGTCGCGGCCGACCACACCGTCGTGGCCGACCTCGCCGACATCGACGGCCTCGTGCGGGTCGCCCGGTCCGTGGCCGCCGAACGGAAGTTGGACGGCGTCATCCGCTGGGACGAGACCTGGATCGAGCAGACCGTCCAGGTGGCCGCCTCCCTCGGACTGCCCGGAGGAGACCGGCGATGCGTCGAGTGCTGCCGGGACAAGCACCACACCCGTGCGGCCCTCGCCGTGGCCGGGGACATGGGACGTCTACAACCATGAGCAGGTGAGCGAAGACGCAGGAAATTCCAGGCCCGACTTCTCCGTGAAGTCCGTCCCCGCCACCGACAACCGTGTCGTCGGCGGCATGCTGCGCAAGTACTGCGTCGACGACCGCATCCTCGCCCGGGACCCTCCCCTGCCACGTCCCTCTGGAGAGGGCAGCCCGTGGCCGTGAGCCAGACCGTCCAGTGCTTTGACCGGGAGGATTCGCCGGGTCGGCTGTTCCGGCGGTTGGATGTGCGGTGACGTCCGTTGTTCCGACCGTTGGGGTGTGGTGGAGCTGCCTGATCGCTGCGCGCCTCCTGGTGCCGCCCTGCCTCCCCTGAGCTGGCGCCCATGACCTCAGCGGAGGAGGGATCCCCGCACGCGCTGCTCGCGGGGGCGTCGCGCCGGTGGGTACGGCTGCTGCCGTGGGGCGTGGCGTTCGTACTGTGCGTGGCCCTGCTCCCCACCACCATCCAGGTGCTCAGCGTCGACTACGGTCTGAACGGCGGCATCGCGAGCGCGCTGGCCGTCGCGCAGACGGCACCGCTGCTGCTCGCTGTCATCCGCCCGCTACAAGCCTGGTGCATGATCTTCGCCGCAGACATGGCCGGGGCGCTCGACCTGCTCACCGTCGACTTCGATGAGCGGCTCCTGTGGCCGTTCCCGCCCATGGAGATCGTCGGGTACGTCGGCCTCTGCCTCGCCCTCGGCCTGCGCGAGCCGCGTCGGACGCTGCTGGAGGAACGCGCTCGCATCGCGCGTGAGCTGCACGATGTGGTGGCGCACCACATGTCCGTGATCACGGTGCAGGCGGACACCGCGGCGCACCGCCTGGACGGGCTGCCGCCGGTCGTGCAGGAGGAGTTCACGTCCATCGCGGCGACCGCGCGCGAGTCGCTCGGCGAGATGCGACGGCTCCTCGGCGTGCTGCGGAACGAGGAGGCGCACGGCGAGCTCGCGCCCCAGCCGGGCCTGACCCGGATCGGGCAACTGGTGGAGGCGGTGGCGAAGGCGGGCGTGCCGGTTGAGTTCGCCCCCTGCGACGCCGACGTGCCCGAGGTGGTGGGTCTCTCCGCTTACCGCATCGTTCAGGAGGCCCTCGCGAACGTCGTACGACACGCGCCGGGTGCTCCGACACAGGTGTCGGTGTCGGAAGACGGGGAGCGGCTCACCGTCCTCGTCGTCAACGGACCGCCGCCGGAGCCGCCCGCCGCACCGCTCGAGGAGGGTGGCACCGGGCACGGCCTCATCGGCATGCGCGAGCGGGTGCGGCTCGCCGACGGCACCCTCGACACGGGACCGCTGCCCGACGGCGGCTTCCGTGTGGCCGCCCAAATCCCCCTGGCCGAAGGGGACTTCACGTGACGACGCACGTCATCATCGTCGACGACCAGGCCATGGTGCGGGCCGGATTCGCCGCGCTGTTGGCCGCCCAGAGCGACATCGACGTGGTGGGTGAGGCCCCCGACGGTGCGCAGGGCGTCGAGCTGAGCCGGCGCACCCGTCCCGACGTCGTGCTGATGGACGTCCGCATGCCCGAGATGGACGGCCTCGAGGCCGCGCGCCTCCTCCTCGCACCCCCACCGGGTGTGACGCACCGGCCGCGCGTCCTGATGCTCACCACATTCGATGTCGACGACTACGTCTACGAAGCGCTCCGGGCGGGCGCGAGCGGCTTCCTGCTGAAGGACGCCCCGCCGGCCGACCTGATCGCCGCGGTGCGCGTGGTGGCCTCGGGCGACGCGCTGCTCGCCCCCTCCGTGACGCGCCGCCTCATCGCGGACTTCGCCCGGCAACGTCCCGCCGCCCGAGGCAAGCCCGCGCTGCGGCTCAAGGCCCTGACGGAACGCGAAACCGAGGTCCTCACCCTGGTGGCCCGCGGCCGGTCCAACGCGGAGATCGCGCAGACACTGGTGCTGGCCGAGCAGACGGTGAAGACGCACGTGAGCCGCATCCTCACCAAGCTCGACCTGCGCGACCGCGCCCAGGCGGTGGTCTTCGCGTACGAGTCGCAGCTGGTGACCCCGGGAGAGTAGGACAGCTTCTCGGAGCTGCGCCCCGGGACCGCGAGCACGTCGCCGTCGGAGGCGGGAGAGGCTTGCGGTCCTCTGTGCTCGCACGGTCCTGATGCCGGCGTTTCTGAGCCGCGCCGGACGGGCCGCGGTCTCGTTGAGGGCCGCTGACCCGACAACCCCGGACCGCGCAGGCGGCCTCCTTCCAGGACAGTGGTTGCCTCGCCGAGTTCACGCCCCGGACCCTGGCAGCAAGCGGCAACGGGGCAGAGCCAAGCCCTCGTGCACGCCGCGTCGGCGGCAGCCGGCCGACCCGTCCAAGGCTCTCCGACAAGCTTCGAGCAGGGGGCACCTCATTTCGCCGCGAGCCGGGGCTTCGCCCCAGGCCCCGGCGGTGGCCCCCGGCGGAGGACAGGGCTTGCCTCTCCACCGCCCCCCCTACTGCGGTATCACCTCCACGTTGGCTCTCGGGTATGACGCCCGGCGCGCGGCCGTCTTCGCACACTCCTGCCCATCGGCTCGAAGAGATCGCGAGAGGACGGACCATGAGGCTGCGCAGCGGCAGGCGGCAGAAGGCGGACGACCGACCGGAGGTTCCGGCCACCGCATCCGGTCTCCGCCGTCGAACTCCGTGGTGTCCGGCGGCGGTACAGAGCCTCGAGGCGAAGCCGGGCGCCTGGTCCGACACCACCGTGGCCGCGGTCCTCGGCGGCTTCGCCGCCATCGCCGCGGCCACGCTGATCCCGATGATGCGCGGCACGACCGGCGAGGGGCCGTACGTGCCCCCGCTGGCGCACGGATCCTTCGCGGCCGCAGTCGGCGGCCTGGCACTGCTCGCGGTCGCGCTACCGGCGCGAGCAGTGCTGCGCCGATGGTCGTAGCGCATGCATACGGGGCGGCAGCCGGCATCACCGCGGCTCCCGCCCCGGTACGGCCTCTCGGACCGGCGGCCGCAGAGCAGCAAGCGCGTCTTGCCGCGGTGCCCCTTGACGACGTCCGGCACGGGCCCAAAGCGGCAGCGCTCCGCGTACGACCGACCCCTTACTCGCACGGCAACAACGGAAAGGAGGTTCATGACCGTGACCCGGGCTCCCCCGGTCCGCATCGGGAAAGCCGCTGTCGGGGCCCTCGGCATGCTGGCAGTCGCCACCGGTGCCCTGGAGTCGGTGGTGACACCGACGCTCCCGCTCCTGCAACGCGAGCTGAACATGAGTCCCGCCGAAGGGGCGCTGCTCAGCGTCGTGCTCCTTGTCACCGGCGCGCTCGTCACACCGGTCGCAGGCAAGTTCGGCGACCATTACGACGGAAAACGGGTCCTGATCCGGCTGATGGTGGTGGTCTGCACCGGTGGTCTGGTGTCCGCCCTGGCGCCGAACCTGCCGGTGCTGCTGCTCGGTCAGGTGCTGCAGGGCGCGATGGTGGGCGCGCTGCCCCTGTCGTTCGTCCTGGTGCGCACGCACCTCCCCGCAGGGGAGTCGAAGGTGGCCATCGGAGTGGTCAGCGGGTTGTTCGTGGGGGGCGGGATGGCGGGAACGCTGTCGGCCGGGCCCGTGGCGGAAGGGCTGTCCCGACACTGGATGTTCGCGCTGCCGACGATCGTGGTCATCGGGGCCACCCTGCTGGTGAACAGGCTGATGCCGAGTGATCCGCCAAGCCGGTCGGACGACGCCGGTGTCGACTGGCTCGGCCTGGTTCTCTTGAGCGGGACGCTGCTCACGCTCATGCTCGCGCTCGCGCTGGTGCCCGCCATCGGCTCGCAGCCACTCGTGCTCGGCGCCCTCATCGTGGTTCTGGCCGCCTTCGTGACCGGATGGACAGCCGTTGAACGCCGTGCGGCCTCACCGATGGTCGATCTGCACATGCTGGCCCGGCCGGCGATGTGGCAGTCGTGTGTGCTCACGTTCGTCATATGCGTCGGTACCTCGATGGCGGCCTATCTCGTCCCGCAACTGTTCGCGGTGTCCGCCGGCGATTACGGTTTCGGGGCCGGCGCCACCGAGATCGGCTTCTTCCTGCTCCCCGGCGCCGTGGCCGCGTCGCTGGCCGGGCCGATGAGCGGGATCGGGGCGCGGCGTTTCGGCTCGCGTGCCGTGGTCACCGCCGGGATCGTCCTCATGGCCGCCGCCCTGGTCACCCTGTCGGCCGTCCACACCGAGGTCTGGCACCTCGTCGTCGGCAAGGCGCTGATCGCGCTGGCCAACGGTCTGTGCGTTACGGCGATGGTGACCGGCACCGCCACTTCCGTCGATCGGAGCGACACCGGCATCGCCACCGGTCTGGTCCTGGTGACTCGCGTGACCGGTTTCGCCGTGGGCTCGCAGGTCGGTGGTGCGATCCTCACCGCCGGGACTCCTTCCGGGTCGGATGTCCCGGCCGAATCGGCCTTCGTCGCCGGCTTCGTCATCGCCGGTGCCGTCACGGCGTTGTCCCTGCTTGTCGTCCGAACCATGAGCAAAGGAGTCAAGGAATGACCTCCATCGATCAACTGACGGTCATCCGTAAGGCGCCGAGGCGCAAGATCCTGATATCCGGGGCCGGCATCGCGGGTTCCGTCCTCGCGTTCTGGCTGAACCGCTACGGATACGCGGTCACGGTGGTGGAGAAGGCGGGCGCGCCGCGCAGCGGTGGTTACCCCATCGACGTGCGCGGCACCGCACTGGAGGTCGTCCGGAGGATGGGGATCCTGCCACAACTGCAGGACGCACACATCGACGTGCGCCGGCTGACCTTCCTCGAAGGGGACGGCAGTGAAGTGGCCTCCGTTCACCCGCACCACGTCACCGGCGGTGTCACGGGACGGGACCTGGAGGCGCGGCGCGGGCACCTGACCGACGTTCTTCACACGGCGGTCCGTGACGACGTGGAGTTCCTGTTCAACGACTCCATCGACACCCTCGACCAGTCCGGCCACGGGGTCGACGTCACCTTCCGCGGGGGCGGCAGGCGAACGTTCGACCTGGTGCTCGGTGCGGACGGTCTGCACTCGCGCACCCGGGAGATGCTGTTCGGCCCCGAAGAGCAGTTCCACCACTACCTCGGCTACTGCTTCGCCGTGTTCACCATGCGCAACACCTTCGGGCTCCCCCACGAGACCGTGATGTGGAACTCCCCGGGCAGGGCCGCGGCACTCTACGCCGTGGGGGACGACGACGAAGTGCATGCCTTCCTGAACTTCGCGCAGCCGCAACCGCCGTTCGACGCTTTCTCGGACCCGGAAGCCCAACGAGACCTGCTCGCCACGGTCTTCGCCGGCGCGGGATGGGAGGTCCCGGCGATGCTGGCCGCCCTGCGCGACGCGAATGACCTGTTCTTCGACGCGGTCAGCCAGATCCGCATGCCCCGCTGGTCCAACGGCAGGGTCGCGCTGGTGGGCGACGCCGCATGGGCGCCGTCGTTCCTCACCGGACAGGGCACCAGCCTCGCCCTCGTCGGCGCGTACATGCTCGCCGGTTCCCTGGCCGACCGGGACCACGCCGCGAGTTTCGCCGCCTACGAACACGATTCCCGTGCGTTCGTGACCACGAACCAGGCTCTGGTCGGCGAGGGCAGCGCCACGCTCTTCCCGACCACCGCCCGAGCCCTGGAACAGCGCACCGACAGGCTGCGCAGTCTCAGCGCCATGCCTTCCTCGGAAGGACGACCGGCCCATTCGGCCCTTGCCCTGCCCGCGTTCATGCCATGACGTTAGACCGGCTACGCGTGCAGACGACGGGCGTCACTGGCGGCCGGGGCTGCTGTCCGACTCCGGCACCGGGCACGCCGCCGCCTACGCCTCTGCTTCCACCGGTCCGAACCCGGCGCATGACCACGGTGGTGCCGGAGGCGGGGCCCGCGGGGATACTCGCGGGCCCGCGCCGCGTCGGCTATCCGGTGGAGCAGACCCACAACTTCGCCGTCTTCGGCCAGGACCTGTTGCGAAAGTGCGTGCGGCGACGGACGGATCGTAGTACCCCTGGACAGTCCTGGATCCGTGTCCGTTCTCCTCAGGAGTCGTCGATGGCCGTTCGCCGTGTCATGCCCATCATCCAGTCGGAGGCTGCGCAGGAGAGCCGGGAGTTCTATGGCCTGCTGGGCTTTGAAGAAGTCATGAATCTCGGCTGGATCATGACGCTCGCCTCGCCGTCCCACCCGGCGGCCCAGGTCAGCGTTATGACCAGCGACAAAACCGCCCCGGTCACCCCCGATATGAGCGTCGAAGTCGACGACGTGGAAGCGGCTTACGCGGCCATGCGGGACAGCGGCGCGGAGATCGTCCACCCCCTGCAGGACGAGGAGTGGGGCGTACGACGGTTCTTCGTCCGCGACCCCAACGGCCGTGTGATCAACGTTCTGAGCCACCGCTGACGCCTGCGGGTACCGGTACACCATCCGCGCAGGTCACGGCCTTGATTGTCCAGCAGCGAGCCGCGCACGCCGACCTTTGACCGTCTTCTCCATGACGAGCCTGCGGCGCCGGGCGTCAGGGCCGCCTCCACCGCCCGGGAGCTTCTCCAGGAGTACGGCATCCCGCCCGCGTCCGAACGGCAGGGCATGACCTGGGCGGACTCTCTGCGCAGCCGGGCCGACGCACCGCTCACCTGCGCTCTCTTCGAGGTCCGTGCCCCGGCCGGGACGCGGCGGTACGTCCTCTCCGTCCTCGCGCCCGCGAGACGGCGCATCCGGGTCCCGGGCGCCACCGCGCAGTGGACCGTGCGACCCGACGCAACCTTCCCATGGACCTCGAGGACCCGGCAGCACGGCCGGATGCCTGCTCCGCGACCACGACGCGACGTGCACGACCGCCCTCCACTCCCTGGTGGCCGGTGCCGGCCCGAAGGTGATCACCACAGGCATCCAGATCCCCCTGGATGCCCCCTCATGGAGCACCGGACACAGACCCGCCGACGCAAGCTCCCGGACCGCTCCTCGATCGGGAACCAGCGCCACCTGCTTGACGCCCTGCGTGAGTGCGAGCTCCATGCCCATGAACACCGACCACACCGGACGACCCTCAGACAGGCCGCACCGCTCCCCCGCTCACCCACCGGCCAACGGCCCACCCCAGTCCGAAGACCCGAAGGTCAGCCGACGAGACCGACGCGGCGGAATCCTCCGCGAGCACCGACACGCCACTTGACCAGACCGGATGACTGTTCGGCACCCGCGGACGCGCGCGAGGACGAGTCCGCGGACAACGGCGGTGCGGTGGTGGCAGTTGCGGTCGCTGACCCGCCCCTGCCGCTAGCCAGGACGAAAAGGCTAATCTTGCGTCATTCCGGCCGGTCCACGACAGCGGTTACCCCTCGGTGAGGACGACGAACGAGCCGTACCAGTACCCCGGGCTGTCGGTGGAACAGCGTTACGTCCAAGCGGGCGCGGGTTCCTCCAGCGCGACCACGACCATCACTGGAAGATCGGTGTCCTGCTGTACCACACCGGCGGTCAGAACCCGTCCGTCCAGGGTCCACTTGCGGGCCGCGATGAACTCGTCTTCGTCCGTGGCCGTCAGCCCAGCCTCGACAAGGTGGCCGACGAGCAGGGAGTTCTCGATCTCGGGGAGGAACGTGGCCAGCGCCTGCTCGCCCTGCTCGTAGACGGCGTCCAGGTCGTCGAAGTAACCGGACTCGTCGACATCGCGGATCCAGACGGCGAACGAGACACGGACCGCCCCGCTGCGGAACTTCTGGATCCACCCCCGGATGCCGTCCTTGCGCCAGGACGTCTCCACACCGCCGCAGGACTTGCCCCCGGGCGTCCACTCCTGGACCGCGAACCTTCCCGCCGCGCCCCCGGCGGTCAGCGGGACCAGGTCCCGGAGCCCTTCCAGCATTGCGGTCACTGCAGCCATGAACTCATTCACTCATGCCGTTGCCGAGCGCGTGATATGCCTTCAGCTGTCCGCTGGCGTATGACTCGAGAAAAGCCTGGACTGAAGTTCCCCCATCCCATGACCTTGGACAGCGGCTGGTTACGCTGCGGGTGAGGTTTTGAGCCACCAGGGCCCTGGTTTCGAGTGGGGTGACGTAGCCGTACTCGGGGTGCTTGCGCAGACGGGCGCGGTTGTACTCGACCTCGATGAAGCGGAGGGTGTTGAGAATCTCCCAGACCGTCGAAGCGGTAATCCGATACCCGAGTCGGGCCAACTTCCCTTGAACGCGCCTGTGCCCCACCGCGGATTCTCCCGGGCCGGCCGCAGAACGAACGCCCTGATCGCCGCTGGGGCAGGTGGGCGCCCAGTGCGTCGGCGCGCGGTGCAGTCCCCCTGACGGTGATGAACCTGCGATGCCAGGTGAACAGGGCGACGGGGCCACCGGGGAGACCTCCCGCCGGCGTCACCGGGATATCTACACGGACAGGACGGCGAACCAGGACCGGTTGACCGACTCGTAGCGGACCGGACCCGCCAGCCGCCGACACAGGACCGCGCTCTCCTGCCACAGCACGAGCGAATCCCGCGTCCTTGGTGGTTTCACCGCGCAGCAACGCCGACGGGACAAACAGCAACCCTCGGGCCACCCTGTACGGCAAGAACACGGCCACATGGCCATGCCCCCAGCACCCGAACCGCACCACCTGTGGCAACGACTCTTCGAGCGGCACAGGCCGGGCGCGAAGGCCAGTGGCCCGTCCCCCGGCGGCCACAGCGAGACGATCACGGTCGACGGCGAGACGAAGCCCGTAGCGGTCCACCTCGGCGTATGGGTATCGAGCACCCGCGCGAGGCGCGACAAGCTCACCCAGGACCAACTGAACGCCCTGCGGGAGCTGGGCGTGAAGGGGGCGTAGGACTTCGCGAGGGGACTGCCGGGTTGGTGTCCGGGTCCTCTCATCAGGGCCGCTTGGGCGCCGCCTGCTGGAAGTCGGTGGGCGGCGTGTCGGGGAACAGACGGGCGAGGTCGAAGGTGGCGGGGTACAGATCGGCGGCCAGAAGCAGCAGTCGCAGCGGCTGCTGTCGTAGTCCCGTCACGGTCGTACGGCGGTCCGGACCGTCAGGCGAGACGGGGGCGAAAAGGAGGTGGAGGCCGGCGGTATCCATGAAGGCCGTGTGGTTCAGGTCCCACATCAGGTCGGTCACGTGTGCCGGTAGGGCTTGGGCGGCGGCGCGCAGCGGGGGCAGGGTGTCGAAGTCGATGTCCCCGCGCAGGGCGATGCGTGCGGATGTGCCGTCGATGGTGGTGGTGATGTTCATGGTGGGCGCGCCCCCTTCCGGGGGTTGATGAGCCCAAAGGCGATGCACCCTCCGGGAAGGGGGTGAACGACAATGGCAGGCGCCGGATGCCCGGGTTGGGGGCAACGCCCGGCTCCCAAAGACCGGTACCCCGGAGGGCGCCGGTCGGTCTCGTTGTCCGTCCACCGTCGCACACTGCCGCGTGTACCCGCGACTCCCCGCAGGGGGGATGTTCCATAAAGGCCGCGCGCAGGGCCGCCGCTACGGCAAGGGAGCCGCCAGGGCCCGCGGGGCTCCGCTCAGGGGCCCCGCGGGCCTCGCTCTACGTGGTGTCGCAGGATGCGTGGATGAGGGTGCGCCGGCCCCAGCCCTGATGACCGGGCCGGGGCCGGAGCTGCCGTCTTACTTCCCGCTGTCCTCGGCCAGGGTGTGGGAGACCAGGGCGTTGGCGTGGCCGTGGCCCAGTCCGTGTTCGGTCTGGAGCCAGGAAACGAGCTCCATGTGCTTGGTCAGCGGGGAGGATCGGATGAGCGTCTTCCACTCGGCGATCGGGCGGCCGTATTTCTTCTCGATGGAGGGGAAGTAGCTGGCCGGGCCCTTCACTGCGTCGGTCATGGGGTACCCCGCTTCCTGTGAACGATCTTGAACAGGTTGATGATGGCCGCCGGGCCAGTGATCGGCTAGCGGTCCGACGGTCCGGTGGCCAGCCGGGCCGTCACCGCGGCCAGCCAGAGCAGTCCGAGCCCGGCACCGGCGGTGAAAGCCAGAACTGTCACGGCTGAGGTGGCGAACCCGGCGAGAACCGCCACCGGCACGAAGCGCGAGGCGATGGCCCAGCCGCGGTGACCTCGGGCCGCGAGAGGCCGGGCCATCACCAGGAAGGCGCCGCACAGGGCGAGATAGCCGATCATCCCAGCCGCCATGTGCACCGTGCCGTGAACGCTCATCACGGTGACCTCAGGAGCCCCGGCCGGGAAGCCGGCCCCCGCATCCGCGGGGAACACGGCGGCCGCCCAGAACGAGGCGCCGAACACCCCGATCAGGACCGGTCCCCACGTTGAGCCCGGGTCACCGCACAACGCCCGCCGGAGCCCGACCGCGCCGACGATCAGCAGGATGCCGGTGAGCACGAAGTTCACCGTCTGGATCCACCCTGCCGCACCGAGGGCGAGCTGGCTGATCGCGTTCTGGGTGAAGTCGAAACCCTCCCGGCCAAACCCCTGGGCGAGCCCGGCAGTCATAAACAGCGGGCCCGCCACCATGCCACCGGTCAGGGCGCGCCGGGCCGCTGGCCGCGCAGGTGCAGCCGGAGTCACAGTATGGGGCGCGGTGAGCGTGTGGGGCATGACGTGCCTTCCTCGTCTTGTGGGTGTCGCTCTTACGACCGGGGCCGGACGGCGAAGTCATCGCACACGATCATGTGACCTGCATCACGCACGCCCGCGGAATGTGAGATCTGTCCGCCTGAACCGTTTTGGATTCGCGCGTCGCCGCGGCACCGAGTGCGGAGAACCCGGCTTCTGCGAGCGCGCTGGCCAGTCGAGTGCCGGGAGCGGTGCTCCAGCCAGTCACCGTCACCGGAATCCGCCCACTCCACGAGTCCCCCTTTCGCCAGAACAGTGAGTTGTCGCCCCGCAGCCGGCTTGCGGAAACGTGGCGAACGCCTGGTCCTCCAGGTGGTGAGCGCGGCGCCGTCCAGCGGATCGCCGACCCGTACATGGGCGCGGCTGTCTCGAATGGCGGTGGCTGCTGTCCGTCTCATGCCGATTCCGGTCAGTTGGGTGACGAAGGGCTGGGATACCTGGGACCAGGACGGCGAATCGTGCCGTCCGGCGCTTTGGGATGAGGCCACCGTGCCAAGAAGCCGTGATCAGGATCGTGTGGGTGGTCCAGCCGCCGTGTTCCCACCCCGGTTGGGACGGGCGGCGGCGACACCCCGGCTGTTGGACCTCGATGGGCGCGGTGAGTTGACGCCCGCGCATGTGCTTCTGGTGGCACAGGCGTTGGGGAAGTCGGAGCGTACGGTGTGGCGGTGGCTGGCCGCTGCCCGGGAGGACCACCGCCTCGCCCGGGTGGAGTCGTCGCGTTTCACGGTCACCACGGATGTCCGGCGGTTGCTGGTGGTGTGGGGTGGTCATGCCTCCCGAATCCATGCCGAGCCGGACTCGCAGGCAGCACGCGCCGCCCCAGGACAACAGGGCTCACCCCACAGCGAGACCATGCTGAGGGGGCTGCTCCTGGAAGGTTTGCTGATCGTGTATGAGAGCCCACAGGACGTCCAATCGACTGCTGCCGAGGACGGGGGCTTCTCTCATGCGGCGGTTGGTGCGTGTTCGCGGTCCTCGGTGAATGCGCTGTGTCGGTAAAAGGAGTAAGCCTTTCTCGACGCTTCGACGTATTCATGAGTTTGGAAGGCACTTGGGTCGGGTTGTCAGTGCTTGCCGGTAGCGTCGCGGTCCATGAGTGATCGACGGCAGGCAGTGGTAGTTCGTAGAGCTGAACACGCGGACGTGAACGGGCTCGTCGAGTGCAGCAGCGCGTTGTTCGCTGAAGATGCCGGGACTCGGGATGCCAGCATCAACATCGATTGGCCACGTCAGCACGGACGCCAACGCTTCGCCGCCGGCATAGACGATCCGAACCGGCTGTTGCTCGTCGCAGACTGTGACGGCGAGGCCGTGGGCCATCTCGTGGGTGTGCTGGGGGACGCGTCTGCGATGAAGCCGGTGAGGGTTGCAACGCTGGTGAGCATGTACGTACAGCCCGCGTTTCGCCGATACCAGATCGGCGGACGACTGGTCGCAGAGTTCTTCGGCTGGGCGAAGGAGGCAGGATCCGAAGCCGCGGAGGTGACGGCCTACTCAAGCAATGCCGAGGCCATCCGGTTCTATGAGCGCAACGGCTTCGCGCACCGGTCGGTGACGTTGCAGACGTCTTTGCAGTTGAGTGTCCTGGTGGGCGTCTGCCTACCAGGACACCCCTTCTCCGGCCGCAGGGTCCCGTCGAGCACCCCTTGGACGGATCCAGCACCATCCGTAACGCCGCGGCGGCAGCGGCTTCCGCAGCTCCGGCCAGGCCGAGTCCAGGGCATTGCGCACCGTCCGCCAAGCGACGTTGTACCTGCGCTCCAGCTCCCGCATCGTCACGCTGGCTCGGTGGTCTCGCCGAATGGCCGCGTACAACTCGGCTTCAGTATCTGTGGCTTGAACAGGATCTTTCACCGGAAACACCTAGTTGCTGCCCTGGCAAGCACCCCGCTGCCTTCAAAACTCGGTTCTGGCGCAGATCTTGGGGAGCGGTCGCGGAGAGCCACCGCAGTGTCCGATTGCCAGGGGCGGGTTCGTGTGAGACCTCGCACGCCCTGCCGCCTGGCAGGCGGAAGTGACGCACCGGCAAGTCTGCGACAGTCTCCGTCGTGGTTGGCCAGCCTCCCTGGAGATGTGGCATGGCAGTGCTCTGACCTCGGGTGCCTCAGGTTGAGGGAGACGCCGAGTGTTCTTCTGCCTCGCTCAACCTGAGGAAAACTCGGCACGATGCCTTGGGCTTGTGGGCGAGGAAAGAGCCTCATTGGCCCTGCCGTGCTTCTCGTTCGCGTCGGCTTCGCGGATTCTCTGCCTGCCGCCGATCATCGGCGCTTTCAGAGGATCTCGATGCCGTCGGCGGTGAAGACAGCATCGAACGCCCGAGGGTAGCGGCTGTCGCGGTCACGCAGCAGGTAACGGAAACCGGCGGCGCGGCCGCCGAGGTCGGCCATGAGGTCTCGGGCGCGCTGGGTGGCCCGGGCCACGGTGGGGTGGGCGGTGACGCCAAGGATGTGTACGGTGCGCGCGCCAACTTCCGAATACGGCAGAGGTGGATGCACCGACGCGGTGGCCGAGGCGGCGCAGTTCACCCTGGATTGCAGGTACGGCGCCAAGTCGGGTTCTCCCGGGCCAGGCGCAGGACGAGGGCGGTGAGTTCCTCGGAGATCGGCGGCCGCCCGGTGCGCGCGGGTTCCTGCTCCCCCTTCCAGCGGATCAGCCGGCGGTGCCAGGACAGCAGGTTTTTGGGGGTGACCAGGCGGTTCGGCGCAGCCTGCTCGGCAGGTGCCGGGCAAGGGTGGCGAGTACCGCGCGGCCCGGCCGGGCAAGGCGTGCCCGGACGCCGAGCCGACGGCGCAGCACCGCACTCTCGTGGAGCAGCGCGAGTAGTTCGATGTCCTTGGCCTCCGCCGAGCGGGAGAGCAGCACGAGCAGTGCAAGGAGTGCAAGGAGACGGAGGAAAATCAGGTGGAGCATGCGCAACACCATGCAGTGCGAGCTTGCCATGATCACTTGAAGTAGCAAAGTGCCTGCTCAGGGGCCATGCGTAAGTATTGGCACCTCACAGGCCGGGAGCAGCTGGCCGCCTGCCCGGCCTGGAAGTTGTGCCAGACCACGGCGGCCAGCACAAGGACGCGCTGCGCGACGCGCACGGCCACGCCCTCGCAGGTGCGACCGCCGTATTGTTGCAGGTCGAGCCGACCCTTGAGGGTGTCGTTCACCGACTCGATCAGCTGGCGGACCTTCTTGAGCATCGGCTCTCCGAGGCGGACGGCCTCGCGTTTCCTCGACGGCCGCAAGAGCGTGATGTCCTGCACGGACAGCGACCGCTCAAAGGCCCTGGACGTGAAACCCTTGCCCGTGATCAGCAGCGGACCGGGCCGTTCCCGCACGAGCTGGGCGTCGACCTCCAGCATCGCCGCCAGTGCCTCACGCTCATCGAGCTTCGAGCTGGCCGGGGCCCACAGAATCGGCATTCCCGGGGCACACGAGGAACAGCCGCAGCCTCAGTAGAGCCGTGAATGTGACGAGCAGTAGCCGTAACCGACCCACCCCGCCACTTCAGCCGCTTCACCGTCGGAAAGACTCGTCTGGTCGAAGCACCGGCCCGGACTGAGGCCCCGCTGCCTGGGAACTCCTGCGCCATGGACCCCGTGTGTCTCCGCGACTTCGGGGTAGTCGGATCATGTCCGATATTTGACTACAACATTTGAACGCAAGCCCGCTCAGCGGGCGGTGAAATCTCGCAATAGCAGAGATGCTGATTTCGATATGTGAAGACGTGGTCTCTGCAGCTTTTCTTTTGCCTTCAGGTTTCACCTGGAAGGGCTGACCTCACCCCGGCAGCGTTGCCGGTGCGCCCGAGGAGTACACGTGACCAGTACAGAGCAGGCCCCCGGGCCAGGAGCCGGTACGGCTCATCCCGAACATCTCGGACACGTCATCTTCATTGCGGCATCGGCCGCCATGGGCGGTTTCCTCTTCGGTTACGACAGCTCCGTGATCAACGGCGCCGTCGAGGCCATCCGGAGCCGCTACGACATCGGCTCCGCGGAGCTGGCCCAGGTCATCGCCATCGCCCTGATCGGCTGCGCCATCGGCGCCGCGACCGCCGGCCGCATAGCCGACCGCATCGGCCGCATCCGCTGCATGCAGATCGCCGCGGTCCTGTTCGCCGTCAGCGCCATCGGATCCGCGCTGCCCTTCGCCCTGTGGGACCTCGCCTTCTGGCGCATCGTCGGCGGCTTCGCCATCGGCATGGCCTCCGTCATCGGCCCGGCCTACATCGCCGAGGTCGCCCCGCCCGCCTACCGCGGCCGGCTCGGCTCCTTCCAGCAGGCCGCGATCGTCATCGGCATCGCCACCTCCCAGCTGGTCAACTGGGGTCTGCTCCACGCCGCCGGCGGCGACCAGCGCGGCGAGCTGCTGGGCCTGGAGGCCTGGCAGGTCATGCTGGGCGTGATGGTCGTCCCGGCCGTGCTGTACGGGATGCTCTCCTTCGTCATTCCCGAGTCCCCGCGCTTCCTGCTCTCCGTCGGCCGCCGCGAGCGGGCCCGGCGGGTCCTCGCCGAGGTCGAGGGCAAGGGCATCGACCTCGACGCCCGCGTGGCCGAGATCGAGCACGCCATGAAGCGCGAGCACAAGTCCACCTTCAAGGACCTGCTCGGCAGCAGCTTCCTCTTCAAACGAATCGTCTGGATCGGCATCGGCCTGTCCGCATTCCAGCAGTTCGTCGGCATCAACGTCGCGTTCTACTACTCCGCGACGCTGTGGCAGTCGGTCGGCATCAACCCGACGGACTCGTTCCTCTACTCGTTCACGACATCGATCATCAACATCGTCGGCACCGTGATCGCGATGATCTTCGTGGACCGCATCGGCCGCAAACCGCTCGCGCTCATCGGCTCCTCCGGCATGGTCATCGGCCTGGCCCTGGAGGCCTGGGCGTTCTCGCACCCGCTGGTCGACGGCAAGCTGCCGGCCACCCAGGGCCTGGTTGCCCTGATCGCCGCCCACCTCTTCGTCCTCTTCTTCGCCCTGTCCTGGGGCGTGGTCGTCTGGGTGCTGCTCGGCGAGATGTTCCCGAACAAGATCCGCGCCGCCGCCCTGGGCGTGGCCGCCTCCGCCCAGTGGATCGCCAACTGGATGATCACCGCGAGCTTCCCGTCGCTGGCCGACTGGAACCTGTCCGGCACCTACGTGATCTACACGTTCTTCGCCGCGCTCTCCATCCCGTTCGTCCTGAAGTTCGTCAAGGAGACGAAGGGCAAGACGCTGGAGGAGATGGGGTGACTCACGGCACAGTCCCGAGGAGAAGGGCTCAAGTCCCCGCCGCCCTTCTCCTCGTCCCGTCCGCCGCCCCGCCCGGTCACCACCCGAGCGGGGCGGCGGTTTTCGTACGCCACCGCACCCCGCACGTCACCAGATGAGAACACCGCCGCCGATTCCCCGGGCTCGCGGAGCGGCTTCCTCGATGATCCGCAGCCGGAGCCGGATCTGCCCCCTGGTGCTCCTCGGCCGTCCGCGGGTGCTTGGTGCCGAAGGCGATCAGATCAGATCGAGAGGGGCGCGCAGCAGGGGGATCTCGCGAACGAACGCTTCCGCCAGCAGACTCGTGGGAACGGGAGATCAGTACCGGGACCGGGCGGGCCCAGGCGTTTTCGCTGACGGAGTTCCACCCGCGGTAGAGGGCGAGGACCGAGACGCGTCAGACGCCCAGGGGCTCGGGCTGCTCGACGGACTCCGCGGCGGTCGCCGCTCGAGGCGGCACCGGCGGCTTGGGCAGCGCCAGGTACAGCAGGCCGGAGATCAGAATCGTCGCGATCCAGCCGAGGCCGTACTCACCGATGACGTTGTTCCTGGCCAGCGGGCCGGTGAACCAGGCGGACGTGGTGAACATCAGCCCCGCGGCGAGGCCGGTCGCCCAAGCGATGACCGCGGCGGGGGAAAAGCCGCCCCGGTACCAGTAGGCGCTGGCGCGGGTGGTGTCGGCCATGGCCTGGCCGTCGTACTCCGTACGCCGCAGCATGTCCGCGCCGAAGACGCCGACCCAGGCGGAGAAGGCGACCGCGAGCAGAGACAGGAAAGCGATGAACGACCCCATGAAGCCGGTCGCCACCAGCATCAGCACACTGCCGAAGACCAGCGAGATCACGGCGTTGACCGACACCGCCCAGTGGCGCGGCACCCGGAAGCCCAGCGTCTGCGCGGTGAAGCCGGCCGAGTACATCGACATCGCGTTGATCAGCAGCATGCCGATCAGCGCGATCAGCAGGTACGGCACCGCGATCCAGGTCGGCAGGATCTTCCCGAGGAAGGAGACCGGGTCGGCGGCCGAGGCGAGGTCCGGCACGGAGACCGCCATCACCGCGCCCATGAGCACCATCGGCAGGACGACGATGCCGGCGCCGCCGATCGAGGTGCCCACGATCGCCCTGGCGGAGGCCGTACGCGGCAGGTAGCGCGTGAAGTCCGGCGCCGACGGGATCCAGCTGACACCGCCCGCCGCGATCATGCCGATACCGGTGATCACCGCGGCCGTCGACCCGGCGGAGTGGGCGAACACCCTCGACCAGTCGGTGTCCACGATCAGGTGGGCGAGGACCAGGACCGAGAACAGACCGAAGAGGTAGGTCGCGTACTTGTTGCACCGTTGCACGGCGTTGATGCCGAGCCCGGAGATCGCGAAGGTCGCGACGACGAACGCCAGCAGCATGACCATGTTCAGCGCGCTGTTCGCTTTCAGGCCGAACAGGATGTGCAAGATGGTGAGCATCGCGTAGGCGCCGACCACCGCGTTGATCGTCTCCCAGCCCCAGCGGGCCACCCAGATCAGCGAGCCGGGCAGCAGGTTGCCTCGCTGCCCGAAGACCGCCCGGGACAGCGCCATGCCGGGCGCCCCGCCGCGCTTGCCCGCGATGCCGATGAGCCCGACCAGGCCGTACGACACGACAGGGGCGACGACGGCGACGACGAGCGCCTGCCAGAGATTGAGGCGATACGCCACGACGAGGCTCGCGCCCATGGTGAGCAGCAGCACACTGATGTTGGCGCCGGCCCAGGTGGAGAACAGCTCGCGGGTTCTGGCGGTGCGCTCACGATCGGGCACTTGTTCGATGCCACGGGTTTCCAGTGCGCCTTCTGTCTCGGCGGTCCTGTTCATGAAGAAGGGTTCCGTGCTTCGGTCGGGGAAAGCGACTCCGCGCGTACGGACGCGACCCGCCCCATCCTACTTTGATCCGACTTATGCCCTTCAGTGGCGTTCGTCTCCTGGCTGAAGAAAAGGATCCCACCTAGGAACCCCGACCCCCGCGGCGGGCGCCCTACACCCGCCCGCACGGAGTGCGGCACCTGTTTGCCGCCTACGACCTCACCCGGGACAAGCTCTACGGCCACAGGGCACAGGGCAGCATGATCCGCTGCTACACCATCTGGCGAAACAAGCACACCGCCGATATTCGCTTGCGCACCATCGTCACCCGGGTCAACGTCGCCTGACACCTGACGAAGGCGGAGAAGATGACCACGCAGACCCACCACGTCGACCACGAACTCATCCGGGCCGCGGCGCACGTGGCTCGCACACGCTGCCAGGGTGACAACCACACCATGGCAGCCGCGGCCCGCGCCCGGGACGGCCGGATCGTCACCGCGGTGAACACCTACCACTTCACGGGAGGACCGTGCGCGGAGCTGGTCCTCATCGGTGCGGCAGCCGCCCAGGGCGCCTACGACCTGAACACCATCGTCGCCGTGGGCGACCGCGACCGGGGGGTTGTTCCCCCGTGCGGTCGATGCCGTCAGGTCCTTCTCGACTACTTCCCCGCCCTCAAGGTCATCGTCGGCGAGGGCGACCGCGTCCGAACCGTCCCTCTCACCGACTTGCTGCCCGAAAGCTACGTCTGGGCCGACCACCAGCTCGACGCCGAGTGACCACGACACTCAGCATGGGCCGGCACCGTCAACCGACGACAGGGCGAATGTTGTCCGATGCGGCACCAGCGTCGGCGAACCGGGCCCGGTCGTCGCCGACCTCGGCCAGCACGCGGGCTCCGCCGAGCGGGCCCAGCCCAGGGCAGCCGGTGACGATCTCCGCATCGGCATGAGCATCGAAGGCCTGCACTGCGGCTTCGGCAAGGTCATCGGCACTCGCGCACGCGGCCGCCAGCGGGAGATGCCAGAACAGCCACCAACCCACCCACCGGCGCGAACGGGCCGTGACGGGCTTCCGCGGTGTTGGCTCGGCCCAGCGGTTCCTGTACACGGTCAGCGGCATCTCACTCCGCTTCCGCCCACGCCATCGCCATCGCCTGATGACCGCCGCCGAACACCGCCTCCGGATGACCATCCGGTTCACCCTCCGGGGCCGCATCAGCAAGAACATCGGCTGTCCATCCAGGGCTGAGCACCGGCCCCGGAACCCGGCCCCCTCACACCCCGAATCACCGGCAGACACCCACGCACTCACCAACGTGACAACGCCCGCGGGGCTACTCCCCTTCGCGGCCGCCGTTCCTGCACGGTCATCCGCGACGCTTCCAAGCCCCGGGGACCCCGTACCGAAGAAGGGGTCCCCGCGCAGCAGACGTCGGCTCACCTGGTGGGCCAGCTGCCCTTGGTCTAGAGACTGAGCGTGATCGCAGCGGCGACACCGCCCAGGCCCAGGGCGAAGGCAGCCTCTCCCCAGCCGCCCCTACCCCAGCGGAAGAAACGGTCGACAGCCAGCCGGCCCGGGCCGATGGCAGCGACGGCCAGGGCGACGACAGCGATACACACGCTGTACTCCACGCCGCCGTCGCTCTCCCACAGTCCGTGAGCGCCGGTGACCGTCGCCATCGCATTGATCATCACGCCGATCAGTGCGGCGGCCGCGAGCGGCGTCAGCAGGCCGAGGGCCAGACCGAGACCTCCCAGCAACTCGGACAGACCTCCGATCGCGGCGAACAGCTCCCCGGGCTGATAGCCCAGGGCCGCAAACCCCTTGCCGGTCGCCGCCAGCCCGTCACCCCCGAACAGTCCGAAGACTTTCTGAGCACCGTGCGCCGCCATCAGCAGCCCGAAAGTCAAGCGGATGAGCAGTAGGCCGCAGTCGGCGGCAGTCGCGACCGGCACGGCGGCCGCAGGCGCTGTCGATTCTGTGGAGGAAGCAGGACGGTTCAAGGTACGTATGGTCAACATGGCAATGCTCCGGTAAGAATCCGGAATGGACGTTTTCCCCCAGCTCGGCAGAGACGCCGAGCATCGGTCACGGGCGAGCGAGCTCTCCGCAGGGTCGTAGAGCGCGCCCCTTCTCACCCGGGCCTCCCGCAGTGGGCAGGGGCGAGCACGGGCGGCGGCCCGCGCGGGTAGGGCAGCGTCCGATCAGCGGTCTCGCGCCATGTGGTCATCACCATCGGTGCCGCTGGGGACAAGCCGGACGCAGCATTCCCCCGGCTCGGGGGCCAGGACGGCTTGGACTCCGCTGACCTGAAGGCCGTTGAGGTAGCCGCTGAGAAAGGCCTGGTTCATGCCGCACACCAGGTCGGGGGCCTTCGCGGCCAGCGGATGGAACGGGCAGTTGCGCAGCCGGAGCCGGGTGGGGGTTTCCCGGACCGGTTCGTAGCCGTACTGCTCCAGCAGCCGCTCGCAGACGGTCAGCCCGCGCTCCAGGCCGAGACGCCCCGGGCGGGTCTCCTCCCGCGCGGCCTCACCCATCCACCGGCCCCGATGCTCAGCGGTCCGCACCGCTGCCTGCGCGGCGCTTTCGTCGGCACCCTCGGTCAGGACGGCATCCAGGAGAAGATCCGCGAGGAGTTCGTGGCGCCGGTCGGGAATGCTCACGGTGATCTGGGTGTCGGTGGGCTCGTACACCTTCGGCCGCCTGCCGACCTTGCGGATCCCACCGGGCGTTGCGTAGCGCGCGCGCAGCAGGCCGACGTCGACGAGCTTGTCGAGATGGAAGGCCGCGAGCTTGCGCGAGATGCCGACGCTGGCAGCGGCCTCGTCGCGGGTGACGGCGTGGCCGGCGCGCCGGACGAAGGCGAACATGCGCCGCCGTGAATCCTCGCTCAGAGCGCTGACGGACTCGATGGCGGTGTCCACCGCGTCGGCCTGCTGCCGCGTCGGGTCGTAAGCCACAAGACCACAGTAACTCCCATCTGCATGGGCGCAAGTGTTCCTCGAGTGTCCTTTTGCTGCGCCTCTTGACTCCTTCCCTCAATAAGACCAAGACTTATTGGTGAAATAAGTGGGGAGGTCGCGATGACCAATGAACCTCAGCTTCAGGCGAAGCGTCCGGTCAGTGCCTCGCTCGCCGGCCCGTACGGCCACCCGTTCCACCCGATCCTGGTGACCGTGCCGATCGGCGCCTGGGTGGCCAGCCTGGTGTTCGACATCGCTTCCCATGTCGTGCACCGTCCGGGCTTTCTGACCCAGGGCTCGCAGTGGTTGATCGCCGTAGGCGTGATCGGAGCCCTGCTGGCGGCGATCGCCGGGTTCCTCGACCTGTTCGCGATTCCTACCGCTACCCCGGCCTTTCGCACCGCCCTGGTCCACATGTCGTTGAACCTGCTGGTCACCGCCGCCTACGTCGGCAACTTCCTGTGGCGCCACAGCACCTACACCGACGGCGGGAGTGTCGGCCTCGGCGGGCTCATTCTTTCCGCGGTCAGCCTGGCGGCTCTGGGCGTCTCGGGATTCCTGGGCGGCAAGCTCGCCTACCGCTACGGCGTGCGGGTCGCCGACGAGAGCACCCAGGCCGAGGGATACACGCGCGGCCGCAGCGCGAAGGACGTCCGCTCCGTCGTGTGACCCGGCCCGCGCACCCCCACGGTGGCCGGTGTCGTCCGGCCGTCTCCGGCATCGTCATCGCTCGGGAGGTCCCCATGAACATCGCCGCACTGATCATCTGGGTGGTCACCGCCCTCGGCGGCTTCTACCTGCTCGGCACCTGGGTCCGACACGGCGGGGTCCGGCAGCAGCAGGCCGGCACCAGCCGCCTGCCCGCTCCGGTCGTCTTCGGGCACTTCGCCCTGGCCACGATCGGGCTGGTGGTGTGGATCATCTATGTCATGGCCGACGAGACCGCCCTGGCCTGGACCGCGTTCGGTCTGCTGCTGCCGGTCGCTCTGCTGGGATTCGTGATGCTGGCCCGTTGGATCCCCGTCCACCGCGACCGCGCCACAGCCGGGGCAGCACCGGCCAGCACAACGGCGTACGGAGCCGAGGGGGCCGTCCCTGCCGAACGGCACTTCCCGCTGACAGTGGTGCTGGCACACGGCCTGCTCGCCGTGACCACCCTCGTCCTGGTCCTGCTCACTGCCCTGGGCATCGGCGGCAGCTGACGTGACCGAGCGCCCGCACCGCACCACTGAGGGCCGGCCCTGGATTCGGCGGGTTGTCCGTCCTGCGCGGGAGCGGATGCCCGCTCCCGCGCAGACCGGTCACTCCTGAAGGTGCTCTGCTGCGGCCGCCCGGGACAGCCGCGGGCTGAGGCCGGGGACTCCGGAGACGACGGCCTGTGTAGCATGGGGGTCGCGAAGGGGAGTAGTCCCGAGAACCGCTGGTCGACATACTGGACGTCCGAGGATGTCCCGGCCATCGGGCCGCCGCACACGATGCGGGGCGGACGAGACCTTCGGCCAAGGCATGATCCTGCCCGCACACCGTGCGGGCAGCTCCGTCGTGCCGGGCCGAAAGGGTTCCTCCCGTCGCCCGCCTGGGTGCCGTTACGAGTCCGCGGCCCGGCCCAGCAGAAAGCACCGTTCCGGAATGACATTCGACCCCCTGGCGATCATCACCGCCTTCGGGCTGATCTTCCTCGCCGAACTTCCCGACAAGACCATGTTCGCCTCACTGGCCATGGGCACCCGCATGCGCCCGTTGTATGTGTGGTTCGGCACGTCCACTGCGTTCATCGTGCACGTCGCGATCGCGGTGGGCGCCGGGAGCCTCCTCAGTCTGCTGCCGGACATGGTCGTCAAACTCGTCTCCGCGGCCCTGTTCGCGTTCGGAGCCTTCGTCCTGCTGCGCGGCGGAGACGATGACGACGAGGACGGGGCGGCCCGCACGGTCACCGGGTTCTGGCCCGTCTACACCACCGCCTTCATGGCCGTCTTCATCAGCGAGTGGGGCGATCTCACCCAGATCACCACCGCCAACCTCGCCGCCACCAACGGCTGGCTGCCGACCGCGATCGGCTCCGCCGCCGCCCTGATGTCCGTCTCGGCTCTGGCCCTGCTGGTGGGCCGGTTCATCGCCCAGCGCGTCCCGCTCAAGACCGTGCAGCGTTTCGGAGCGCTGTGCATGGCGGCCCTTGCCATCTGGACCCTGGTCGAAGCCTTTACCGGCTGACATTGCGTACGCGTGCCGCAGCCGCCCCGGACATCCGGGGCACGCGTCAGAGGCAGGGCCCCCTGGAATCCGCCGTCGGTCCCGGGGGCCTTGCTCCAGTCGCATGTTTCTGTGACGACGTCGCGAAGTACCGGGGCGGCGGGGTCGGCGTCCGTCTCAGTCGGCTGGTGCGCGACGTGGGCGGGACGAGGGCGGGCCGAAGGCCGTCGCGAGCTGGTCGAGCAGGAGCCCTGCGGACGGGTGCGGATCGCGACGCGGTGTGATCGTGTCGATGCCGCGGGTCGGGGGATCGACGAGGGTCACTGTGGTGACGTCGGTCCGCAGCGCGCACGTCAGCACCCTGGGTATCAGCGCGATGGCGTGGCCGGTTGCGACCAAGGCCATCTTGCCGGGCAGATCGGCCGCGGTGAGGTCGATACGGGCGGTGACTCCGGCGCGGGCGGCGTGCTGGTGCAGCAGCGCCGCCGAGCCGTCGTTGTCCTCGACCCAGGTCTGGTCGGCCAACTCCCGAATGTGCACTGGGCCGCGCCCGGCCCGCGGATGTCCGGCGGGCAGCACGACGACCATCTCGTCCATCCCCAGGAACCGTCGTTCGACACGCGGGCGTCGGGTAGCCCCGGCGGCGCGTCGGTGACGACAGCGACGTCGAGATCGCCGGTGATCACGCGGTCATGCAGTTGTTCGCTCAGTCCGGGCAACAGGCTCCACCGAAAAGGGGCGGCCCTGTCCAGCAGGCGGCCGATCGCCACGGGCACGATCCCGGCGGCCAGAGACGGAGTCGCGCCGACGGCCAGCGGCCGACTGAGCGCCCCGTCACGCATCTCCCGCACAGCACGCAGGGCCCGTTCGCCTCGTTGAGTGCGACCAGGGCGTGGTGACGGAACACCTCGCCGGCGGGCGTCGGACGCACGCCCCGTGCGTGCCGCCGCACCAGCGGCACTCCGAGCTGACGCTCCATCCCCGCGATCTGTCGGGAGACGGCCGACTGCGTGTAGCCGAGCTCGGCGGCTGCCGCCGACAGCGACACGAGCCGACACACCGTCACGAACGTCCACCACGCAGTCAACTCCATCGCACAAGCGTGCCTGGCCGTCATGCGTATCCCGCATGGTCACCCTGCGAGATCTGCGCTTCTCGCAACTGGCGCGATGCCTCCACGCTGGGGTGCATGACCGCACCGCACACGATCGCCGTCCTCGGCTTGGGCCGGATGGGCACCGCGATCGCGACACGGCTCGCCGACCACTGGGACGTCGTCGGTCGGACGCGCTCCGGACGCACGTCAGGCGTTGTCGAGACGACCGGTGACCCCAACGACGCTGTGGCGAAGGCCGACATCGCGCTCTTGGCGTTGTTCGACGGCCGGGCCTGCCGGCAGGTCGTCGACCGCGTCCGCGACTCGCTGCGCACGGACACGATCGTGCTGAACACGAGCACCGTCGCCCCCGCCGAGGCGGCCGGGCTGGCCCGGCACCTCGGCCCGTCCTACGTCCACGCACCCGTGCTCGGCTCCGTGCCGACTGCCGCCGCCGGCGCCCTGCACATTCTCGCCGCGGCCGACCAGGAGGCACTCGACCGAGTCCGGCCGGTCCTGGAAGCGCTTGGTACCGTGCGCCGCGTCGACGACGCCGCCACCGCCGCTGCACTCAAACTGGTCGCCGACAACAGCCTCGCCGGCGCCGTCCTCGCGCTGCGCGACTCACTGCGGCGGGCCGACGCCCTCGGCCTGTCCCGCGCCCAGGTGCTGGACATCCTCGAGCTCGGCCGGCTCGGCGGGCTCGTCGCCCCCAAGCGAACCTTCCTCGCCGGCCAGCCGACCGCTGTCGCGGCCGCGGCCGAGTTCACGATCGGCGCGCCGGCCAAGGACATGGCACTGCTGGCCGCCGCGTCAAACGCCCCCCTGCGCAGCGCGGCCGACCTGGCCGACACTCCTGCCGACCCTGAGGCCGACATCGCCGTTGCTGCCACGGTCCCCGCCGTGGGTGACGCCGTGCTCGAACCGCTGCGCGCCTACATCCGCGGGCACGCCACCGGCGACCCCACCCACTTCCGCGACGCGTTCTTGCCCACCGCTCACATCGAGGGAATCCGGGACGGCGTATTCGTCTCCTGGCGCCTGGACGGGTACTGCGCTCTCTTCCACGGCAGGCCGGCCGCGGACGAACCGACCCGCTCCCGCCGCATCGACGCCATCGATGCCCACGGCACCGTCGCGACCGCGTCCATGACGCTGTGGCACGGCACTGACACCTTCACCGACATCTTCTTGCTGGTCCACGTCGACGGCCGCTGGCGCACAGCCAACAAGGCCTACCACCGAAGCGTCCCCGTGACGTGATGTCGCGTCTGTCGTCACTGGCACATGTGGGTCCGTAGCATCCGCGCCGGCCAGAGGGCCTGGCCGTGCCGGAGTGTCCCCGTGAGCGACCCCCCGGCCCCGGCTCTACAAGAGCGACTTGTCCGACGAGCGTCGGACCCTGATCGAGCTGAAGGTCCCCGAGGTCGCGCGGGGACCTTTGGCCCACAGCCGGTCGAGAAGAGGCGGAGTCGGCTCGGTGGGGCGGACGAGATGGTCCTGTCGCTGTCCACGAAGGGGCTGACCCACGGGGAGGCCTTCGCGCACCTGGCCGAGGTCCATGGGGCGGAGGTGCGCTGATCGTCACCGCGATCCTGGGTGTGATCGCTGCGGTGGTGGCCATAAGCGGGAAGAAGCAGGTCGACCAGGCCGCACCGCCCACGCCCGAGCAGACGATCGAAGACGTGAAGGCCGGGGTGGCCGAGATCAAGGAGAGTGCACACCGATGACCCAGCCGCCCCACGACGAGCCCACCGCCTCCAGCCCGGAGGAGCTGCGCGAACAGGTCGAGCAGACCCGTGCCGAGCTCGGCGAGACGGTCGAGGCGCTCGCGGCCAAGACCGACGTCAGGACCCGCGCCCAGGAGAAAGCCGTCGAGGTCAAGGAGCAGGCCGTCGCCAAAGCCGGCGAGCTGAAGGAGCAGACCACGGTCAAGGCCGGGGAGCTGAAGGAACAGACCACGGTCAAGGCCGGGGAGCTGAAGGCGAAGGCCGCCGCCCTGGCACACCAGGCGCAGGACAAGCTGCCCGACCCGGTCAAGGACAAGACCGCCCGGGCCGCCGAGCAGGCCCGGGGCAAAGCGGCCCAGGCCGGCCGGCTGTGGGAGGACAAGGCACCCGAGCCGGTGCGGCGGAAGACGGCTCAAGGGGCGCAGTTGGCGCGGGACAACCGCAACCTGCTGCTCGCAGCCGCGGGCGTAGCCGTCGCCGTATGGTTGACCTGCCGCCGCAAGGGGTGAGCCGGATGAAGGCATCGGAGATCGCATACAAGCCGGTCGGACTCGCCGCGGGCGCCGTGGGCGGCATGGCCGCCGGAACGGTGTTCAAGCAGACGTGGAAGACGCTCGGCCACGACGAGAACGCCCCCGATGCCACCGACGAGGAACGCAACCGGGGCGAGGTGCTGCGGGGCGCCACGCCGCAGGGCGCCCTCTTCGCCGCGGTCACGGCCGCCGTCGATCGCGTCGGCGTCACCATGACGTACCGTCTGACCGGCACCTGGCCCGGCTGACGCGCCCAGGAGGGGTGCCGGTGTGCCATGGACACCGGCGCCCCTCCCCGGGCAGGTACCCGCACGGAAAGATCACCACAGCAGTGTCCGTTCACCACGTGATACCCGCGCTGACCGCAGCGGCGGTCACGGGCATCGTCCTGGCCGCCCGCCGGATCGCCCTGCATCGGCACGGCCGTGACCCCGGCCTCAGCGCGACCCTACCGATGGGGCGCCGCACCTCCTATGAGCCCGGCCGCGCCACGGCCGGGGTCGTGTCACCGGCCGCCGCACCACCGGACGAAGCCGCCTGGTCCGCTGTGCACGAAGCTGAGCAACACGTCCACCGCTGCTGGGAGCATCTCCAGAAACGTGCCGACCCGTCCGACTGACCGGCCGCTGTTCACGTTCACCTGGGACAGGGCAGCGAGGGTACGAGGGCGCTCCGGCCGCCCAGGAAAGAGGCCGGAGCGCAACGAACGCTCGGAGGACTCGCACGAGCCCCGGTCTCCAGCACGGCGCGCTGCTGCGAGAGGGGCGGCCGTGGCACTGTCACGTCGGCCGACGCGCGGGATCATCTTGGGGCTGGCCGTGCCGGGGAGGGGAGCACCGGGGAGACCGTGCCGCCGTCGTACAAGGAGCACCGGTACTCGGCCGAAGTGATCGCGCGCGCCACCGCCTCACCGCACCCGGCTACCGCACCGAGACGAACCAGCGTTTCGCCACCCGGAAGCAGGCCGCCGGCACGACCGCGCCGGTCTGACAACGGCCGTCCGCCGGGGCGACACGAGGCGATACCTGTCCTGACGAGTTGGCAGCACCGCCCAGCCACAACAATGCGACAGCGCCTTCGAGGTGCAGGTGAGCAGTGGTTCCCATAATGTGGTTCTTGGAGTGCTTCCAGGGGGTTTCCTCTCCATTGTCTGGAGTGTCGGCGGTAGTTCCCGTAGCCGCATGAGTCACCGCACCTTCAGGAGACAGGATGACCACGCAGCGTGCCTCCCCTCGCCCTGCCTCGGTTTACGCACTCGCCGGGATCCGACTCTTCAACGGCGCCACCGGACTGCTGGCACCGGCCCTGCTCATCCGGCGTCTCGATCCCGGCCGCGAGGCGCTCAGTCCGGCGGCTGTCTACGCCTTCCGGCTCTTCGGGACTCGTACGCTCCTGCTCGGCCTCGATCTGCTGACGAACCACGGCGATCGGCTGCGGGAAGACCTGCGCGAAGGCGTCCTGATCCACGGCAGTGACACCGCGACGGCGGCCACGCTCGGTCTCAACGGTCGGCTTCCGCCGCGCACCGCGGTGCTGACCACGCTGATCTCGGCCGTCAATACGGTCCTGGCCGCCACCTCGCTCGCCAACTCCGCGAAGGGGAAGCGGAAGTGACCGCGGAGCCCGCTGGTGCTCCCCCGGCCGAGACGGGTTTCGACTACGTCGGCGCCGGTGCCGGCGCGGGAGGCGGGCCGCCGGCGGCCGACCTTGTCACCGCGGGCATGCGCGCCCGGCTCCTCGCCGCCCCTGGGCCGACCGTCCAGGACGCACAGTTGCTGGAGGTCATCCTCTCCCCCGTGGAGGGCACGCTCGCCGGCTTCCACGCGCCGCAGCCCGGAACCGAACCGGATCGCTGTTACCGGGCCGGGCAACGCGGTGAGGGCCTGGGCACGACCAACGGCGCCGTCGGCGGTATCACCCGCAAGTCCCTCCCGGAGCCGACCGCTTCCGACCTGTTCGTCTTCGGCGGCCCCTTCGACTTCCGGAGCTACTACCCTGGCTGCTCGCCCGACCTGACCCACCACGAGGACCGCATCACGTGGGCCATCCTCAAGAGCTTCAGCCACAACACCGAGGATCGGCTGCGGCTGCGCTCCATCGACTCCCGTGACATCCCGCTGGTGCACTTCCCCTACTTCACCGCGGGCACGGGCACGGGCAAGGACGGTCCGGGCCTGGAAGCCATGACCCATGCCGTGGAGTTCGTACGCGGGGTGGACCACCTGCGGATCGTCGACGCTTCGGTCCTCCCCCGCATTCCCGGATTCTTCGTCGCCGCCCCATCCACATGATCAGCGAGAAAGCGAGCGACGTGATGCTCGGCGATGCCGCCCGCACCTGAACCGCCACGGCCTCGCCGCCCCCACGCGAAACGGCCAGAAGCAACCCGAGGAGTGTCCCGATGAGCACGCGACGACGCGCCGTACGGCGTTCCACGGCCGGATACCGTACGTCACTCCCCTGGCGGATCGTCACCGGCGTCGCCGAATTCCTGGACCGGCGCACCGGCTGGGACAGACTGCCCGTCGTTGCGGGCCTGATGACGCTCCTCGGCCTGCGCGTCAGGCTCCGGCAGAAGAACCTCCACGACACCGGCCACTTGCCTTCGGTCAATCTGCCCGATCCGGCACCTCACTCCGCGAGCCACAGGGTCAACCGGACGGCCGACGGCAGCCACAACGATCTCGACGAGCCGCGCATGGGCATGGCGGGCAGCCGCTTCGGCCGGAACATCCCGCTCGACCGGATCGCCCCGGCCACGCCCGTGGACGTACTCGCGCCGCCGAACCCGCGCGAGGTCAGCCGCGCCGTGCTCACCCGAGACTCGCTGATCCCGGCCGAGTCGGTCAACTCCCTGGTCGCCGCCTGGCTGCAGTTCATGATCCGCGACTGGTTCAGCCACGGCACGAGCCCCACGGATCAGCCTTGGGAAGTACCGCTCATGGATGACGACCCGTGGCCGGAGAACCCCATGCGGATCATGCGGACACCAGAGGACCCGACCCGCGACCCGCAGGCGCCGGCCGGGACGCCCGACACCCGTGTCAACGTCTCCTCCCACTGGTGGGACGCGTCCCAGATCTACGGGTCGAACGAGACGGAGCAGCGGCTGATGCGCACCGGCGAGCTGGGCAAGCTGCATCTGTGGGACGACGAGCAGTCGCCGTTCCCCTCGGACCCCTCCCGCGATCCTTCACGGGTGCCCGGCTTCTGGCTGGGCCTCGCCATGATGCAGGATTTGTTCACCCGCGAGCACAACACGATCTGCGACCACCTGCACGCCGCGTACCCGTCCTGGGGCGACGAGGAACTGTTCCAACGCGCCCGGCTGGTCAACGCCGCTCTCCTCGCCAAGATCCACACCGTGGAGTGGACCCCGGCCGTGATCAGCCATCCCACCACCGTCAAGGCACTGCGCGCCAACTGGTGGGGCATCGCGGGCGAGCGCGTCCACAACCTCTTCGGCCGGATCAGCGACAGTGAGGTCATCAGCGGCATCCCCGGCGGCGGGACGGACCACTACGGTGTCCCGTACGCGCTCACGGAGGAGTTCGTGGCGGTCTACCGCATGCATCCGCTCGTCCGCGACGCGTGGCACCTGCGTTCCGTCGCCGACGACGCGACCCTGCGCCACTGCACCCTCCGCGACATCTCGGGTCCCGGGGCGCTGAAGGTCCTGGAGACCACGGGGATGGCCGATCTGCTCTACAGCTTCGGCACGCTCCACCCCGGACTGGTCACCCTGCACAACTTTCCCAAATTCCTGCAGGAGTTCGAGCGCCCGGACGGGCGTCTGCAGGATCTCGCCGCCACCGACATCCTGCGCTCGAGGGAGCTGGGCGTCCCCCGTTACAACGAGTTTCGGCGGCTGCTGCGGCTGAAGCCCGCGGAGAGCTTCGCGGAGCTGACGGATGATCCGGCGTGGGCCGAACAGGTCGAGCGGCTCTACGACGGCGACATCGAGAAGGTCGACCTCATGGTCGGGCTGTACGCGGAGAAGCTGCCGGCCGGATTCGCCTTCAGCGACACGGCGTTCCGCATCTTCATCCTGATGGCCTCACGCCGGCTGAACAGCGACCGCTTCTTCACCGAGTACTACACCCCCGAGGTTTACTCCAGGGCCGGCATGGCCTGGATCGACGACAACAGCATGGTGACCGTGCTGCTGCGCCACCACCCCGAACTGCGCACGGCTCTCACGGGGCTGACGAACGCCTTCGTGCCATGGCGCACCGCCGGTGGGACGGGAACCTGACTTGGGAACGGGGGGCAGGGCTTTGTCCCGTTGTTGAGTGCGTGGCTGTCTGTTGGTGTGTCGGGGCGTGGTGGGCCCGTGACCGAGACTGTGTTCAGGCCGTGGCGGGTCGGCCGGCGGCGGCGCAGTCCGTTCGCATGGGCCTGCCCGAATTCGGCGCACCACCGCCGGACCGTCTCACCGGAGACGATCACGCCGTGCTGCGGGAGCAGCTCCTCCACCTCGCGGAAGCCGAACGGGAGGCGGAAGCACAGCCACACGCAGGAGAATGAGCGGCATGGCCATGGTGGAAGACATCGACGTCCGCAGCATGCAGCACTGCGAGACGACGGCGCTGGGCGTGCTGCTGCGGCATGAGGGGATCGACCTGTCCGAGCCCATGCTGTTCGGGCTCGGTTCCGGGCTGTCCTTCATCTACTGGGACAGCAAAGCCATGGGTTTTCCCTTCCTGGGAGGTCGGGTCAAGCCGTTCGAACTCACCAGGAACCTGGCCGCCGCCCTCGGGCTCGAGCTGCTGATCAGGGAGACCACCTCCCCGCGCAAGGCATGGCAGAACGTGGCGGTACCCCTCGACGCCGGTCGGCCGGTCGGCCTGCAACTCGACAGCTACCACCTGGACTACTTCAGCACCAAGGTGCACTTCGGCGGGCACGTCGTGGCCATGTACGGCTACGACGAACAGAACGCCTACCTGGTGGACACCGCCCCGCAGGGCGGAGCCGTCTCCACCAGCCTCGCCGGCCTGGCCAGAGCCAGGGCCGAGCACGGCCCCATGACCGCCAAACACCGCTCCTTCACCATCACAGCGCCCAGCAGCCCGACGCCACCGCCGAACCGGATCATCCCCGCGATCAAGACCTGCGCCGACGCCTTCCTGAACCCGCCCATCGCGAACCTGGGCCACCGGGGCATCGAGAAGACCGCCGAGCAAGTGCCGAAGTGGCTGCAGCGCAGCAGCAGTCCGCAGGACGACCTGCCACGGGCCGCCGTCCTCATGGAGAGGGCCGGCACCGGCGGCGCCCTGTTCCGCAATCTCTACCGGGACTTCCTCGCCGAGTGCGCCCAACTGATCGACAGCAACCACCTGCGCACCGGCCACACCCTGTACACCGAAGCCGCCACCCTCTGGACACAGGTGGCCGCACTCATCGCGACAGCAGGCGAATCCGGTGACGCGAAGAACCTCGCACAGGCCGGCTCCCTCCTCCACGACCTCTCGCGCATCGAACGCGATGCGATGCAGGCACTCAGCCGGCTCTAGCCTCGAAGGCTCGTGACGGCCCACCGACTCCGTCGGTGGGCCGTTTTCGCGTCGTGGGCTGAGGCTGGGCAGGGCCGAGGCCCGAGTGTCGCTTCGGGGTGGCACCGTGGCACCGGGTTCCGCCGTTCCGGGTGCTGAGGTGCTGTCGCAGGGACGGGGAATCCGTCGGTCGGAAGCAGCCTGACAACGTGGTCGACAATTGCCCCATGGATGTCACCGAGCTGCTCGAATCGGCTTCCCTCCTGGTCCCGGAAGAGGTCGCCACCGACAACGACATCACGGTGCGAGACGTCTGGGACTACCTCGCCCACGACGAATGGCAGATCGCTCTGAGCCTGCTGGAGGAGCTCGGGGACGGACATCCGCTGCCCCTGACGTTCTGGGAGCAGCTTGCCGAGGCGGCTGAGCAGTTCCGCCTCGAGCGGAGCGCGACGTGGTGCCACTGGCGGTGCTCCGAGATCCGAAACGGGATGATCCGGGCGGACCTGACGCTCCGTTCAGCTGCAGAAGCGCGACGCAGGACACCGATTCCCGGTCACGGTGTTCTGCGGCCCATGTGGGACATCGGGTGCCTCTCACCCACCGGGGACGCTTCGGTGAGTATTGCCGGGCTCTGGGTCGAGGACATGCCCTTCCTGAAGCCCGGTGGTCGAGCCACCGTCCGTCTGGTTCCCCTCACCCCCTCGCACTGGAAGCACGTCGAAGTCGGCCAACGGATCAACATGCACGAGGACCGGACCGTGGCCGGCACCGCAGTCGTGCTGGAGGTTCACCTCCCTGCCACGGCCACGCCCACGAGATGACGCCGACTGCCCCGGACCCCCTCACTGGTGCAGGTATCTCCGTACTTCGTGGCGCAGGCAGGGGCCGGCGTCGTCGAGTTGGTGCAGCACGGCCTCGTGCGGACGCCCCCGGGCTCCGGCTCTCGGCCGCATCAGGAACCGGCGGTGGGCGGTCGGCTTCGAGATGCCGAAGCAGGGCGGCAGGGCGCGCCGGCCCCGGGCGCCTCCGCGCCTCCGTGTCTCCGTGTCTCCGTGTCTCCGTGTCTCCGTGTCTCCGTGTCTCCGTTGCGTCCGGAGTATTGACGCCCGATGAAACAAGTCAATAGTTTCAGTATCTTCGACTCAGGGGGTGCTCCCTATGGACCTCAGCGCAGCCGGCACCACCACGATCCGCTCCGGGAAGGGGCGTAGGCGCTGGAAGCGCGGCACCACCTAGCCACATGACCCGGATCACCGGCGGCATCGTCATCCCCACCTGGACGTCAGTACTCCGCGGCCCCGCCCGGGCACCGAGGCCGTGCCCGCCGGCTCTCGATCGCCATGCGGCTTCCGCAGTCGGAGGCGACCGCGGTGAGGCCGTCCACTTCTCCGACATGACCGCTCGCACCGCGAGCTGGTGGCCGCGATTCCGACAGGAGGGATCACCCATGGGTCGCTACAGTCGGCTCCGCCGCATCCGGCAGATGGATGCGCAGCAGGACTTCGAGCAGATCTACCGGTGGATCACCCACTACGAGTTCCCCCGCGACTATCTCCACGGGGCGTCGATCGCGTTCCTGCGCGACTACGGCGTCCCGCGCATCTCCCGGCTCCTGGACCGCACCCAGGAGTTCGAACGTGCCGGTCAGAAGCGGTATGACGACACGGTGCTGCTCATGTACGAGATGGTCCGCGAGGGGATGGACTCGGAGCACGGCCGGGCAGCCGCCCGCCACCTGAACCGCATACACGGCCGTTACCGGATCCCCAACGAGGACTTCCTCTACGTCCTGGCCACCACGGTGGTGGGGCCGAAGCGGTGGATCGACCGGTTCGGCTGGCGGCGCCTGTCCGCGCAGGAGACCGAGAGTCTGGCGCTGGTGGGCCGGCGGATGGGCGAGATGATGGGCATCTCCGGCGTGCCCGACACCTACGCCGCGTTCGAGCGGTTCCACGACGACTACGAGCGGGAGATGTTCGCCTACGACCCCGCCAACCGCAGGGTCGCCGCGGCCACCCTGCGGATCCTGGCCTCCTGGTACCCGGCCCCGGTACGGCGGGCGGCGTCCCGGGTAGTGCTCGCCATCCTGGACGAACCACTGCTGAAGGCGCTCGGCTTCCGCCCGGAGCCGCGTTGGCTGCGGGCCGCCGTCCACCGCGCGTTCCGCACCCGGGCCGCGCTGATCCGCCTGCTGCCCGGACGGCCGGAGCGGTTCCCGCGCAAGCCCGAGGCGCGCACCTACCCCTTCGGCTGGACCCTGGACGACCTGGGTCCGCACTGGGCGCACTCCCGTCCGCCGGCCCCGCTCCAGGACGAGACGTCACCGGAACGGGTCTCCGCTCCGGCACAGTCGTCCGTCCCTCGTGCTCCCCGTCAGGAGACCCGATGACCGACTCCGCCCCGGTCGCCGCGCCACGCGCCGCGACCTTCACCACCTACTCCCCCGCGACCGGCAAGCCGCTCGCCGAGCACCCGGTGAACGGGCCGGAAGAGGTCTCCCGCGCCGTGGCCCGGGCCCGGACCGTCCAGGTCGGCTGGGCGGCGCTGCCCGCGTCCCGGCGCCGTGACCACCTGCTGCGCTGGAAGAAGGCCCTCGCGACCGACCTGGACGCCGTGGCCCGCACCATCGCCGAGGAGACCGGCAAGCCGGCCGGTGACGCCGCGCTGGAGGTCGTCCTCACGCTGGAGCACCTGGGCTGGGCCGCCCGCAACGCCGGACACGTGCTGCGCCGGCGGAAGGTGGGCACCGGACTGTTCACCGTCCACCAGCGGGCCTCGCTGGTGCACCGGCCGCTGGGCGTGGTCGGGGTGATCGGCCCCTGGAACTATCCCCTGTACACCCCGATGGGTTCCGTCGGTTACGCGCTGGCTGCGGGGAACGCCGTGGTCTTCAAGCCGTCCGAGCTGACCCCGGGCACCGGCGTCCTGCTGGCCGAGCTCCTGGACGCCGCCGTACCCGGTCATGCCGGGCTGCTCACCACCATCACCGGCGCGGCGTCCACCGGAGACGCCCTGGCCCGGTCCGGGGTCGACAAGCTGGCGTTCACCGGTTCGCCGGGGACGGCCCGCAAGGTGATGGCGGTGTGCGCCGAGACGCTGACGCCGTTCCTCGCCGAGTGCGGCGGGAAGGACGCGGTGATCGTCACCGCGGACGCGGACCTGGAGGCGGCCGCCGACGCGATCGTGTGGGGCGCGCTGAGCAACGCGGGCCAGACCTGTGCGGGGGTGGAGCGCGTCTACGCGGTGCGTGGGATTCACGCGGAGTTGTGCGAACGGGTGGTCGAGCGGGCCGGGGCGCTGCGCCCGGGTGCCGGGGCGGACTCCTCCTACGGCCCGATGACGCTTCCGGGCCAGGTCGCGATCGTCGAGCGGCATGTGACCGGTGCGGTCTCGGCGGGTGCGCGGGCCCTGCTGGGCGGACCCGAGTCGGTTCGCGCTCCGTATGTCGCGCCGGTCGTGCTGACCGGTGTTCCGGAGGACGCGGCGGCGATGGCGGAGGAGACCTTCGGGCCGGTCGTGGCGATCAACCCGGTGGCCGACGTGGACGAGGCGNNCACCGGTGCGGCGATCGCGGCGCGGCTGCGCGCGGGGGCGGTGTCGGTGAACTCGGTGCTGGGCTTCGCGGCGGTGCCGGCGCTGCCGTTCGGCGGTTCGCAGGACTCCGGCTTCGGACGGATCCACGGCGAGGAAGGGCTGCGCGCCTTCACCTCCGTGCAGTCGACCACGGTGCAGCGGTTCACCCCTCCGATCGCGCTGACCTCCTTCGGGGTTCCGGCAGCCACTCGGGAGCGCGCGGTGCGGCTGGCGAGGGCACTGCACCGGCGCCGTTGATCGGCGGGCGGCACCCCGCCGGCCGGACGGTCCGGCCGG
>NZ_MSGP01000810.1:0-202 GCF_002078235.1 Streptomyces viridosporus
GGGGGCGGGGTGGTGCCCCCGTCGCCCACGTACAGCAGGCGGTTGGGCGAACCGCTGCCCGGGTTGCCGACGACGCCGGTGGTGGCGGCGGAGGTCAGCGCGGAGGAGACCTGGGCGGGGGTGGCCGAGGGGTTGTCGGCCAGGTGGAGGGCGGCGGCCCCGGCGACGTGCGGACTCGCCATGGACGTACCGGAGATGGTGC
>NZ_MSGP01000810.1:279-1631 GCF_002078235.1 Streptomyces viridosporus
GGTGGTGGCGCCGACGGTGATCGCCTCGGTGACGCGGGCCGGGGACTTGGTGGAGGCGTTGGTGGACTCGTTGCCGGCCGCGACGACGAAGGTGACGCCGGAGGCGATGGCGCCCCGGACGGCCGCGTCCAGGGCGCTGTCGGCACCGCCGCCGAGGGACATGTTGGCGACGGCCGGCTTGACCGCGTTCCGCGCCACCCAGTCGATGCCGGCGACGACCTGGGCGGTGGTGCCGGAGCCGGAGTTGTTCAGCACCCGGACGCCGACGACCTTCGCCTTCTTGGCGACGCCGTGGGCGCTGCCCGCGACCGTGCCGGCGACGTGGGTGCCGTGACCGTGGCCGTCCTGGGCGGTGTTGTCGTTGTCGATCGCGTCGTAGCCGTCGGAGGCGCGGCCGCCGAAGTCGCTGTGGGTGATGCGGACGCCGGTGTCGATGACGTACGCCGTCACACCCTCCCCGGCCGAGTCCGGGTAGGTGTAGGAGCTGTTCAGCGGGAGGTTCCGCTGGTCGATCCGGTCCAGGCCCCAGGAGGGCGGGGCGGGCTGGGTGCCGGTGATGCTGAAGGTGCGGTTCTGGATCACCGCGGCGACGGCCGGGTCGGCGGCGAGGCGCTCGGCCTCGGCCTCGGACGCACGGACCTCGTAGCCGTTCAGGGCCTTGGTGTAGGTCCGCTCGATGTCGGCGCCGTACTTCTTCGCCAGGGCACGGCCCTCGGCGGAACCGGAACGGGCCTCGTCCGCCTTGAGGGTCACGATGTAGCT
Organism: Streptomyces viridosporus; assembly: GCF_002078235.1. Lineage (GTDB taxonomy): Bacteria > Actinomycetota > Actinomycetes > Streptomycetales > Streptomycetaceae > Streptomyces > Streptomyces viridosporus. The sequence continues at coordinate 1,042 of NZ_MSGP01000810.1, forward strand.
GCCGGCGACGGCGTTCGCGGCGCCCTCGTACTGGATGCGGCCTTCGGGCGCGGCCCCGGCCGCGCCCGCGGGGAGGGCGGAGACGAGACCGGCGACGAGGGTGGCGGCGGTCGCCGCGCCGAGAGTGGTGAGTCTTCGGGTGGTGCTCCGCCGGGGGTGACGCATCACTGCCATCTGAGGGGTCCTCCTCGATCGGTGGTGCGCTGACGTGGGGGGCGGTGCGGTCGATCGGTGACGCACGGGCCGCGGGCGTGACGAAGCGACCCCTTTAATGACAGGATCATGTCAATACCGGGGTGACCGGGTCCGTGCTCCAGCCGAAAGATTGAGGGGTCCACAGGAATTGCACAAGGGCCCTGCAGGAACGCGAGGACGCCGCCCCGCTCCCGTCACGTTCTTCCGGCCATGTGCCGAACGTCCGTCGGCGGCGGAGGAGGGAGCGGCGAAACGGCAGCGGAGGGAGCGGCGGAGGGAGCGGGTGGCGGTCGGCCGAAGCGGCGGCCGTCGCGCATGGGGCCGCGGCGCCTCCGGGCCCGGCTCGTTCGCCTCGTGCCGGGCCCGGAGGCGCCGCGGCCGGATCAGGGAAGTAC
>NZ_MSGP01000811.1 GCF_002078235.1 Streptomyces viridosporus
CAGCTGCGCACCAAGCGGGCCGCGCTGCCGCCGAAGAAGCACGGCAACATCCCCCTGTGAGGAGCCGACGTGACCATCAGGATCGTCCGGGGCAATCCGACCCCGGAGGAGCTGGCCGCCGCCCTGGCGGTGGTCCGCGCCCGCGCCGCGGCGGCGTTCGCCGCGCCGCCCGGCGCGGCCGCGCCGCGCGATGCCTGGTCCGATCCGGCCCGCCTGGCGGCCGGCCGGCTGCCCGCGCCGGGGCCGGCCGCCTGGGCCCGCACCTACTGGCCGGGCTCGTAGCTCGTAGCACGTAGCACGTGGGGAAAGCCGTACGGGAACACGTGCGGGAAGCGGAGAGTTGAGTACGCGTACTCAGGCGCCCGCTCGGTCCGGGGTCGGACGATGGAAGACATGCTGTGGTCCGACCCCGAGAACGAGCCGCCGGAAGAACTGCGCGACACGCAGGCGATGCTGCGGCGGCTGGGCGTTCTCATGGCGCTGGCCATGGTCCTCGCGATGCTCGTGATCGGCGTGAGGTGAGGCGGCCGGGGGACGCCGATACGCTGATCGCATGACAGATCAGCCGCGTCGCCGACTCGTGCTCGCCTCCCAGTCCCCCGCCCGGCTCGGACTGCTCCGCCAGGCCGGACTGGACCCCGAGGTGATCGTCAGCGGGGTCGACGAGGACGCCGTCACCGCCCCCACCCCCGCCGAACTGGCGCTCGCCCTGGCCGAGGCCAAGGCGTCCGTCGTCGCCGCGAAGCCCGAGGTCAAGGGCGCGCTGGTGATCGGCTGCGACTCCGTCCTGGAACTGGACGGCCAAGCCCTCGGCAAGCCCTCGGACGCCGAGGAGGCCACCGCGCGCTGGAAGGCCATGCGGGGCCGCGCGGGCACGCTCCAGACCGGCCACTGCGTCTACGACACCCTCGGCGGCCGTTACGTCTCCGCCACCGCCTCCACCGTCGTGCGCTTCGGCGATCCCACCGACGAGGAGATCGCCGCCTACGTGGCCTCCGGCGAACCCCTCCACGTCGCCGGGGCGTTCACCCTGGACGGCCGTTCGGGCCCCTTCATCGACGGCATCGACGGCGACCACGGCAACGTCATCGGCATCAGCCTGCCCCTGGTGCGCCGCCTGCTGGCCGAACTGGGCGTGAGCATCACGGAGCTGTGGGCGCCGTCGGAGGCGTGACCGGGGAGCCGCCGCCGGGACCGTCCGCGGGTCCGGCGGGCTCCCCCGGGCGGCCGTCGTACGTCATCAGCAGCAGCACGACGAGGCCCAGCACCACCACCATGGCCAGGAACGCGGTCGGGCCGACCAGCCCCCACGCGAACGCGCCCAGCAGGGCGTGCACCACCGCGACGCTGACCAGCAGCACCCGGCCGAAGCCGGCCGGCGCCCGGTCGCGCAGGGCGACCAGCAGGGCCACCAGGCCGCACAGCGCGAAGTAGAGCCCGAAGACGATTCCGCCGATCTTCGAGGACACCGACATCAGGTGCGGATCGAGACCGGCCAGCGACATCTCCTGCCGGTCGACGAGGATGCCCAGGATCCAGTTCAGCGCCGCCACGCCGAGCGCCTCGGCGAACAGCACGAGTGCCAGGACCCACGCCAACGGCCTGCGCACCACCGGCCCCACCCACTTTCGAACACGACTGCTGTTACCCCGAGTACGCCCGGGCCGACGCGAAGGCTACTCACCGGTAAACCTGGGGACAAGGGTCCGGCGGGTGGCAAAGAATCATTGGGCCATTCGTAGGGATTCCACAAAGAAACAGAGTGGGGCGCGGCACGCTCTCACAGAGACCTTGACCACACGGGACGGCTAGGGTTTTCCGGAGGAGTCCTGCACCTCGCGGCGCGACAAGGGATTTCGCGGGTCGAGCAAGCCTCGCGTCACGCTCCGTGTGGGCAAGCTCACCATTGGGGACGGGTCGTAGTGCCGTGTCGGCAGTCCCTAAACTCGGCTTGTTTCAAGGAGGGAGCCTCAATCGTGCGCAAGGTGCTCATCGCCAATCG
>NZ_MSGP01000812.1 GCF_002078235.1 Streptomyces viridosporus
GGAGGACCCGCACCGGCCGCGGCCCGAGAACCGCGCGGCCGGTGCGGGTCCTCCTGGCCGGGCGGCGTGGCCGAACAGAACACGCACCGGTCGCCGATGACGTCGATGCCGCACCAGTGGCAGGTGGTGCGGCGGACGGACGTGACCAGCTGGTAGAGGACGGAGAGGTCGGGCAGGTAGGTGCAGAACTCGATCAGTCTGCCGGTCCCCCACCAGCCCGGGGATTCGGCCGGAAGCGGTGCCTCGCGCAGCCCCTGGACCTTCCAGGACGGCGCCAGGGTGCCGGTGACCCAGTCGGACTGGAGCTGGCCCTTGGCGACCAGCATCCAGGTGCCGAACTCCGGTCCGTCGAGCGCGGTGTCGGGGCCGAGGCGGACGAGCTGCGGCTGCGGGTGGGCGAGGACGGCGAACTGGCTCCCGGGCATCCAGGACTTGGCGTGCTGCTTGAGGTTCACCGGGACGCGGTCGAGGCGGGCGACCGAGCCCAGCAGCGCCCCGGCGTGGATGTAGTGGACCAGCAGGCGTCCGGCCGAGGCGAGGACGCCGGGGGTGAGGTCGCAGGAGGCCAGTTGCCGTAACTGGCGGGCCAGGACGGCGATGCCGAGCGGGGGGAGGTCGGGACGGAAGAGCGCGATCCGGTCACTCTCCAGCAGGGAGCGCAGGGTGTGCAGCCGCCGCCGGACGGCGGTGGGGGTGGCCTGCGAGCAGACCACGATGACGTGCCCGTACTGCTCGATCAGCATCTGGAGGTCGGCCAGCACCTGCCCGAGCGGGCGGGTGTCGACGTCCCGCAGCACCACGGCGGGCAGGGTCCGTTCGTCCTGTGGCGGCAGCGCCATGTCGGCGCTGGTCACGGCAATGGCGGTTGGCACAGCGCAGCTCCCCGTTCTCCCCATGCCCCGTCGGCCCATCGGGCGTTACCCCGGTGCACCCAGGTGACTTCACTGCGTGACTACCTCAGCACTGTATCCACGGGTCTGTGACCGGAGAACAGCGTTTGGGCAGCGGAACGGGAACTCCTGTGGCACAAGATGCTCCATAACGGGACAGGTTGAGCATCTCGCCGGTCTCGATCCGGGCACGGAGGTGTGAGTCCCGTGCATCACCTTGACGCCGGACCCCGCCCCGCGGCGCCACCGGGCGGAGGGGACCGGGAAGCGGGGG
>NZ_MSGP01000813.1 GCF_002078235.1 Streptomyces viridosporus
GCCGAGGAGATGCGCGGCCTGGCGCAGTACGCGCTGCAGATGCTGATCGACGCGGGCGGCCACACCGGCACCTGGAACACCCGCCCGGTCACCCAGCATCTGGGTGGCTCCACGGGCGCCATGGGCATGGCCGGCACCACCGCCCTGCCCCACCCCGGGCACGGCAACACCGCCCAGCAGCCGATCCTGGGAGGTCGGCACCACGACGATGCTTCCGGTGGCTACGACGGCGGGTACGACGACGGCTCCGGCGGCCGCGGTGGCCGCGGCAAGCTGTGGCTGCTGGCCGTGCTCGCGGTGATCGCCATCGCGGCCGGAGTCGCGTTCGCCATGGACTTCGGCCGCGACAAGGGCGGCGGGAAGCAGCCGGGCAAGCCGGAGACGTCGACCTCGCAGTCCCACACCAAGGACCCGACCGAGAAGCCGACGGACGAGCAGACGGAGACGAGCTCGCCCACGGAGACCTCCGGGGACACCGGCGGCGGCTACCCCGGCAGCGCGGAGCCGTCCTCGCCGACGTACA
>NZ_MSGP01000814.1 GCF_002078235.1 Streptomyces viridosporus
CCATCGCGGGCCGCCTCCGCCGCCCCTGACCCCACACCCACCGACCCCGCACCCCCGGAACACCCCCGGACCCGGCCGACCGGACGGCCGACCGCGTGACCCGGGGGTCCGGGGTCGGGACTCGGAGGCCCGAAGGCCCGGAGGCCCGAAGGCCCGGGGCCCCCCTCCTCAGGTCAGGGCGCAGCAGTCCGGGTCGAGGCCCCGGGGCAGGTGGTCGCCGCCGAACACCGCGCAGGTGGCCTCGTGGCCGCCGAGTGCGGCGACGGCCAGCAGCAGGGCGCCGGCCGTCCAGGTGGTCAGCTCCCGCGGCCAGATCGCCCCGTCGTCGAAGACGTAGCCCGTCCAGTACAGGCCGGTCTCCGGATCGCGCAGGTGCTGGATCGACTGGAGCACCTCCAGCGCGCGGTCGGACTCGCCCATCGCCCAGAGGGCCAGGGCGAGTTCGGCCGACTCACCGCCGGTCACCCACGGGTTGGGCACCACGCAGCGCACCCCGAGTCCGGGCACGACGAAGCGGTCCCAGCCCTCCTCGATGCGGGCCTTGGCCTCGGCGCCGGTGAGCGCGCCGCCGAGCACCGGGTAGTACCAGTCCATCGAGTAGCGGTCCTTGTCCAGGAACCGCTCCGGGTGGTGCCGGATCGCGTGCCGGAGCGCGCCCGCCGCCAACTCCCAGTCGGGCTGCGGCTCTTCGCGCTGCTCGGCGATGGCCAGCGCGCAGCACAGCGCGTGGTGGATGGACGAGGAGCCGGTGAGCAGCGCGTCCGCGACGGCCGTGCCGTCGTCGTCGCGCCGCCAGCCGATCTGCCCGCCGGGCTGCTGCAGCCGCAGCACGAACTCCACCGCCGCGCACACGGAGGGCCACATGCGGTCCAGGAACGTGTCGTCGCCGGTGGAGAGGTAGTGGTGCCAGACGCCGACCGCGATGTAGGCGACGAAGTTGGTCTCGCGGCTGCGGTCGGTGACGTCGTGCGGGTCGCCGTCGGCGTAGGCGGCGTACCAGGAGCCGTCCTCCAACTGGTGCCGGGCCAGCCACAGGTAGGCCCGCTCGGCGGCCTCGTGCTCGCCGGCCGTGTCCAGCGCCATCGCGGCCTCGACGTGGTCCCAGGGGTCCAGGTGGTGCCCGCGGAACCACGGGATCGCGCCGTCCTCCCGCTGCACGGCGAGGATGCCGGCGACGGTCGCGGCGGCCTGCCCGTCGGTGAGGACCCCGGGCAGGACGAGGTGCTCCGTCCGAGGAGTCCGGGGGGTGGTCACGTGGCGTCCGCCTCGGCCTCGGCGCGCGGCAGGTGCGGCTTGGTCGCGTACGCCACGAAGCTCTTGCCGATCACCGGGTTCAGCGCCCGTTCGGCGACCCGGGTGGCCAGCGGCTTCTTCATGATGTCCCAGACCAGCAGCTTGTGGTACGCCCGCACCGGCAGCGCCTTGTCGTTGTCCACGCCGAACGCGCACTTCAGCCACCAGTACGGCGAGTGCAGCGCGTGCGCGTGGTGGGTGCCGTAGGGGCGCAGGCCGGCCTCGCGGATCTTCGCCAGCAGCTCGTCCGCCCGGTAGATGCGGATGTGACCGCCCTCGACCTCGTGGTAGGCGTCGGACAGCGTCCAGCACACCTTCTCCGGGCCGTAGCGCGGGACGGTGATCGCGATCCGGCCGCCGGGCTTGAGCACCCGCACCATCTCCGCGAGGACGCCCTTGTCGTCCGGGATGTGCTCCATCACCTCGGAGATGATCACGACGTCGAAGGACTCGTCGGGGAAGGGCAGGGCGAGGGCGTCGCCCTCCATGGCGGTCGCGGTGGCCCCGGCGGGGGCCTCCCCGGCCTCCTTCATCGCCGCGAACCACTGGGCGACCTCGCGGATCTCCTCGCCGTTCCGGTCCAGCGCCACGACCCGCGCGCCGCGCCGGTAGCACTCGAACGCGTGCCGGCCGGCCCCGCAGCCGAGGTCCAGGACACGGTCGCCCGGGGCGAGCGGGAACCGGGAGAAGTCGACGGTCAGCACGTGGCCCTGCTTTCGCGGTCTGAGGTTTCTGCTGTGGTCACGGACACGGCGCCCGGGTCCGCGGGGATGCCGGGCGCGGCGCCCCTGTCCGCGGGGGCCGCCGGGCGACCGGGCGGCGTGGTCGCGGAGCGGTCGGCGGGCTGCGGCGCGGAGCCGCGCCGGACCGTGCCCGCGGTCCGGGCGTCCGCGGTGTCACGGCCGCCCGCACGGGCCATCGCCTCGCGGTAGCGGGCCACCGTGCCCTCGGCCGCCCGCGCCCAGGTGAAGTGCCGCAGCACCCGCTCGCGTCCGGCCGCCCCGAGCCGCGCCCGCAGGTCCGCGTCGCCCAGCAGCCTGGTGAGCCCGGCGGCCAGCGCCCCCGCGTCACCGGGCGGCACGGCGAGGCACGTCTCCCCGTCGCGGCCGGCGACCTCGGGGATCGCGCCACCGGTCGTGGCGAGCAGCGGGGTGCCCGTGGCCATCGCCTCGGCGGCCGGGAGCGAGAAGCCCTCGTAGAGCGACGGCACGCACGCGACCTGCGCCGAGCGCACGAGGTCGACGAGTTCGGCGTCCGAGATGCCCTTGACGAACTCGACGGCGCCCTCGAGCCCGTACCGCTCCATCGCCCGGGCGACGGGCCCCTCCGCGGGCCGCTTGCCGACCACGACGAGGTGGGCCTCCGGATGCTCGGTGCGGACCTTCGCGAGCGCCTCGACGAGGAAGACCAGGCCCTTGAGCGGCACGTCCGCGCTGGAGGTGGTCACGATCCGGCCCGGCACCACCGGCACCGACGGGTCCGGCGCGAACAGGTCGGTGTCGGCGCCGATGTGGACGACGTGGATCCGGTCCTGCCGTACGCCGAGGTGGTCGATGATCTCCTGGCGGGAGGTGCCGGAGACGGTGAGCACGGACGGCAGGCGGCGCGCCACCCGCTTCTGCATCCGGGTGAAGGCGTACCAGCGGCGCACCGCGTACCGGCGCTGCCAGCTCCCGGCGGCGTCCAGCTCCAGTTGCCGGTCGACGGTGATGGGGTGGTGGACGGTGGTCACCAGGGGGGCGCCGACGTCGCCGAGCAGGCCGTAGCCGAGCGTCTGGTTGTCGTGGACGACGTCGAAGTCGCCGCGCCGGGAGCGCAGGTGGCGGCGGGCGCGCAGGGAGAACGTCAGCGGCTCGGGGAAGCCGCCGGTCCACATCGTGCCGACCTCGAGCGCGTCGATCCAGTCGCGGTACTCGTCGCGCTTCGGGGTGCGGAAGGGGTCCGGCTGGCGGTAGAGGTCGAGGCTGGGCAGCTCGGTGAGGCGCAGCCCGTCGTACCCCTCGTCGAGGACGGGGTAGGGCTGGGCGCCGATGACCTCGACGCGGTGCCCGAGGCGGGCCAGCTCGCGCGAGAGATGGCGTACGTAGACGCCCTGCCCGCCGCAGAACGGGTTTCCCTTGTAGGTGAGGAGTGCGATGCGGAGCGGTCGCAAGCCGTCGGATGCGGGTCCTTCCGAGGGCCCGGCCTGACTGGCCTCAGCGGTCACTCTGGGCCCCCTTCTCCCTGCACTGTCCCGCGAGACTACGTCGGGACGCTCATCTAGAACAAGTTTCAGAGTTGATCGTTCAGAGGCTTTGAATCTACCGGCAGGTAGGGGCGCTGTGAGCAGTGGATCAGGTGATTCACGCCACGACGGACGGCGTGCCATGCTGTCTGATCATCCATCCTCACCGACTGTCACGGACGGGACCCATGCCCGCGGAAGCCAACAGGGACAAGGCGGCCAAGGCGGCCAAGGCGGCCGAGACGGCCACAGCAGACAAGGCGGCCACGGCAGGCGGGGCGGACCGGGCGGCGAGGACGGAGGCGCGCGCGCCGCGCGCCACCCCGGCCTCACCGCTCACCGAGCGGCAGGAGGCGCGCCGGCGGCGCATCCTGCGCGCGAGCGCCCGGCTGGCCGGCCGGGGCGGCTTCGACGCGGTGCAGATGCGCGAGGTCGCGGAGTCCTCCCAGGTGGCGCTCGGCACGCTGTACCGCTACTTCCCGTCCAAGGTCCATCTGCTGGTCGCCACGATGCAGGACCAGCTGGAGCACCTGCACGCCACCCTGCGGAAGAAGCCGCCGGCCGGCGAGACCGCGGCCGAACGGGCCGCCGAGACCCTGATGCGGGCCTTCCGCGCGCTCCAGCGCGAGCCGCACCTGGCCGACGCCATGGTGCGCGCCCTGACCTTCGCGGACCGCAGCGTGAGCCCGGAGGTCGACCAGGTCTCCCGGCAGACCACGGCGATCATCCTGGACGCCGTGGGCCTCACCGACCCCACGCCCGACCAGCTCGCCGCGGTCCGCGTCATCGAGCACACCTGGCACTCGACGCTGATCACCTGGCTCTCGGGCCGTGCCTCCATCGCCCAGGTGAAGAGCGATATCGAGACGGCGTGCCGCCTGATGGACCTGGCGGCTCCGAAGGGAACCGGGACCCCCTGACGAAACTTTCGCCGATCGCCCGTCGGTGAACCCCTTCCCCCTTGGCGGTGTCGCTTCGGCCATACCGGAATCGGTCGCGTGCGAACGGTTGACCACCCCTCCCTCCCTCCGTATCGTCTCCGCAGCCATTCGGAACCGAGTCCGAAATTTTCGAAACACCAGCACGGCAGACGATCCCCGCCATCCGCACCACGGGACCCCACCGGAAAAGGGATGACATGCCCATGATCGAAAACAGAGCCGAAGCCGCACCCGGAGCCGGATCCAGGGCCGCCGGAGGCAGAGGCCGCCTGCGCGCCGCCCTGAGCGTCGCCACCACCGCCCTGCTCACCGCCACCGCGCTCGCGGCACTCCCCCAGACCGCCCACGCCGCCGACACCCTGGGCGCGGCGGCCGCCGAGAAGGGCCGCTACTTCGGCGCCGCGGTCGCCGCGAACCGCTTGAGCGAGGCGCAGTACGTCGCCACGCTGAACACCGAGTTCAACTCGGTGACGCCGGAGAACGAGATGAAGTGGGACGCCCTCGAACCGAGCCGCGGCTCCTTCAGCTTCGGCTCGGCCGACCGGATCGTGAACCACGCCCAGAGCCGGGGCATGGACGTCCGCGGGCACACCCTGGTGTGGCACTCCCAGCTGCCGGGCTGGGTCTCCGGGCTCGGCGCCACCGACCTCCGGTCGGCCATGAACCACCACATCACCCAGGTCATGACCCACTACAAGGGCAAGATCCACTCCTGGGACGTGGTCAACGAGGCGTTCCAGGACGGCGGCAGCGGCGCCCGGCGCAGCTCGCCCTTCCAGGACAAGCTCGGCAACGGCTTCATCGAGGAGGCGTTCCGCACCGCCCGCGCGGCCGACCCGAACGCCAAGCTCTGCTACAACGA
>NZ_MSGP01000815.1 GCF_002078235.1 Streptomyces viridosporus
GCGGGCGGTGCGGACGATCGTCCCGGAGCTGCGCCGCAGGGGCTACCGCTTCGTGAAGGTCTCCGAGCTGATCGCGACGGCGGGCGGACGGGGCTGAGCGCCCTACGCTGGACGCATGGACGACAACGACTACTGCCTGATCGACGTGTCCAGGCCGCCGAAGGCCGACGGGCCGCCGTACGCGGAGTGCGTGCTGTGCCGGGAGCCGACGGAGTACCCGGAGTCGTACAAGGGCGTCACCCTGTGCCCCCTGTGCGAGTGGCGGGAGGCCGAGCGCACCTCCTGCTCGGGCTGACGGCGGTGTGCGGCGGGTTGGCAGACTGGACCCGTGAGCACTGATCAGAGCCCTGCCGCCGACAGCCCCTTCCGCCCCGCCCCCGGTGCCCGCGACGCGGCACCCCAGTTCGTCCTGCCCCTGGTGGTCCGCATCGAGCGGGCGGCGCCCCCGTCCCGCACGGACGCGCTGGAGACGGCGGCCCGCGCGGTCCTGGTGATGCTGGCCGACGGGCGTTCGACGGGCGAGGGCGTGTGGGCGCGGGCGATGCGCGACTGGCAGGACGCCCGGATCCGCAAGGTGGTGCGCCG
>NZ_MSGP01000816.1 GCF_002078235.1 Streptomyces viridosporus
AGGTTGGCGGCCATGGCACGGGCGGTCTTCCGCGACCAGTCGTGGCCGCTCCCGCCCTCGAGGAAGCTGGGCCCGGGGCCGGGGCCCTGGTTCCAGTAGGTCCACGCCTGGCCGGGGATCGTGTAGCCGATGTCCTGCAGGCCGCCGGTGATCTCGCTGATCACATGGTGGGCACCGTCCTCGTTGCCGGTGACGACGACGCCCGCGACCCGGTTGTAGGCGACCGGCCGGCCCTCGTCGTCCGTCTCGGACAGCATGGCGTCCATCCGCTCCAGGACCCGCTTGGCGACCNNACGCGAGGATCCTCGCGTGGACGTCCGGCCAGGCGTCGCCCTCGTGCACGGCCTCGCTGACCACGCCCGGGGCGATGTCCAGGTCCACCGCGCGGACGACGTCGACCTCCACGCCCTCCTTCTGCAGCTGCTCGGTGACGGTGCGGAAGAGCGCCTCGGTGTTGGAGGTCTCCGGTGACTTCTTCAGGGTGCAGTTGATCACGAGTGCCTTCATACCGTCATAAAGTACCCCCCGGGCGGGCAGGCAGGGTGTCCCGGCGCGGCCCGGGTACCCGGCTCCCATGGAACACCGCCTCGAAGAACCCCAGCTGCCCGCGCCGCGCGGCCCCCTCAGCCCCCGTGTACGGCGACGATCTCCAGCTGGCCCTGTACCTCTGCTACGAACTGCACTACCGCGGTTTCGCGGGTGTGGCGCCCGACCTCGAATGGGACCCGGAGCTGCTGCGGACCCGCGCCGCCCTGGAGGACCGCTTCCTCACCGCCCTGCGCGCGGNNGGGCGAGCTGTGGCACGTGCGCGAGTACGCCGCGCAGCGGTCGCTGTACCACCTCAAGGAGGCCGACCCGCACGCCTGGGTGCTCCCCCGGCTGCAGGGACGCGCCAAGGCGGCGATGGCGGCGGTGGAGTTCGACGAGTACGGCGGCGGCCGCCCCGACCGGGTGCACGCCCGCCTGTTCGCCGACCTGATGGCGGACCTGGGCCTGGACACGACGTACGGCCGCTATCTGGACGC
>NZ_MSGP01000817.1 GCF_002078235.1 Streptomyces viridosporus
CTCGATCCCGAACACCGCCGCCTACGCGGTGGCCGGCGCCCGCGCCTCGACACCGACCTCCCCGGCCTTCCTGATCGCGCTGGCCTGCATCGCCGTACCGGGTCTGGTGGGCGCGGCGGTGGCGTGGCGCAAACGGCACCGGCTGCGCGGGCACTGAGCCGGCGGGCACCCCGCCCGTGAGCGCGGTGCCCGCCGGCGGGGCGTCAGATCCGCTCCAGCACCATGGCGTTGGCGAGCCCGCCCGCCTCGCACATGGTCTGCAGGGCGTACCGCGCGCCGCGTTCGCGCATCGCGTGGACCAGGGTCGTCGTCAGCCGGGTGCCGCTGGCGCCCAGCGGATGGCCGATCGCGACGGCGCCGCCGTGCACGTTGACCTTGGCGAGGTCGGCGCCGGTCTCCTGCTGCCAGGCCAGGACCACACTGGAGAACGCCTCGTTGACCTCGAACAGGTCGATGTCGTCGAGGGACAGGGAGGCGCGGCGCAGCACCTTCTCGGTCGCCGGGACGACCCCGGTGAGCATCAGCAGCGGGTCGGAGCCGGTGACCGCGAAGCTGTGCAGCCGGGCGAGCGGACGCAGGCCCAGCCGGGCCGCGGTCTCGCTCGAGGTGATGAGCACGGCGGAGGCGCCGTCGTTGAGCGGGCTGGCGTTGCCCGCCGTGACGTTCCACTCGATCTGCGGGAAGCGCTCGGCGAAGGCCGGGTCGTGGTAGGCGGGCCGGAGGCCGGCCAGGACCTCGGGGGTGCTGTCCGGCCGTACGCACTCGTCGCGGGCGACGCCCTCCAGGGGCGCGACCTCGGCGTCGAACAGACCGGCGTCCCACGCCGCGGCGGCCCTGCGGTGCGAGGAGACGGCGAAGGCGTCCATCCGCTCGCGGGTGAGGGACCACTTCGCGGCGATGAGCTCCGCGCTGATGCCTTGCGGGACGAGCCCGTCCGGGTAGCGCTCGGCGACCCCGGGGCCGAACGGGTCCTTGCCGGCGGGGACGTTCGACCACATCGGCACCCGGCTCATGGACTCCACCCCGCAGGCGACGACGAGGTCGTACGCGCCGGAGATGACGCCCTGCGCCGCGAAGTGCACGGCCTGCTGGGAGGAGCCGCACTGGCGGTCCACGGTGGTCGCCGGGACGGACTCGGGCAGGCCGGCCGACAGGACGGCGTAGCGGGTGGTGTTCATGGCCTGCTCGCCGACCTGGTCGACGGTGCCGCCGATGACGTCGTCGATCAGCGCCGGGTCGACACCGGACCGCTCGACGAGGGCGCGCAGGGTGTGGGCGAGGAGCTCGACGGGGTGGACGTGGGCGAGGGCGCCGCCTGGCCTGCCCTTGCCGATGGGGGTGCGTACGGCTTCGACGACGACTGCGTCACGCATGGTGCGGGCCTCCTCGGCCTCCTCGACCGCCCGGGCGGCGACCGGCGACTACCAGTGAGTAGGAAATCCGAACTCACCATAGCGTGGAGAGTTGGAAATACAAACCCTCCCTTAGACTCGGCGGTATGGCCGCCCCCAAAGACCCGCGCCCCTGCTCGATCGCCGACACCCTGGCCCTCGTCGGCGAGAAGTACTCCCTGCTCGTCCTGCGCGAGGTGTGCCTCGGCAACGGCCGCTTCGACCAGCTGGTGCGCAACATCGGCGCGCCGCGCGACATCCTGGCCACACGGCTGAAGCGGCTCGTCGAGGCCGGGGTGCTGACCAAGCGGCCCTACAGCGAGCGCCCGCAGCGCTTCGAGTACCGGCCCACCCGGGCGGGGCTGGAGCTGGAGCCCGTCCTGCTGACCCTGATGGAGTGGGGCAACCGCCACCTCCGCCCGGACGGCGACCGGCCCATGGTGCTCGAGCACGTCTGCGGCGACGAACTCGTCCCGGTCGTCACCTGCCGGGCCTGCGGCGACCGGGTGCGCCACGAGGACCTGACGCCCCACCCGCGGACTCCGGGGTGGACGGTGGGCGGCCCGGCCACGACCTGAGCCGCCGCCCGGGGCGCACCGGGCTCCGGCGGGCCGTGAAGCCCCTGTGGAGGGCCCGTCATCTTGGGGCGCTACGCTTCCCCCTCGGCACGCCGGATCATCGATCACCGCGCACCGCGGTGCGGTGTGCCCGTCGCCCGTTCCACGATCGGCACTTGGACTCCGTTACCTCATGTCTTGGTTTGAATCCCTCATCCTCGGACTCGTCCAGGGGCTGACCGAGTTCCTCCCCGTCTCCTCCAGCGCGCACCTGCGGCTGACCGCGGCCTTCTCCGGCTGGGAGGACCCGGGCGCGGCCTTCACCGCGATCACCCAGATCGGCACGGAGGCCGCGGTGCTGATCTACTTCCGCAAGGACATCGGGCGGATCCTGTCGGCCTGGACCCGCTCGCTGACGAACAAGGAGATGCGCCGGGACCACGACGCGCGCATGGGCTGGCTCGTCATCGTCGGCTCGATCCCGATCGGCGTGCTCGGGGTGACGCTCAAGGACCAGATCGAGGGCCCGTTCCGCGATCTGCGGATCACCGCGGCGATGCTGATCGGCATGGGCATCGTCCTCGGCGTCGCCGACCGCCTCGCGGCGCGGGACGAGGGCGGCGGCCGGCACCGCGCGGCCAAGCAGCGCAAGCAGCTCGAGGACCTGACCGTCAAGGACGGCCTGATCTACGGCTTCTGCCAGGCCATGGCCCTCATCCCGGGCGTCTCCCGCTCCGGCGCCACCATCAGCGGCGGCCTGTTCATGGGCTACCGGCGCGAGGCCGCGGCCCGCTACTCCTTCCTGCTCGCCATCCCCGCGGTGCTGGCCTCCGGCCTGTTCGAGCTCAAGGACGCCGCGGAGGGCGGGCACGTCTCCTGGGGCCCGACGGTCTTCGCGACGATCGTCGCCTTCGTGACCGGGTACGCGGTGATCGCCTGGTTCATGAAGTTCATCTCGACCAAGAGCTTCATGCCGTTCGTCTGGTACCGCATCGCGCTCGGCGTCGTGATCATCGTCCTGGTGACCATGGGCGTGCTCAGCCCGCACGACGCCGGAGTCGGCGGGCTGAGCACGCCCATGG
>NZ_MSGP01000818.1 GCF_002078235.1 Streptomyces viridosporus
CGCCGGGCGGGCAGTGGCTGCGGGTGTGGCGGACCGAGGCCCCCAAGGACGCGGGGGGAGCGGCGGTGCACGCCGAGTTCCTGGTGCAGCAGGCCTGGCGTACGGCCGCGCCCGGGACGGACGAGTTCCGGATCATCATGGAGGAGGCGAAAGCGGCCTGCGGCGAGGCGGCGCTGCTGGCCCCCGGCGACCCGATCCCGTACCTCGTGGAACTCTCGGTGGCCCGTGGACTCGGCTACGCCCGGGGGGACTTCGAGCAGGTCTGGCTGAAGATCCTGGACCGCGCGCCGAACCACATGGGGGCGCATCTGGCCGCGCTGCACTACTGGTGCGAGAAGTGGCACGGCTCGCGACAGGAGGCGTACGCGTTCGCGGAGGCCGCGGCGGCCCGGGCGCCCCAGGGCTCCCTCCTCGCCGCGATGCCGCTCTTCGCGGTGTTCGAGCACCTGCCCGAGGTGACCCTGGTCAGCGGCTTCTACCAGAGCGAGGTCGTCTCCCGGGCGATCCACGGCGCGCTGCACGCGGTGCACTCGGCCCGCCCCGACGACCCGATGCTGGCGCACGTCCGGCATCTGCTGATCTTCTTCCTGGTCCGTGCCGAGCGCTGGGCCGAGGCCATGAGCCAGTTGATACACGTCGACGGCCACGTCGGTGCGCTGCCCTGGACCCTGTCCGCCGACCCCGCCGCGGAGTTCGCGGTCTACCGCGCCCTGGCGGTCGCGGGCTACGAGGCGAACGGCGGCAGCCCGGCGACCCTGCCGCACTGAGCGCCGACACGCGCCCGAAGCCCCGCGTCCGTCCGGACACCGTCCCGGTGTGCCCCGTCTCCTGGACGCCGGCGAGGACGAGCCGGACTTCCGTGGGGGACTGATCGTGGCCGGCCCGCTGTACGGGGAGTACCGCGACGACCGGGGCCGGCGGACCCGCAGCGGCGGGCCGTGGCCCGGGACGGCGTCGTGGCGCACGGTGGCGGCGCCGTCCGCAGCGGCGGGAGAACGCGGCCGGGGGAAGCGCGCCGGGGTCAGATCGTCGCCGTGTCGATGACGAAGCGGTAGCGGACGTCGCTGTTCAGGACCCGCTCGTAGGCCTCGTCGATCTCGGCCGCGCCGATCAGTTCGATCTCCGCGCCGATGCCGTGCTCGGCGCAGAAGTCCAGCATCTCCTGGGTCTCCCGGATGCCGCCGATGCTCGACCCCGCGAGGGTCCTGCGTCCGCCGATCACCGAGAAGAGGTCGAGGGAGACGGGCTCCTCGGGGGCGCCCACGTTCACCAGGGCGCCGTCCGTCCGCAGCAGCGACAGGTACGCGTCGAGGTCGAGCGGGGCGGAGACCGTGGAGACGATCAGGTCGAAGGTGCCCCCGAGCCGCTCGAAGGTGGCCGGGTCGGCGGTGGCGTAGTAGTGGTCGGCGCCCAGCTTCAGTCCGTCGTCCTTCTTGCGCAGGGACTGCGACAGCACCGTCACCTCGGCGCCCATCGCGTGCGCGATCTTCACGGCCATGTGGCCGAGGCCGCCGAGTCCGACGACCGCGACCTTCCGGCCGGGGCCCGCGTTCCAGTGCCGCAGCGGGGAGTACGTGGTGATGCCCGCGCACAGCAGCGGTGCGGCCTCGTCGAGGGCCAGGCCGTCGGGGACGCGGACGACGTAGTTCTCGTCGACGACGATCTTCTGCGCGTAGCCGCCGTAGGTCGGCCGGCCGTCCCGGCCGATGCCGTTGTAGGTCATCGTGGCGCCGTTCAGGCAGTACTGCTCCAGATCGGCCTCGCAGTTGTCGCAGGTGCGGCAGGAGTCGACCATGCAGCCGACCCCCACGCGGTCGCCGACCCGGAACCGGGTGACACCGGAGCCGACCTCGGACACCACGCCCGCGATCTCGTGGCCCGGGACCATCGGGAAGATCGCCTCGCCCCAGCCCTCGCGGGCCTGGTGGATGTCGGAGTGGCAGATGCCGGCGAACTTGATGTCGATCAGGACGTCGTGCGCGCCGACCTCGCGCCGCTCGATGGTCGTCCGCTCCAGCAGAGCCTTGGTGACGGGTGCGGCGTACGCGGCGACAGTGGTCATACCAGGGGTCTCCTCGGGAAGCCGTGCGCCCGGCCGCCCGTTGTCCGGCCGGGCACGTCCTCCAGCCTGCCCCGGCGGCCGGGGACCACCCAGACCACGGCTTTTCCTACGTCGGCCGTGCGTACCACCGGCAGGGACAGGGTGCTGTGCGGAGCAGTCGCTGGTCACGTACCACGCCGAGCCGGGATCGCCGTCGGCACAGGCGCTGCGGCTGCCGAGCAGCTGGGGCGCGGACGCGAGGGCGTCGGGCCCGGCCTCGGCGCCGTCCGCCTGAGGACGGGCGGCCACGGGGCGCGAACGGGCGGAGGGCCCGCCGGACGTGGTGCTTCCGGCGGGCCCTCGTTCAGC
>NZ_MSGP01000819.1 GCF_002078235.1 Streptomyces viridosporus
GGGCGGGATCGGGGGGAGGTCGCCGGTGGTCTCGTAGTCGGCGAGCATGTCGATGCGGCGGACGTGGCGCTCGTCCTGCGAGAACGGGGTGTTCAGGAAGGTCTCCACGAACGCGGTGGCCTCGTCCTGCGTGTGCATGCGCGCACCCACCGCGACCACGTTGGCGTTGTTGTGCTGACGGCCCAGGGCCGCCGTCTCCTCGCTCCACGCCAGGGCCGCCCGCACGCCCTTCACCTTGTTCGCGGCGATCTGCTCGCCGTTGCCGGAGCCGCCGATCACGATGCCGAGGGCGTCGGGGTCGGCGGCGGTCCGCTCGGCGGCGCGGAGGCAGAAGGGCGGGTAGTCGTCCTGGGCGTCGTAGATGTGGGGCCCGCAGTCGACGGGCTCGTGGCCCGCGCCCTTGAGCCACTCGACGAGGTGGTTCTTGAGTTCGTAGCCGGCATGGTCGGAACCGAGGTACACGCGCATGGTCCGAGTGTGACACGCGGGCTTCCGGGAAGGCGCGCGGGGTGCTGCGACCCAGAAGCGTGAGGAGAATCACTGAACCTCAGGGAAAGGTCGAGTAAAAATCCTCATTCACAGGTTCTCGAATCCGTTCACCTCAGTTTCACTGGACCGGCCCGTATACCCGCCGCATCGGACCCCCACGTCCGCATGTGCCGACACTCCCCCACGCTCACCGGATTCATCCGGAGAACGGCCCCCACGGCGCAAAGGAAATCCGCTCCATGACCTCGCAGCCGACCCTCAAAACGACCGGCAACAGTCCCGGAGACCCCACGGGAACCCCCTCTTCCGGCAGCACCGACGGCCCCGGAGGGGACGGATCCGGTCTGCAGGCCGGACTCAAGAACCGCCATCTGTCGATGATCGCCATCGGCGGTGTCATCGGTGCCGGCCTGTTCGTCGGTTCCAGCTCGGGCATCGCGGCCGCCGGTCCCGGCATCCTCCTCTCCTACGCCCTCGTCGGCACGCTCGTGGTGCTGGTGATGCGGATGCTCGGTGAGATGTCGGCGGCCAACCCGACGTCCGGGTCCTTCTCCGCCCACGCCGACCGCGCGCTCGGGCCCTGGGCCGGGTTCTCGATCGGCTGGCTCTACTGGTTCTTCTGGGTCGTGGTGCTGGCGGTGGAGGCGACCGCCGGGGCCACCATCCTCGAAGGGTGGATACCGGCCGTTCCCCAGTGGGGCTGGGCCCTCATCGTGATGGTGGTGCTGACCGCCACCAACCTCGCGTCCGTCGGTTCCTACGGCGAGTTCGAGTTCTGGTTCGCCGGGATCAAGGTCGTCGCCATCGGCGTGTTCATCGTCGTCGGCGGACTGGCCGTCTTCGGTGTGCTGCCCGGGGTGGACAGCGACTCCGCGGGGCTCGCCAACCTCACCGAGCACGGCGGCTTCCTGCCCCACGGCGCCGGCGCCATCCTCACCGGCATCCTGCTCGTCGTCTTCTCCTTCATGGGCAGCGAGATCGCGACCCTGGCGGCCGGTGAGTCGGAGGACCCGCAACGGGCCGTGACCAAGGCGACCAACAGCATCATCTGGCGCATCGGCGTCTTCTACCTCGGGTCGATCTTCGTCGTCGTCTGCCTGCTGCCGTGGAACAGCGAGTCGATCGCCGAGGACGGCTCGTACGTCGCCGCCCTGAACTCCCTCGGCATCGCGCACGCCGGTCAGATCATGAACTTCATCGTGCTGACGTCCGTGCTGTCCTGCCTCAACTCCGGCCTCTACACGGCCTCCCGGATGGCCTTCTCGCTCGGCCGGCGCGGGGACGCGCCGAAGGCGTTCGCCCGGACCACCCGCCGGGGCGTGCCGCGGAACGCGATCATCGCGTCGGTCGTGTTCGGCTTCGTCGCCGTCTTCTTCAACTACGAGTTCCCGGACTCGGTCTTCCTCTTCCTGGTCAACTCCTCCGGCGCGGTCGCGCTGTTCGTCTGGCTGGTGATCTGCTTCTCGCAGCTGCGCATGCGGCGGATCATCCAGGCCGAGGCGCCTGAGAAGCTGGTCGTGCGGATGTGGCTGTACCCGTACCTGACCTGGGCCAGCGCGGCGCTGATCGTGTTCGTGCTCGGTTACATGCTGACCGACACCGAGCACAACGGGCGGACCACGGTGCTGTTGTCGCTGCTGGTCGCCGCCCTCGTGCTCGCCGTCGCCTTCGTGAAGCAGCACCTGGCCGGACGTGGTGACGGCGGTGCCGGACGCGGTGACGGCGGTGCCGCGCGCGCCGGGGCGCGGGACGGGGTCCCGGCCGACGGGGACTCCCGGTGACGGGGCCGGGGCCCGCGGCGCGTGTGCCCGCGGGCCCCGGCCCCCTGCGCGTCAGAGCACCGCGACGTCGTCCTCGACCTTCTCGTACGCCTTCAGCACCGCCGCTTCGACCTCCGGCCGGTACCGCGTGTTGGTCTGGTACGTCGTTCCGTCCGCGGTGAAGCCCAGCCAGGCGGGCGTGCCACGGGACGCCCTCGAGCGTGAACGCGTACTCCCGCACCACGGCCGGGTGGCCGCGGAACCTGGTCTCCGCCAGACGGATCTTCCGGTAGCCCTGCCCCTGGCGGGCGTCGCGTTCGGAGGTCTGCCAGGTCCGCAGCAGATCGCCGCGGGCCGGGGAGGACTTGGCGGCCGGCTCCCGCGCGCCGTCCGGGGAGGTGTAGTGGATCCCCGCCCCCGTCTTCACGTTCCGCCGCCATCCCTCGGGGCGTCCGGGCGAACCCTCCCACCGCCCGGCGGGCGCCCGGCACGGCCGCGCTGTGGTGGTCGCGGCGGCGGCCGGCGGCCGGCGGGACCGGCACAACGGCGTAGCCCGACACGGGAAGAGGCCCGGTGAGGCGT
>NZ_MSGP01000082.1 GCF_002078235.1 Streptomyces viridosporus
CCTCGACTCCCCCGGCGCGCACGTCGCGCGGGACGTGCTGCTGGACGAGCTGCCGCGCGTGGTGGCCGAGGACGCGCAGGCGCCGCGCAGCTCGGCCGTGGTCGTCGACGTCAGCGGCCCGGTGGAGTTCCTGCGCACGGTCCGCGTCGACATCCAGGGCCGCGGCACGCTGGAGACCGCCCCCGCGCTGGGCCCGGCCGCCACCCTCGCCCTGGACTGGGAGACCTACGTCCGCCTGGCCTGCGGCCGGGTGACGCCGGAGGCGGTGGCGGACCGGGTGAAGACGGAGGGCGACCCGGACCTGGCGGCGGCGATCCTGCGGCACTTCGTGCTGACGAAGTAGACGCAGCGGGAAACGGGACGGCGGAGGAGCGCCGGCCGGGGCGGGGTCCGCCGCGGCGGTGGCGGACGGCCGGCCGTGCCCCCTCCCGGCCGGAAATTCCCCGCGGGCCGGACCGTCGGCGCAGTAGCGTCCCGGCCATGACCGACCCACGCCCCCGGCCCGACGCGCCGTCCACCGGCCTTCCGCCCCGCCTCACCCGTCTCACCTTCCACGGCCCGCTCTCCGAGGCGCGGGCGGACCGCATGGTCGGGCGGCTGGCCGGGACGGCGCCCCGGACCGTGCTCGACATCGGCTGCGGCTGGGGCGAGCTGATGCTGCGCGTACTGGCCGCGGTCCCCGGCGCGACCGGCACCGGCCTGGACCTGAACGCCGACGACCTGGCCCGCGGCCGCCGCAACGCCGAGCGGCGGGAGCTGGCGGACCGGGTCGCGTTCCTGGAGGAGTCCGCGCAGGACACCTCCCGGGGCCCCGCCGACCTGGTGCTGTGCGTCGGCTCCAGCCAGGCCCTCGGTCCGGTCGAGCCGCCCCGTCACCTCCCCCGCGCCCTCGCCTCCTTGCGCCGTCTGGTCGGCGACGGCGGCCGGGTCCTGCTCGGCGAGGGCTTCTGGCAGCGCACCCCGACCGCGGCCGAGCTGTCCGGCATGTGGCCGGGCGCCCGTGCCGACGACCACCCGGACCTCGCGACCCTGCTCGACCTGGCGGTGGCCGCCGGGTTCCGGCCGGAGTGGACGGAGACCGCGAGCCCCGACGAGTGGGAGGAGTTCGAGTCGGCGTACCGGGCGGACGCGGAGGTGTGGCTGGCCGATCACGGTGATCATCCCCTGGCCGCCGAGACCCGCGAGCGGCTGGACCGGCACCGGGCACGGTGGATGAGCTACCGCGGCGTGCTGGGCCTGGCGTACCTCACCCTCGTGCCCGTGCGCTGAGCCGGTGCCGGTCCGCTCACGCGGGCACGTGCACCGTCTCCACCCGGCTGGCGACCAGCCGCTCCCGCTCCCTGCGCACCGCGCGCCCGCGCAGCCGCAGGATCTGGACGACCCCGAGGGTCTGGAGCAGGAAGACGGCGGAGAAGGCGACGGTGTAGTCGCCCGCGGTGGCGTCCAGCAGCACACCGATCGCGAACAGGGTGGTCATGGAGGCGATGAAGCCGCCCATGTTGGTGATGCCGGAGGCCGTGCCCTGCCGCTCCGGCGGGTTCGCCGGGCGGGCGAAGTCGAAGCCGAT
Organism: Streptomyces viridosporus; assembly: GCF_002078235.1. Lineage (GTDB taxonomy): Bacteria > Actinomycetota > Actinomycetes > Streptomycetales > Streptomycetaceae > Streptomyces > Streptomyces viridosporus. The sequence continues at coordinate 1,568 of NZ_MSGP01000082.1, forward strand.
CATCGAGGCCGGTCCGCAGGCCCCCAGCACCGTGCACAGCACGATCAGCAGCCACATCGGCGCGGTGTCGGCGGGGTGGGCCAGGGTGGCGGCCCACAGCAGCGCCGTCGCCGCCACCGTGCCGAGCGCCAGGGGCAGCCGCGCCCCGTGGTGCCGGGCGACGATCTGGCCGTAGACGAGGCCGACGGCCATGTTGGACAGCACGACCAGGGTGAGCAGCTCGCCGGCCGTGGCCCGGGACAGGCCCTGGGCCTCGACGAGGAACGGCATCCCCCACAGCAGCAGGAACACCATCGCCGGGAACTGGGTGGTGAAGTGCACCCACATCCCGAGCCGCGTCCCCGGCTCCCGCCAGGAGGCGGCGATCTGGCGGCGCACGTAGGCGGCGCCCTGGTGCGGAACGGGCTGCGGTTCGTGGCCCTCGGGGTGGTCCTTGAGGAACAGCACCAGCAGCACGAAGACCACGACGCCGGCGAGCGCGCTGCCCGCGAACGCCGCCGTCCAGCCGACGCCGTGCAGCAGCCGGGCGATGACCAGCGTGGAGACGAGGTTGCCCGCCATGCCGGCCAGCCCCGCGAACTGCCCGACCAGCGGACCGCGCCGGGCCGGGAACCACCGGGTGCCCAGCCGCAGCACGCTGATGAACGTCAGCGCGTCCCCGCAGCCGAGCAGCGCGCGCGAGGCGAGCGCCATGCCGTACGTCGGGGAGAGCGCGAACCCGAGCTGCCCGGCCGTGAACAGCACGGCGCCCAGGCCCAGCACCTTCTTGGTGCCGAGCCGGTCGACCAGCAGCCCGACGGGTATCTGCATGCCCGCGTAGACCAGCAGTTGGAGGATGGAGAACGTGGACAGGGCGGAGGCGTTGACGCCGAAGCGGTCGACGGCGTCGAGACCGGCCACGCCCAGGGAGGTCCGGAAGATGACGGCGACGAAGTAGACCGCCACGCCGACGCCCCACACGGCCAGCGCGCGCCGCCCGCCCGGGGGCTCACCGGGCAGGGAGCCGACAGCCGGGCTCGTCTTGGCGTCGCTCATCGCACCTCCCCCCGGGCCAGGTGGGAGAGTCGGCCGACGTGCCGGCGGACGGTCCCGACGGCCGCCTCCGGGTCGCCGGAGCGCAGCGCCTCGAGGATCTCCTCGTGCTCGGCGAGGGTCTTGGCGATGCGGTCGGGGTGGGAGTGCATCACGGCGACGCCCATGCGCAGTTGGCGGTCGCGGAGCTGGTCGTAGAGGCGGGAGAGGATCTCGTTGCCGCCGCTGCGGACGATCTCGGCGTGGAAGCAGCGGTCGGTGACGGAGGCCGCGGCGAGGTCCCCGGCGGCGGCCTGCTCCTTCTGCCGGGCGAGCAGGTGCTCCAGGCGTTCGATGAGTGCGGGCGGTGCGGGCACGGCCTTCCGCGCGGCGTGCTCCTCGACGAGCAGCCGCGTCTCCACGACGTCGGCGATCTCCTGCGCGGAGACCGGCAGGACGAGGGCGCCCTTCTTCGGGTAGAGCTTGATCAGCCCCTCCGCCTCCAGCCGCAGCAGCGCCTCGCGCACCGGGGTGCGCGAGACCCCGACGTCCTCGGCCAGCTCCCCCTCGGTGAGCAGTGTCCCGCCCTCGTAACGGCGGTCCAGGACACCCTGCTTGACGTGGACGTAGACGCGGTCGGCTGCGGGGGGTTGCTTCACGGGGGCCACACTCATGCCGACAGGATAGATACAACACGTACGCGTGGAAGTATTCGTCCACGATGCGGACCTCGAAGCCCTTCACAAGCCGGGAAATTCACCCGTCGGCCGCACAACCATCTTCGCCGCACAGGAGTCAGACTCGTGCGGCCCTTCATGCGCGGTCGCGCCTCAATCCGGCCGCACCGTACGGCCATTCAAGGTAATCGGGGTATTTGACTTGAAGAACGGCATTCAGGGCATCCGTCTCCGCAGAGCCACCGGCGTCGCCGTGACCACCGGCGCCGTGATCGCCTCCGGATTCCTCTACGCTGTGCCCGCGCAGGCCGCCGCCGCGCCCTCGATCGTCGCCAAGGGCGGCTTCGTGATGAACGACGCGAACGGCAAGTCGCTGTACACCAAGGCGGCGGACACGCGCCGCTCCACCGGTTCGACGACGAAGATCATGACCGCGAAGGTCGTGCTCGCGCAGAAGAACCTGAACCTGGACGCCAAGGTCACGATCCAGATGGCGTACAGCGACTACATCGTGTCGAAGAACGCCTCGTCCGCCCGCCTGATCGTCGGCGACAAGGTGACCGTGCGCCAGCTGCTGTACGGGCTGATGCTGCCGTCCGGCTGCGACGCCGCGTACGCGCTCGCCGACAAGTTCGGTACGGGCTCGACGCGTTCGGCCCGCGTGAAGTCGTTCATCGGCAAGATGAACGCGGAGGCGAAGAAGCTGGGGCTGAAGAACACCCACTTCGACTCGTTCGACGGCATCGGCAACGGCAAGAACTACTCCACGCCGCGCGACCTGACGAAGATCGCCAGCAGCGCGATGAAGAACTCCACGTTCCGCACGATCGTCAAGACGAAGAAGTACACGGCGAAGACGACCACGAAGACGGGCAGCACCCGCACGATGGCGCCGTGGACCAACACCAACACGCTGCTCGGCAACTACAGCGGCACGATCGGCGTGAAGACCGGCTCGGGCTCGACGTCCAAGTACTGCCTGGTCTTCGCCGCGACGCGGAACGGCAAGACGGTCATCGGCACGGTGCTCACCTCCTCCTCGGCCGCCCAGCGCGAGACGGACGCGAAGAAGCTCCTGGGCTACGGCTTCAGCAAGGTCTGACCCGCGGACGCACGCCCCCGCGGACGCACGCCCCCCGGGGGCTCACCGGTGCCGGTGGGCCCCTGTTCCGTGCGGTCGGGTGAGCACGTGGGACCAGAAGCGGGCCCTGTGGAACTTCGCTCCGGTGCGGACCGAGCCGGCCCGGCCGGAGAAGCCGACCGGGTCGCTCCACCAGGTCGCCGCGCTCGGGGCGTCCACGTCGAGCAGGGTGTCCTGAACCGCCGTCACGAGGGCGGGACACTGCTCACCGAGGGGGAGCCGGCCGAGGACGTCGGCGGCGGGCCGCCGTGCGTGCTCGGCACGAACGGATTGATGCCGCCGCCGTTCCGGTGGCTGTCGCCCGTGGTCCCGGCCCCGAGCGTGCGCCCGCGGAACCGGTTCAGGGCCGGGAGTGCCGCTCGCCGCTGTCGGGCCCGGGGCGGTTCCTCGCACGGAACGTGCGGCGGTAGGTGTCCGGGGGCACGCCGACCGTGCGGTGGAAGTGCCGGCGCAGCGTCGCGGCGGTCCCCATGCCGGTGGCCGCCGCGACGGTCTCGATGCCGTCGTCGGTGGTCTCCAGCAACTCCTGGGCACGCCGGATCCGTTGGGTCAGCAGCCACTGCAGCGGAGTGGTACCGGTCGCCGCCTTGAAGTGGCGGCCCAGGTGGCGCGAGCTCATCCGGGCCCGGCGGGCCAGGTCCTCCACGGTCAGCGGCCGGTCGAGCCGTTCGAGCACCCAGGGGAGCAGTTCGGCGAGGGGATGGTGGTCCGGGGCGGGGACCGGGGTGGTGACGAACTGGGCCTGCCCGCCGTCCCGGTGCGGCGGCACGACCAGGCGGCGGGCGACCGCGTTGGCGACCGACGAACCGCGGTCGAGCCGGACCAGGTGCAGGCACAGGTCCATGGCGGCGGCCTTGCCGGCGGAGGTGAGCACGCGGCCGTTGTCCACGTAGAGGACGTCCGGGTCCACCTCGACCTCCGGGTGGCGGGCGGCCAGGACCTCGGTGTGCGCCCAGTGCGTGGTCGCGCGGAGCCCGTCCAGCAGGCCCGCGGCGGCCAGCACGAAGGCACCCGTGCACAGGGAGACCAGGCGTGCGCCCGCCTCGTGGGCCGCGCGCACCGCGTCGACCAGGTCGGCGGGCGGCTCCTCGTCGACGTCGGCCCAGCCCGGGACGATCACGGTGTCGGCGCGGGGCAGTCGGTCGAGTCCGTGATCGGGCTCGAGCAGGAACCGGCCGGCCCGCACCGGGCCCGGCCCGCAGACGACGAGGTCGTACCAGGGCCCCGCCACACCGTCCGGGGCGGCTCCGAACACCTCGTGCGCCAGGGCCAGTTCGAAGTGCAGCATCCCGTCGGTGACGGCCAGCGCGACAGTGTCCATGTCCGGAAGTGTACGGGGCGTGTCGTTCCGGACACTCGTGGGGGACGCCGGCCCTCGCCAGGATGGTCGCGACGGAACCGGACGGTTCGGCGGATCATTCGAGCGGGGGAGACACCCATGTCGGCAGGGCTCAAGGTCGCGGTGTACGGCGCGTACGGGCACACCGGGCGCTTCGTGGTGGCGCGGTTGCGGGAGCGCGGGTTCGTCCCGGTGCTCTCCGGCCGCGACGCCGACAAGCTGAAGGCGTCGGCGTACGGGACCGGGTCGGACGCCCGCCCGGCGGCGGTCGACGACCCCGCCTCGCTCGACCGCGCGCTGGCCGGCACGGCAGCCGTGATCAACTGTGCCGGCCCCTTCGCCACGACGGCCGCCCCCGTGATCGAGGCGGCCCTGCGCGCCGGGATCCCCTACGTGGACGTGGCGGCCGAGATCGAGGCCGTCGCCGACACGTTCGCGCACTTCACGGACCGCGCCCGCGCCGCGGGAGCCGTGATCGTCCCCGCGATGGCCTTCTACGGCGGCCTCGGCGACCTGCTGGTCACCGCCGCGATGGGCGACTGGACGGCGGCCGACGAGGCGCACGTCGCCTACGGGCTGAGCGGCTGGCACCCCACCGCCGGGACGCGCGCCGCGGGCGCGGTCTCCCGGCAGCGGCGGGACGGCCGGAACGTCCGCCACCGGAACGGCCGGCTGGAGTACCACCGGGACGAACTGCCCACCCTGGAATGGCCCTTCCCCGCCCCGATGGGCCCCCGGACCGTCCTCGGGGACTTCACGATGGCCGACGTCGTCACCGTCCCCAGCCACCTGTCCGTTCCCGAGGTGCGCACCCACATGGCGGTCGAGGCGGCCAGGGACATCGCGGCCCCCGGCACCCCGGCACCGGCCCCGGTCGACGAGCACGGGCGGTCCGCGCAGACCTTCCTCGTCGACGCCGTGGTCCGCTCCGGCGGCGACGAACGGCGCGCCGTGGCGCGGGGGCAGGACATCTACGCCGTCACCGCGCCGCTCGCCGTGGAAGCGGTCGACCGCATCCTCACCGGCCGGACCGGGACGACCGGGGTCGCCTCCGCCGGCGAGATCTTCGACGCACCCGACTTCCTGCGCGCGCTGGCTCCGCACGTCACCGTGGACCTGCTCCCGTAACGGGTGACGAGCGCTCCCGGGGCGCTTCGGCCGGGAAGACCGTGCCCCGGCGGTTCACTTCGCGGCGGCCCCCGCGGGGAACGCCGCCCGGGCGGACGCCCCGTGAGGCGCCCCGGAACCGTGGAGACCGCCGGAACCGGTGGCATCCGTCAGGGGGCCGGGGCAGCCGACGGAGCCGCCTCCCCCGTGTCGCGGGGGAGGCGGCTCCGTCGTCGTGTCTACGCCCAGGTGATCAGCCGCTTCGGCTGTTCCAGGATCGCGGCCACGTCGGCCAGGACCTTGGAGCCCAGTTCCCCGTCGACCAGGCGGTGGTCGAAGGAGAGGGCCAGGGTGGTGACCTGGCGGGGCTTCACCTTGCCCTTGTGGACCCACGGCTGGGGCTTGATCGCACCGACCGCGAGGATCGCGGACTCGCCGGGGTTGAGGATCGGCGTGCCCGTGTCGACGCCGAAGACGCCGACGTTGGTGATGGTGACCGTGCCGCCCTGCATCGCGGACGGGGAGGTCCTGCCCTCCCGGGCCGTGGACACCAGTTCACCCAGGGACTCGGCCAGTTGGGGCAGGGTCTTGGCGTGGGCGTCCTTGATGTTCGGGACGATCAGGCCGCGCGGGGTGGCCGCCGCGATGCCCAGGTTGACGTAGTGCTTGACCACGATCTCCTGGGCCGCCTCGTCCCAGGAGGCGTTGATCTCGGGGTTGCGCCGGATCGCGACCAGCAGGGCCTTGGCGATCAGCAGGAGGGGGTTCACCCGCAGGCCGCCGAACTCCTTGTCCTGCTTGAGCTCCTCGACCAGCTTCATCGTGCGGGTCACGTCGACCGTCACGAACTCCGTGACGTGCGGCGCGGTGAACGCCGAACCGACCATCGCCGCCGCCGTGGCCTTGCGGACGCCCTTGACCGGGATGCGGGTCTCGCGGGCGGTGTCGTACGACGCCGGCGCGGGTGCGGCGGCGGGCGCGACAGGTGCCGGGGCGGGGGCCTGGGCCTCCGGCTCGGGAGCCCGGGCCCGCGTCGCGGAGACCGCCGCGTGGACGTCCTCGCGGGTGATGATGCCGTCCGGGCCGGTCGGGGTGACCGTGGCCAGGTCGATGCCGAGGTCCTTCGCCAGCTTGCGCACCGGCGGCTTGGCCAGCGGGCGCTGCCGCGCCGCGGCCGGTTCGGCGACCGGCTCCGGGGCCGGCGTGCGGCCGTTCAGTTCCGCCTGGACGGACACCGCCGCCTGCCCGGCGGGGGCCTCCGGTGCGGCCTTGCGCGGGCGGCGGCGCGTGGCGGACGTCGCCACGCCGTAGCCGACCAGCACGGGCTGGCGGCCCGAACCCTCGGCCTTCGGTTCCTGCGGTTCCTGCGGTTCCTGCGGGGCCGGAGCGGGCTCCGCCTCCGCCGCGGGTGCGGGGGCGCCGGCCGCCGGTGCCGCGCCGCCCGCGACCTCCACCGCGATGATGGACGTGCCCACGTCCACCGTGGTGCCCTCGGGGAAGTGCAGCGCGCGGACCACGCCGTCGTAGGGGATGGGCAGCTCGACGGCCGCCTTCGCCGTCTCGACCTCGCAGACCACCTGGCCGTCGGTGACCGTGTCACCCGGCTGGACGTACCACTTGAGGATCTCGGCCTCGGTGAGGCCCTCGCCCACGTCCGGCATCCTGAACTCGCGTACGGACGCGTTCGTCATCGTCGTCACGACCCTCTCCCTCAGTACGCCAGCGAGCGGTCGACGGCGTCCAGCACCCGGTCGAGGTCCGGGAGGTAGGACTCCTCCAGCCGGGCCGGCGGGTACGGGGCGTGGTAGCCGCCCACCCGCAGCACCGGGGCCTCCAGGTGGTAGAAGCAGCGCTCCGTGATCCGCGCGGCGATCTCCGCGCCGGAGCCGAAGAACACCGGGGCCTCGTGGACGACGACCAGACGACGCGTCCTCTCCACCGACGCCTGGATCGCGTCGAAGTCGATCGGGGAGACCGAGCGCAGGTCCAGCACCTCCAGGGAGCGGCCCTCCTCGGCCGCCGCGGCCGCGACCTCCTGGCACAGCTTCACCATCGGGCCGTAGGCGGCCAGGGTGAGGTCCGTGCCCCCGCGGACCACGCGCGCGGCGTGCAGCGGTCCGGGGATCGCCTCGGTGTCCACCTCGGCCTTGTCCCAGTAGCGCCGCTTGGGCTCAAAGAAGATCACCGGGTCGTCGCTCTGGATGGCCTGCTGCATCATCCAGTACGCGTCCGACGCGTCCGACGGGGAGACGATCTTCAGGCCCGCCACGTGCGCGAACAGGGCCTCGGGGGACTCGGAGTGGTGCTCCACCGCGCCGATGCCGCCGCCGTAGGGGATGCGCACCACGACCGGGAGCTTGACCTTGCCCAGCGAGCGGGCGTGCATCTTCGCGAGCTGCGTGACGATCTGGTCGTACGCCGGGAAGACGAAGCCGTCGAACTGGATCTCCACCACCGGGCGGTAGCCGCGCAGGGCCAGGCCGATCGCCGTGCCGACGATGCCCGACTCGGCGAGCGGGGTGTCGATGACGCGGCTCTCGCCGAAGTCCTTCTGCAGCCCGTCCGTCACCCGGAACACGCCGCCGAGCTTGCCGACGTCCTCGCCCATGATCAGGACCTTGGGGTCCGTGTCCAGGGCCCGGCGCAGCGACTCGTTGATCGCCTTGGCCAGGGCCATGTTCTTGGATGTCACGGTCTGCGCCATGTCACTTCCCCCCGTCCGCGTCGGCGAACGACGCCTGGTAGGCGGCGAACTGCGCCCGCTCCTCGTCCACGAGGGCGTGTCCGTCCGCGTACACGTTCTCGAAGATGGCGAAGAGGTCCGGGTCCGGCATGGCGCGGACCGCCTCGCGCACTCGTCTGCCCAACGTCTCGCTCTCGGTCTCCAGTTCCGCGAAGAACCCCTCGTCCGCGTGGCCGGAGGACTCCAGGTGGCGGCGCAGGCGCAGGATCGGGTCCTTGGCCTCCCAGGCCAGCCGCTCCTCGTCGCCCCGGTACCGGGTGGGGTCGTCGGAGGTGGTGTGGGCGCCCATCCGGTAGGTGAACGCCTCGACCAGCGTCGGGCCCTCACCGGCGCGGGCCCGCTCCAGGGCCCACTTGGTGACGGCCAGGTTGGCCAGGACGTCGTTGCCGTCCACCCGGATGCCCGGGAAGCCGAAGCCCTGCGCGCGCTGGTACAGCGGGACGCGGGACTGCTTCTCGGTGGGCTCGGAGATCGCCCACTGGTTGTTCTGGCAGAAGAACACCACGGGGGCGTTGTAGACCGCGGAGAAGGTGAAGGCCTCGGCCACGTCGCCCTGGCTGGAGGCGCCGTCGCCGAAGTAGGCGATGACCGCGCTGTCCGCGCCGTCCTTGGTGATGCCCATCGCGTAGCCCGTGGCGTGCAGCGCCTGGGAGCCGATGACGATCGTGTAGAGGTGGAAGTTGTTGCCGTTCGGGTCCCAGCCGCCGTTGTTGACGCCGCGGAACATGCCGAGCAGGTTGGTCGGGTCCACCCCGCGGCACCAGGCCACGCCGTGCTCGCGGTAGGTGGGGAAGACGTAGTCGTCGTCGCGCAGGGCCCGGCCGGAGCCGATCTGCGCCGCCTCCTGGCCGAGCAGCGAGGCCCACAGGCCCAGCTCGCCCTGGCGCTGCAGGGAGGTGGCCTCGGCGTCGAAGCGGCGGGTGAGCACCATGTCGCGGTACAGGCCGCGCAGCTCCTCGGCCGTGACGCCGGCGACGTACGGGTCGAACTCGGCGTTCTTGACCCGCTTGCCCTCGGGCGTCAGCAGCTGGACGAGGGAGGGCTCGGCGCTCTTCCCGGTGCTCTTCCCGGCGCCGGTGGCCTTCTTGGCGCCGGTGGCCTTCTTGGCGGCACCGGCGGTGCCTGCGGTGCGTTTGGCGCCGGTGGTGCCGGCCTTGGTCCCGGCGCTGCGTCGCGGTGTGCGCGCGGCAGTGCTCTCCACGGTCACGTGTGCTCCTCCGTCGGTCCGACCCCCGGGATTGCCGGTAGGCCTGGGGTCCCCCCTGCTCGTTTAGAGCCGGGGGGAGCGGCTCACCTTTTCTCGGCCACCGGGCACGGGGTGGGTGCCACTCGGCCGGGAACAGGCGTGACAGGTGCCCCGGCGAGCGACCTGCAACAAGCACGTTACCCAGAGTTCCACATTTCTGTGAAACCCCCTCTGACCTGCGTTTTTGCTTGGATTTCCAAGTAAATCCACAGGAGCTGGAAGGTGCGCTGGTCACAGCCTCGCAGGAGGCCGGAGCAACGGCACGTTATCCCGGCCACCCCGGACACGGGAAGAGCCGCGCCCCACGACCGGCGTCGCTTCGAGCACCCTCGGTGATCATAAATGACCGCGTGTGACAAGGCCCAGCTCAGAGGCGCCGGGGGTTGCCCTAGCATCTGCCGCGTGTCGCCCCTCCGTGTACCACCCTCCGTACCGAACGCGCCCCCACTGGGCGCCCTGCTGCGCCGGTACGCCGCCGGCTCGCCCCTCAGCTGCCGACCGGTCGACGAAGGGCTGCTCAACCGCGGCTACCGGCTGTGCACGACGCGCGGCCGGTTCTTCCTCAAGCACCACTTCGACCCGGAGACCGCCGATCCGGCGGCCATCGTCCGCCAGCACCGGGCCACCCGGCGCCTGGCCGACCTCGGGGTGCCGGTGGCCCCGCCGCTGGTCGGCCGGGACGGGCGCACCGTCGCGGTCGTCGGCGGCCACGCGTACGCCCTGCACCCGTGGATCGACGGCCGGCACCGGCACGGCGGACAGCTCACGCCGGGCCAGTGCGGACGGCTGGGGTCGCTGCTGGGGGCGGTGCACGCCGGGCTGGAGCGCGTGATGCCGGCGCACGCGCGCACCGGCCCGGCCCCCGCGGAGAGCGCCGACCCGGCGGACACCTTCGCGCTCATCGACGACCTGCTCACCCGGGTGCGCCGGCACCGGCCCGCCGACTCCTTCGACGCCCTCGCCCGGCACCGCCTGCTCGAGCGCCGCGCCCTCCTGGAGCGGCACGCCGACCGGCGTCCGCCGCGCGGGGGCGCGGTGGGGTGGGTGCACGGGGACTTCCACCCGTTCAACGTGCTCTACCGGGGGGACGTGCCCGCCGCGATCGTCGACTGGGACCGGCTGGGCGTGCGGCCCCGCGCGGAGGAGGCCGTACGCGCCGCGGCGATCTTCTTCGTCCGGCCGACGGGCACGCTCGACCTGCGCAGGGTGCGGTCCTACGCGCGCGCGTACCGGCGCGCCTCGGGGGCGACGCCCTCCCAGCTGGCGGCGGCGGTGCACCGGGTGTGGTGGGAGCGCCTCAACGACTTCTGGATGCTCCGCTGGCACTACGAACGCGGTGACACCCGCGCGGACTCCCAGTTCCCGGCCGCCGCGGCCCTGGCGGTGTGGTGGACCCGGGAGTACGACGCGGTGCGCGGGGCGTTCACGGGGTGAGGGACCGCCGCCCCGCGGGGGCGCGGGTCAGCCGCCCACGGCTCCGGTCACCCCGGGCTCGCCGGCCGCTCCGCCCGCGTCCGCGCCGCCGGCGTCGGCGCCGCCGTTGTTCGCCCCGCCGTTGTTCGCGCCACCGGGGTTCGTGCCACCGGTGTCGGTGCCGCCGGTGTCCGTGCCCCCGGTGTCGGTGCCGCCGGCGTCGGTGCCGCCCGTCTCGGTCGGCTGCGAGGGCGGCGGCGTGTTGCTCGGCTCCTCGGTCTGCGGCTGCGACGGCGTCTGGGACGGGGTGTACGACCGGTCCCAGTTGCCGCCGGAGCCGTTGCCGTTGCCGGTTCCGGTCCCGGGGTTCTGGTCGGTCGGCTCCTCGGTCTCCTCGTCGCTCGGGGACTCGCTGGCCGGGTCGTCCTCGGTGGACTGCGAGACGGACGGCGACGTGGCGGGCTCCTTCTTGTCGCCGCCCCCGCCGCCGGTGTTCAGCGCCAGCGCGACGCCCGCCGTGACGGCGATCACCGCGAGCACCGCGAGGATCCACAGCTTGCCGCGCCCGCTGCCCTGGTTGCCGTGGCCCTCGAAGCCGCCGTCGTCCCCGCTGCCGTACCCGGCGGGCAGGATCGGCTGCGGGATCGCCGCCGTGCCGGAGACGTCCGGGTGCGGCATCACGGTCGTGCCCGCGAAGCCCGCCGCCGGGGTGTGCCGGCCCTCGTGGGCCTCCACCGGGCCGGTGTTCCAGGTGCCGGTGTGGCCGCCCTGCTCGTAGAGCATCTGCAGCGCGTACTGGACCAGTCCGCGCATCTCCTCGGCCGTCTGGAAACGGTCGTCGGGGTCCTTGGCCAGGGAGCGCATCACCATCCCGTCCAGCTCGGGCGGGCAGGCGTCCGAGACCTCCGAGGGGGGCGTCGGGATGTCCTGGACGTGCTGGTAGACCACCGACAACGGCGTCTCCCCGGTGAACGGGGGCCGCAGCGCCAGCAGTTCGTACATCATGCAGCCGGTGGCGTACAGGTCGGAGCGGTGGTCGACGGCCTTGCCGAGCGCCTGCTCCGGCGAGAGGTACTGCGGGGTGCCCATGACCATGCCGGTCTGCGTCATCGTCGTGGACGCGCCGTGCATGGCGCGGGCGATGCCGAAGTCCATCACCTTCACGGCGCCGTTGTTGGTGATGATGACGTTGGCGGGCTTGATGTCGCGGTGCACGATGTTGTGCTGGTGCGAGTAGGCCAGCGCCTCCAGCACGCCCGAGACGATGATCAGCGCCTGCTCGGGGCCCGGCGCCTCGGCGTTCATCAGCAGGTCGCGGATGGTGCGGCCCTCGACCAGCTCCATCACGATGTACGGGACCGCCTGGCCGCCGACGGTGTCCTCGCCGGAGTCGTACACGGCGACGATGGCATGGTGGTTGAGGCCGGCCACCGACTGCGCCTCACGTGTGAAGCGGGCCTTGGAGGTCGGGTCCTCGGCGAGGTCGGAGCGCAGCAGCTTGACGGCGACCGTGCGTCCGAGCCGCACGTCCTCGGCCGCGAACACCTCGGCCATGCCGCCCCGGCCGAGTCTGTGCGTCAACCGGTACCGGCCGTCGCCGACGAGCCCGCCGTTGCCCCAGGTCTCCGGCGCGTCCGACATGCCGCCGCCAGTCGCCTCGGGGTCGGACGGGCCCTGAGCGCGCTGCTGCTGTGCCATCAGTCCTCGCCGTCGTTTCTGCCCGCGGTGCGCGCGGTGTTGTCACGGTCTCCGTCGGCCACGCTACAGCCTCCGCGCAAGCCTCCGGTCCGGGACGGGCTGCCGGAACCGGCACGAGACGGACCGGCCATGAAACCCGCTCTCCGTACTGTCGTGCAAATTCTGCGTACCGCTCGCGCGACCCCTGTAACGCTTCCGCGACACTTCTTTCGCGTACGGTCACGGAACGGGCCCCGTGCTTGACGTGCCGATGGCCTGGGGCAGACTTGGCCGGGAATAGCACAGGGGATCTACGACGGGTCGGTCACCGAAGGCGGCGCCGGAGAGGCTACGGGGGACGCGGAACATGAGCCAGGACGGCGCACAGGGCCACAACGCGGGGCGGGCTCTCGCCGGCGGGCGGTACCAACTGCGGGACCTGCTCGGCCAGGGCGGCATGGCCTCGGTGCACCTCGCCTACGACAGCGTGCTCGACCGCCAGGTCGCCATCAAGACGTTGCACACGGAACTCGGCCGGGAACAGGCCTTCCGCGAGCGCTTCCGCCGCGAGGCCCAGTCCGTGGCGAAGCTCACGCACACCAACATCGTGTCGGTCTTCGACACCGGCGAGGACGACGTCGACGGCATGACGACGCCGTACATCGTCATGGAGTACGTCGAGGGCCGCCCGCTGGGCTCGGTGCTCGACGAGGACGTGCGGCAGTACGGCGCGATGCCCGCCGACAAGGCGCTGAAGATCACCGCGGACGTGCTGGCGGCCCTGGAGATCAGCCACGAGATGGGGCTGGTCCACCGGGACATCAAGCCGGGCAACGTGATGATGACCAAGCGCGGCGTGGTCAAGGTGATGGACTTCGGCATCGCCCGCGCCATGCAGTCCGGCGTGACGTCGATGACGCAGACCGGCATGGTCGTCGGCACCCCGCAGTACCTCTCGCCGGAGCAGGCGCTCGGCCGGGGCGTGGACGCGCGCAGCGACCTGTACTCGGTCGGCATCATGCTGTTCCAGTTGGTCACCGGACGGCTGCCGTTCGAGGCGGACTCGCCGCTGGCCATCGCGTACGCGCACGTGCAGGAGGAGCCCCCGACGGCGTCCTCGATCAACCGTTCGCTGCCGCCGGCCGTGGACGCGCTGATCACCCGCGCGCTGAAGAAGAACCCGAACGAGCGTTTCCCCAGCGCGGAGGCCATGCGCGGCGAGTGCCTGCGGGTGGCGCAGTCCTTCCGGGCGGCCCCGCCGAGCATCGTCCCGGGCACCCAGATGCCCAGCGGCGCGGGCGTCGGCTCCGCGGTGTTCCCGCCGGTCGACCAGACGAACCCGGCGTCCGCGGGCAACGTCCGGACGCCGTACCAGCCGGCCCCGCACCCGAATCCGTACGGCGCCCCGGCGCCGTCCCCCGCGTACGGCTATCCGCAGCAGGGCGGCTACGGGACACCGCCCGCCCCGTCGGCGTACTCCCCGCACCAGGGTCCGTCGACCCCGCCGCCGTACACCATTTCGCCGCAGACCTCGATCCAGGGCGGCCCGGGCGGCGGCCGGAACAACAAGCCGGTGGTCATCGGCTCGATCGTCGTGTCCCTCCTCGCCGTCGGCGGCCTGGTCGCGGCGCTGACGCTGAACGGCGGAGGCGAGGAGAACCAGGGCGGGGGCGCCGCGCCGTCGGCGTCGACGAGCGGCAAGGCGGAGGGCTACCGCGGGCCGGACACGACGAAGACGATCGACTCGGACGAGTGCGAGGAGCCGCGGGAGTCGCACAACGACCCCGACAAGATCCAGATCCCGAACTTCAAGTTCAAGAACATCAAGTCGGTCAAGGAGTGCTTCCAGGCGGCCGGCTGGCAGTACGAGGTCATCCCCGTCGACGAGAACACCTACGGCGACGGCGCGGTCATGAGACAGATCCCGAGCGCCGACACGGATGTCGACGAGGACGACGTGCCCAAGATCCAGCTCTACGTCTCGACGGGCAACCCCCCTCAGTGACCCGGGGGACCGCCCCGGCCCGGTGATCCGGCCGGGGCCCGCGGCCCGCAGCCGTCTGGAGCCGCCCCGTCGGGCTCGCGCGCGGTCGGCGGCCGGGCTCGGCGGGAGGTGCTGCCGTCCCGGGCGGACCCGCCGCCGCAGCCCGGCGCCGTGTTCCCCTCGAAGACGCGGCCCGGGACGCGCAGCGCCCCGGTGCCGCGGGTGTCCCGCAGCGGGGTCACCCCTTCGCCGGTGGTGCCGGCGACGCGTGCGGCGATCACCCCGGCCGGCCGGCCCGCGGCCCTCCGGCCCCAGCGATCACCGCAGGCGTTCGGCTCTCCCGGCGCCCCGGTGACCGGCGGTCACCGGGGCGGTGTCCCGCCGTCGGCCGTGCACGAGTCCGGCCGTACGCCCGGAGCTCCCTCTGGAGGTCTAGAGGTACGGTCCGCCCGAGCGGGTGCCCGGGTGGGGGTCGTCGTGGCCGTCGCCGATGCCGGGCGGCAGGGCGCGGCGCATCTGTTCCAGCTGGGCGCGTGCGGCCATCTGCTGGGCGAAGAGCGTGGTCTGGATCCCGTGGAACAGGCCCTCCAGCCAGCCCACCAGCTGGGCCTGCGCGATCCGCAGTTCGGCGTCGCTCGGGGTCGCCTCGTCCGTGAAGGGCAGGGAGAGCCGCTCCAGCTCCTCGACCAGCTCGGGTGCCAGACCGTCCTCCAGCTCCTTCACCGAGCTGGCGTGGATCTCCTTGAGCCGGGCCCGGCTGGCCTCGTCCAGAGGAGCGGCGCGCACCTCCTCCAGCAGCTGCTTGATCATGCTGCCGATCCGCATGACCTTCGCGGGCTGCTCCACCTGCTCCGTCACCGGTGTCTCACGGGAGTCCTCGTCCCCGGCGCCGCCACCGAGCGCCATGCCGTCCTGGCCCACGACCAGGATCTGCGGCTTCTCCGGCGACCGTTCGTTCCTCGGCATCTCCATACCGCCATTCTCTCGCACCCCGTCGGCTCCCCGTGGCGGCGCCCCCCGGAGGGACCCGTTCCACCGTGCCGGGGCGGCCGGACGCGCCGCCCCGGCACGGTGGAAC
>NZ_MSGP01000820.1 GCF_002078235.1 Streptomyces viridosporus
CCGAGGGCGCTGCGGCACTTGGAACAGGCCGGGTTGATCCAGATCTCCATACCGCACACGGTACGCCGTGGCGGCGCGCCCCATCCGTCACCTGTGCCCCCGCACCCCCGGAAGCCCTTGCGGCCCGGGATTCCGGAGCGGCTCGCCCGACGGCGTCGACCGCAGGGAAACCGCACCCGTCACGTCCTGCGCGAAACGGGCCGCCCCGGTGCGGTGGGGGCGCCTGCCGCATCGCCTCTGTTCGAATTTCCACCGCCTCACGCACCTCTCCCGAACCTGGGGTGACGCGATGGTAATTCCCTTGTTCACCTGGGCGTTTGCTCGGCTCCGCGGACCTCCGGATGTCAGTGCCGGGCGGTAAACTGGAAGCAGTGTTCGAGGAAGTCGCCGGGGTCGTCGTGGATCCCGGGGGCCGCCCTGACGCGACAGGAGGATGTCCGTGCCCGCTGCCGCCCTCAAGCCGAAGCCCCTGCCCACCCAGTCCACCGCGAAGCGTCCCGTCCCTCTCGAGACGCCCTGCGCGCCGGTCGAGAAGCGACCGCTGCCCGCGGGC
>NZ_MSGP01000821.1 GCF_002078235.1 Streptomyces viridosporus
GTCGCCGGCAGGTCGGCGAGGGGCCGCTCCAGGACGGCCGGTTCGGTGAGCGTGGCGCCCGGGTGCGGGGTCGACCCGGCCACGATGCGGTCGATCTGTTCGTCCGTCAGGTCCTGGCCCGCGTAGTCGCCGGCCCCCGGGATCGGCCAGAAGCCGCCGTTCGCGTCGATCGCCTGCCGGACGTGGTCGCTGGGCCAGCNNTTCTCGGCGAGGCCGGACAGCGTCAGCGGATGCGCCTCGTGCCCGGCCGCCCGCAGTTCGGCCGCCACCTCGTCCCACGCCCACGCCCCGAGCCGGGCACCGGCCACCAATACGAATCGAGTCATGCCCGCACCGTAACGGGGGGCACCGACAGGGCGGTTCACCCGCCGTCGGCGGTGGGCTCTTCTCCTTCCTCCTCCTGCGGTCCGGTGCCCGGCCCCCGGTCCCGTACCCGCTGGACGTGTTCGAGGGACTCGCGCAGTTCGGTGAGCCAGTCGTCGGTGTGCCGCTGGACCAGACGGACGCACCAGGCCAGCGCCTCGCTGCGGCTGCGGGCCACCCCGCCGGCGATGAGGGTGTCGAGCACCTGGCGCTCCGGCTGGCGCAGCCGGGTCA
>NZ_MSGP01000822.1 GCF_002078235.1 Streptomyces viridosporus
CGCGAGCGACATGATGGCGCTGGGCGCGATACGGGCGGCCCGGCAGCGCGGCCTGGACGTGCCGAAGGACATCTCGGTGGTCGGCTTCGACGACTCCCCGCTGATCGCCTTCACCGACCCGCCGCTCACCACCGTCCGCAAGCCGGTCCCGGCGATGGGTCAGGCCGCGGTGCGCACGCTGCTGGAGGAGATCGGCGGGACGCCCGCGCCGCACAGCGAGTTCGTGTTCATGCCGGAGCTGGTGGTGCGCGGTTCGACCGCTTCGGCCCCCGGGGAACGAAATCGTCCCTAGGGTGGAGGGAACGGTCTTCCGGGCCCTCCCGCAGGAGGAGTTCGCCGCCCCGGACCCGTACGCGGACATGCGGGACGGACCCGACCGGGGGATGATCTACGGGAGGAAAGCTGTCTGGCAGACTCTTTGCCCATGGGTGACACGACGGTGAGAACGTCGGAAGGCCACGACCAGGCCGTTCCGCACCCCGTCGCGGACTCGGCGGACGGGACGGCCCGGGG
>NZ_MSGP01000823.1 GCF_002078235.1 Streptomyces viridosporus
GCTGCCGGACGTCCGGCAGCAGGGCCCCGCCCCGGCGGATGGGGACGTCCAGGAGGCGGTTGTAGAAGCGGCAGTCCTTCGTCGGCGACAGTTCCTGATGGGCGTGGACACAACCGCGACGGAATGTGTCACGTGCCCGTTCGAGTGCGTCCGACGCGAGAGCGGGATCCATGCCGAGCAGACCGGCCGGGACGGAAATGGGCTCCGCCTCGACCTCGACGTGCCACAGCAAACAGCGCGCGAGTGCGGGCAGGGACCGGAATGCCCGCTGGGCGAGTGCGCGATTTTCCGGAGTCATGGTCGCCGCCGTGCGCATACCGCGTCCGCCCGCCGGTTTCCGCAACGCGGGCAGAACATCGGCTATTCGGTCGTCGGCGGCCCACTCCCGGACCGTGTCCCGCACGGCCACCAGCAGCGCCGGTCGCAGCGCGACGGCCGATTCGCCCTGGGCGACCCGGTCCAGGACCCGGTGCAGTGCGGCTCCGGTGACCATCGCCGCGGTCTGTCCGGACGAGGCGAGGCAGATGGTCGCGTAGTCGTGCGTGGACTGCCAGTGACGCGCCGTCAGCAACGCGACGGCACGGGCGGTCTCGCCCTCCGGACGGCCCCGCAACCGGGCGGCGAGGAGCTCGTCGGATTCCCCGGGATCCCCGCCGGGCGGGGGATACGGAGGTCGAGAGGGGTGG
>NZ_MSGP01000824.1 GCF_002078235.1 Streptomyces viridosporus
CCTCCCCCAGCTCGCGCGCCCCCTCCACCAGCCGCCGGGCGGGCCGCACCATCCGCACGCCCAGCCGGTCGGCGACCGCGACCGAGCCGAGGATCAGCGCGGTCCCGACCGCCGCGAGCACCGCCCAGGCCGTGCCGACGCCGTTGGTGACCTCGGACTCGGGGACGAACACCTCGACCACGGCGATCTCACCGGTGCTGAGCGCGACCGGCTGGAGCAGGGCCGAGCCGCCGGGCACCGCGGAGGTGGAGGCGCGCCCCAGTTCCCGCACCGCCGCGATGTCCTCGGCGGCGGTCCGCCGGCGTCCTATCTCGAGGGCCTCGCTCCCGTCGCCGGCCGGGATGTGCACGGCCATGGCGGTGTCGGAGCCGGTGGAGGCGACGACCCGCTCGAGCTGGTCGCGGTCGGTGGTGATGGACAGCGCGGGGGCGAGGGCCGCCGCCTCCCGTTCGGCGTTGGAGAAGGCGCGGTCGCGGGCCATCTCCCGGATGACCAGACCGAGCGGTACCGCGAACGCGATCACGACCATCGCGGTCACCGCCAGCGACACCTTCACCAGCGCCCATCTCATCGCGGCGGCTCCCCTCCGGGCGCGGGGGCGGCGGGCGGCTCCAGCTTCACGCCGACGCCCCGCAGGGTGTGCAGATAGCGGGGCCGGGCGGCGGTCTCCCCCAGCTTCCGCCGCAGCCAGGACAGGTGGACGTCGATGGTCTGGTCGTCGCCGTAGGACTGCTGCCACACCTCGGCGAGCAGTTCCCTGCGGGACACCACCACACCGGGCCGCCCGGCCAGGAAGGCGAGCAGGTCGAACTCACGCCGGGTCAGGTCGAGCCGTAAACCGTCCAGTTCGGCCTGGCGGCGCAGCGGGTCGACGGTCAGTCCGCCGACCCGGAGCACGGGGGACGGCGCGCTCTCCCCGCCGCCGGACCGGGCCCGGCGCAGCACGGCGGCCATCCGGGCCGAGAGGTGTTCCACCGAGAAGGGCTTGGTCAGGTAGTCGTCCGCACCGGCGTTCAGCAGCCGCACGATCTCCGTCTCGTCGTCCCGGGCGGTGGCGACGATCACCGGCACGTCCGTGATCCCGCGCAGCATCTTCAGGGCCTCGGACCCGTCCAGATCGGGCAGTCCGAGGTCCAGGACCACCACGTCGAAGCGGAAATGGGCGACCTCGCGCAGCGCCTCCAGCGCCGTGCCGACGCTGCGCACGGTGTGCGAGGCGTCGGTCAGCTGCCGGATCAGCGCCGAGCGGACGAACTGGTCGTCCTCGACCACGAGAACACTTGCCATGGGCGGCACCGTACGCCATGCCGGGCGGGCCTCGTGCGGGCCTGTGGACAACTCCGGACACCCCCGCGGGCGCGACACCGGTGGGGCGGGTGGGGCAAGATGGGCCGACGATGCGCAGAGGACTCGTACACGTGCTGGCCTGGCTGCTCGCCACGGGCGCGGCGGTCACGCTGTCGTGGTGGGGCGTCCACACGGTGATGGCGGGCACCGCCTACGACCCGCCCCGCGCCCTGCCCGTCGCGGCGGCCGACGCGACCGCCCGGGAGTCGGATCCGG
>NZ_MSGP01000825.1 GCF_002078235.1 Streptomyces viridosporus
GCCCGACCCCCGCCCCACCAAGCGCGGCCGGGATGTCGGCGGCCGGTGGTATTCGTGTCGCGTGCACGACGAGACCTCGAGCGCGACCGTGCTCCTCCACGACGCCTTCCCCGTAGAGGTCCGCCGCAGCCCCCTGGGCTGGAAGGCGCTGCGGGCCTGGGAGAGCCGGCACCGCGTGGTGCTGCCGGAGCCGTACCGCACCTTCGTGGCCGAGACCGCCAACGGCACGCACGACGGCCCGCCCGACGAGGGCGGCCTGCTGCCGCTGGGAGAGAAACCGGACAGCTGGACGGGCTGGGAAGCCGACTGCTGGATGAGCCCGCAGCCGTTCGACGGCACCGCCGCGCGCAGGCCCGCCGAGCCCTTCCCGCTCGAGGAGGAGTGGCAGTGGGAGTACGACTACCACGACAACGCTCTCCATTCGCCCGTGCTGCACGGCCTCTACCAGTGCGGCTCGGCGCTGCTGGGCAGCGACCGGCCCGGCGAGTACTGGACGCTGGTGGTGGCAGGCCCGCAGCGCGGCCGGGTGTGGTGGCTCCGCGACGGATGCGCCGCGCCCTATGCCGCTTCCCCGCC
>NZ_MSGP01000826.1 GCF_002078235.1 Streptomyces viridosporus
CGCATCGGCCGGTTCGCCCGGCAGGTCGGTCGGCTCACCCGGCGCCTCATCCAAAACGGTCATGTAGTGACCTTACGAAGCCCACCGGGGAATGCGAGCCGTTGACTCCTCACAGTCTCGAAGGCGTTTTCCTGGTACCCCTGAACAGAACCACGGCCGCATGCAGGCGTTCCAACTGCTCAGAGGGCGTACGGCTTGTAGGAGTCGCACAAAGCCGTCGGCTGAGAGTCACCTCACATCCCGGAGTGGCGCGTACCTCCCCGCGGGTGATGCCCGGCCCCCGGGCGGCGACCGACGGCCGGGGTCCCCGCGGAATCACCGGCCCGCCGCGCCCCTCGTACGGGGGACTTCCAGATGATCTCCAGCGGTTCGCCCGTTCGGGTCGGTTCGCTCACGCAGAGCGTAGCGGTACGGCCGCGGCGGGACCGGAGCCGGGGCCGGGGGGAGGGACGGTGACGGCCCGACGGGTGCCGCCGCTGCCGCGGCCTCACCCGAAGCGGTTCAACAACCGCCGGTAGAGGCCGGGGGCGAGACCGCGCACTCGGGCCGGGAGGGTGAGCCAGGGAGGGACATAGGCGTCGTCGCGGCCCTGGGAGACCGCCCCCCAGACCGCGTCCGCGACGCTGCCGGGCGAGGCGGGACGGGGACGGGCACGGTCGTACGGCCGACCGCGGCGGGCGAAGAAGCGCGTCTCCACGGGGCCGGGCACGACGAGCGTCACTCCCACGCCCGTACCGCGCAGTTCCTGCCGGAGCGCCTCGGCGAACGCGGCGAGCCCGGCCTTGGCCGCGGAGTACACCGCTTCCTCCCGGACCCCCACGCAGCCGGCCACCGAGCCGACGAGGACCACCCGTCCCCCGCCGGCCGCCACCATGGTGG
>NZ_MSGP01000827.1 GCF_002078235.1 Streptomyces viridosporus
CACCACGAGGTCTCGGCGGCCTGCGCCGAGGAGCACCTCCTGCCGTCGGTGCGGGAGGCACCCGAGGACGCGGTGGTCCTGGCCGACGGCTTCTCCTGCCGGACGCAGCTGGAGCAGCTGGCGGGGGTGCGGGGGCGGCACCTGGCGGAGGTGCTGGCGGCGGCCCTGGACGGAACCGGGACGGAGGACGGGTGACGGTCGCCGCCCCGGTGTCCTCGGCGCGCCCGGTCGAGCNNGCCGCCGAGCAGGCGGGCCTCGTAGGCTATTTCCAGACGGGTGCGGAAGCCGCTGTTCAGCATGACGAGGCGGCCCGCCTCCACGTCGAGGCCGGTCTCCTCCTTGACCTCGCGCACCACGGTCTGCCGGAAGTCCTCGCCCTTGTGCGCGAAACCGCTCGGCAGACCCCACTGGCGGCCCGGCGGCCACATCCGGTGCCGGAGCAGCAGGACCCGCCCCTCGTCGTCGCGCACGACGCCGGTCACACCGACCACGAACTTGGCGTTCAGGAACCACATGAGACGGCTCTGAACAGGGCGCAGGAGTCGCCAGAGACGGGCAAGGAGTCGGCGCACGGGACCTCGGCGCGCCCGGTCGAGC
>NZ_MSGP01000828.1 GCF_002078235.1 Streptomyces viridosporus
GGCCACCCCGACCACATCCAGGCGCACCGCGTCGCCATGCGCGCCGTCGAACTCGCCGCCGCCGCGGGCTGGGACGTCCCCAAGGTCTACTGGAACCGCGTCCCCCGCTCCGTCGCCGAGCAGTCCTTCGCACGTCTCCACGACGACCTGCCCGGCCTGCCCTTCGACAAGGCGGCCGGCATCGACGACGTACCGGGCGTCGTCGCCGACGAGCGCGTCACCACCGCGGTCGACGGGAGCGCCCACGCCGCCGCCAAGGCCGCCGCGATGCGCGCCCACGCCACCCAGATCACGGTGGCCGAGCCGTACTTCGTGCTCTCCAACGAGCTGGCGCAGCCCCTGTTCACGACCGAGTACTACGAGTTGGTGAGCGGAGAACGCCCCCGCGAACGGGAGGACGACCTGTTCGCCGGAATCGGTGAGGCGTCATGAGCGACCGGCCCCCGTCCCTGCTCACCCAGCCGATCCGCCCGCCCTCCGCCGCACGGGTCGCCGCCTGCCTGGGGCTGTTCCTGCTCGGTGCCGCGGTCGGCGCGGCCGGGGCGCTGGTGCAGCCCGCCTGGTTCCCGGGCGGACTGCTGCTCGCCCTCGCGGGCGAGGCGGGGCTGTGCCTGGGTGCGGCGCGCGCCCTGCGCAGCCGGGCCGGAGCCGTCGCGGCGGCCGCCGGCTGGACGGTCGTCGTCCTCCTGCTCACCGTCAGCCGTCCGGAAGGCGACTTCCTGTTCGCCGCGGGCGGCGGTTCCTATCTCTTCCTGCTCGGCGGCATCGCCGTGGCTGTGATCTGCGCCACGCTCGCCCCCGGGCGGCAACCGGACGACGGCCCTGTCCGACTTGGCAAGTGACGTACCACTTCGCCGTGTCACCGGCGTGCGGGTCCGGTGCGGGTTTCCCCGGCGGTCCTGGGATGCGCGCCGGACGCGGCCAGTAAGGTGGTGCGCGCCGCCGAGCCTCCCCCGCCCTCTCGGCTTCGCCCGAGCCGGGGGACCCCCACCGTGAGGTCGTGACGGGCGGCGGAGCCAACCGGGAGAACCTGCCTTGAGTCGTGAAACTGACACTCCGTCCTCCGGGCCCGACGGGCGCGGCGGAGCCGCCTACCCGTCGGGCACCCCGCCCTACGGGATTCCGGCGATTCCGGACGAGGGTACGGGCGCGGGCCGTCCGGCCGCGCGACCGGAGGAACGCAAGACCGAGACCACGCTGACGACCCGGATCCGGATCAACATCCCCGGATCACGGCCGATTCCGCCGGTCGTCGTGCGCAAGCCCGTCGCGGACACGGAGAGCAAGAAAACCGCCGACGCCGAGGCACCGGCGCCCTCCTCCGCCCCGTCCACGGGCGCGGCCGAGCCTCCCGCCGAGCCCGTGGACGGGGCGGAGG
>NZ_MSGP01000829.1:0-222 GCF_002078235.1 Streptomyces viridosporus
CCGGAGCGTCCGGGGTCGCGTTCGCGGACGGAACGAACCACAGGGCGCACAGCAGGGTGCCCGCGGTGGTGGCGGTCAGCAACGGACGGAGCGCGGATGACACGGAATATCGATCCCCTTGTGGCGCTGGCGAATTGGCCGTGTGGGCCGATGGTAGTGAAAGGCGCGGGTCACAGGAAAGTCACGGCCTCCCGGGGCCGTACGCTCCGGGCATGAGCACTC
>NZ_MSGP01000829.1:236-575 GCF_002078235.1 Streptomyces viridosporus
CGGTGACCGGGGCCGCGCTGCGCAGGATCGCGGCCGACGACGGCATGCCGGCCGCGGAACGGGCGCACGCCGAAAGCGCTGTGACGGAGGACACAGCCGAGGCCCTCGCCCATCTCGTCGACCCGTTCGGTCTGGTCGGCGAGGTGCCGGGGGTCGAACTCCAGCAGGCCTCGTGGAGCAGCGAGCGGATCGACTACGACCCCGACGCGCCGGAGTGGGACCTCGACGAGGACGACGACGAGGAGCTGTACGGCAGCGGATACGGGGGAGTTGACGAGTACGACGAGGGGAACGAGGAGGACGGGAACGGGTACGAGGAAGAGGGCCGCGACGGCGGCG
>NZ_MSGP01000829.1:632-852 GCF_002078235.1 Streptomyces viridosporus
GTGGGGAACCGGATCACCCGGTCGTAGCGTTGATGGTTAGGACGAGGTCCCGGCTTCGGGCCGGGGCTCGTGGGGTTGGGATTCGGCGACGATGGAGAAGCGTGTGATGACGGACGGTAAGCGGCGCAGGGGTCTGGCGACCGCGTCCGCTCTGCTCGGTGGTGTGCTGGTGCTCTCGGCCTGTTCCGGGGGTGGCGACGACGCCGGAAATGACGGCGGC
>NZ_MSGP01000083.1 GCF_002078235.1 Streptomyces viridosporus
GACCACCGCGTCCAGCCGCCCGCCCCCACCGACCAGGTGCCCGAGGAAATACTCGAGGGCGGCCCGGTCATCGACGCCCGCGCCGGCCGCGCCGAGGGCCTGAGCGTGCCCGACCGCCGTCTGGTCCTCACCTTCGACGACGGTCCGGACCCGGTCTGGACGCCGAAGGTGCTGGACGTGCTGAAGGAGCACGACGCGCACGCCGTCTTCTTCGTCACCGGCACCATGGCCTCCCGCTACCCGGACCTCGTCAAGCGCATGGTCGACGAGGGCCACGAGATCGGCCTGCACACCTTCAACCACCCCGACCTCGCCCTCCAGTCCAAGGAGCGCATCGACTGGGAGCTGTCGCAGAACCAGCTCGCGATCACCGGCGCGGCCGGCATCCGCACCTCGCTCTTCCGCCCGCCGTACTCCTCCTACGCCGCCGCCATGGACAACAAGACCTGGCCGGTCACCCAGTACATCGGCAGCCGCGGCTACCTCACCGTCGTCAACAACACCGACAGCGAGGACTGGAAGCGGCCCGGCGTCGACGAGATCATCCGCCGGGCCACGCCCGAGGACGGCAAGGGCGCCATCGTCCTGATGCACGACTCCGGCGGCGACCGCAGCCAGACCGTCGCGGCGCTGGACCGGTTCCTGCCCGACCTGAAGAAGCAGGGCTACGAGTTCGACAACCTCACCGAGGCCCTGGGCTCGCCCAGCGCGCACAGCGCGGTCACCGGCGTCGACCTGTGGAAGGGCAAGGCGTGGATCTTCCTGGTCCAGGCCTCGGGGAAGATCACCGGCGTCCTGGTGGTGGGCCTGGCGGTCATCGGCACCCTGGTCATCGGCCGCTTCGTGCTGATGCTCCTGCTCTCCGGCGCCCACGCCCGCCGGGTCCGCCGCAAGGGCTTCAGCTGGGGCCCGCCGGTCACCGAACCGGTGACGGTGCTGGTCCCGGCGTACAACGAGGCCAAGTGCATCGAGAACACCGTCCGTTCGCTGATGGCCTCCGACCACCCGATCGAGATCCTCGTCATCGACGACGGGTCCACCGACGGCACCGCCCGCATCGTCGAGGCCATGGGCCTGCCCAACGTACGGGTGATCCGCCAGCTCAACGCGGGCAAACCGGCGGCGCTCAACCGCGGTCTGGCCAACGCCCGCCACGACATCGTGGTCATGATGGACGGCGACACGGTCTTCGAACCGTCCACCGTCCGCGAACTCGTCCAGCCCTTCGGCGACCCGAGGGTCGGCGCCGTGGCGGGCAACGCGAAGGTCGGCAACAAGGACAGCCTCATCGGCGCCTGGCAGCACATCGAGTACGTGATGGGCTTCAACCTGGACCGCCGCATGTACGACATCCTGCGCTGCATGCCGACCATCCCGGGCGCGGTGGGCGCGTTCCGGCGCTCGGCCCTCGAACCGATCGGCGGCATGAGCGACGACACGCTCGCCGAGGACACCGACGTCACCATGGCGCTGCACCGCGTCGGCTGGCGCGTGGTCTACGCCGAGAACGCCCGCGCCTGGACCGAGGCGCCGGAGACGGTCCAACAGCTCTGGTCCCAGCGCTACCGCTGGTCGTACGGCACCATGCAGGCCATCTGGAAGCACCGCCGCGCCGTGATAGAGAAGGGCCCCTCGGGCCGCTTCGGCCGCGTGGGCCTGCCCTTCGTCTCCCTGTTCATGATCCTGGCCCCGCTGCTGGCCCCGCTGATCGACGTCTTCCTGCTCTACGGCATCGTCTTCGGCCCGACCGAGAAGACGATCGTGGCGTGGCTGGGCGTCCTGGCCATCCAGGCGGTCTGCGCGGCCTACGCCTTCCACCTCGACCGCGAACGCATGACCCACCTCATCTCGCTGCCGCTGCAGCAGATCCTCTACCGCCAGCTCATGTACGTCGTGCTCCTCCAGTCCTGGATCACCGCCCTCACCGGCGGCCGCCTGCGCTGGCAGAAGCTGCGGCGCACCGGCGTCGTCGAGGCGCCCGTCGACGGGGTGCCGCGCCAGCGCACGCGGAGCAGTGACGATCGGAGGCCCGTGGCATGACCCACGGACACACCACCGGTACGGGAACGAGCCCGGAGCCGGCCGGCCCGTACGGAACCCCGTACGCGGGGGACGCGACCGGGGCCCCGGGCGTGCCGTACGCGGGGAACGCGCACGGCACCCCGGGCGCGCCCCACGCCCTCCCGCAGCAGCGCACGACCGAGCCCGCACCGGATCCGGCCGCCGCCCCGACCGCACCCGGGAAACCGGGCCGCGACCGGTACCTCGACCTGCTGCGCTCCGTCGCCCTGGTCCGCGTCGTGGTCTACCACCTCTTCGGCTGGGCCTGGCTGACGGTGCTGTTCCCGTCGATGGGCGTGATGTTCGCGCTGGCCGGCTCGCTGATGGCGCGTTCGCTGAAGCGTCCGGCGATGAGCGTGATCCGCAGCCGGGTCCGCCGTCTCCTGCCGCCGCTGTGGGCGTTCGCGGCGGTCGTGCTGACGCTGCTGTTCGCGAGCGGCTGGGACCCGACGGAGGACCCGGGCCAGGGCGGCTGGGGCCTGGTCAAGCTGGTCAACTACCTCGTCCCGATCGGCGCCCCGCCCTACCCGTGGGACGCCGGCTCCCTGGGCCCGTTCGAGAGTTCCTGGGCGACCCAGGCGGCGGGACCGCTGTGGTACCTGCGCGCCTACCTGTGGTTCGTCCTCGCCTCCCCGCTGCTGCTCCGGCTGTTCCGCCGGGCCCCCTGGCCGACGCTGCTCGCCCCGCTGGGCCTGACGGCGATCGTCGGCACGGGCCTGGTGACCATCCCCGGCGAGACGGGCAACGCCGTCACCGACTTCGCGGTCTACGGAAGCTGCTGGGTGCTGGGCTTCGCCCACCAGGAAGGGATGCTGAAGCAGGTCCCGCGGTACGTCTCCGTCTCCTGCGCGTCCCTGGTGATGGCCTTCGGCCTGTGGTGGGCCTCGAACCACCTCACCGCCGACGGCTGGAACCTCAACGACATCCCGCTGGCCCAGGCCACCTGGTCGTTCGGCTTCGTCGTGATCCTGCTCCAGTACTCCCCGTCGTGGCAGGAACTCCCGGGACGCCTGGCGAAGTGGGACAAGCTGGTGACGCTCTCCAACAACCGGGCGGTCACCATCTACCTGTGGCACAACCTGCTGATCATGCTGACGGTCCCGCTCGTCGACCTGCTGTACCGGATTCCGTTCATGCGGAGCGAGCGCGGGGTGGAGGCCCTCAGCAGCACGTACACGCTCTGGATGTTCGCCTTCGTCTGGCCGCTCATCGGCCTGGCGGTCCTCGCGGTCGGCTGGGTCGAGGACCTCGCGGCGAAGCGGAAGCCACGCCTGTGGCCGAACGGGGCGAAGCGTTCCGCCGGTCGGCGGAACGGGACCGGAGCGGCGCGCCGGGGCTGACGCCGGGGGCCGCCGCCGGTGCGGCCTCCGGCCGCGCCACCGCGTCGGCGCGCCCCGTGAAAAACTGCTCGCGCTGCGGAAGCGAACAGGACGGCCAGGGGGGACACGGATGAGCAAGCGGCAGACGCGGAAGATGCTGCGGTTGATGGCGGGCGGGGAGCCGGTGGAGCTCACCAGCCCGATGGCGTCTGTGAAGAAGCTCGCCCGACTCGCCTTCATCGCCCAGCAGTTCGGGTACGAGTACGCCGACGTGCGCCAGGGCGGCGGGCAGAACGGCGCGCTCAGGATGCTGATCGTGCCCGACCCCGGCCCGCAGGCGCGGGCCCGGGCCGCGCAGAACCGGGCGCAGTACCCGAACGCCGGCGACGGGGTGTCGCTGCCGCCGCTGGTGCCGGACGCCGTCGAACTGCTCAAGGCCCGCATCAACTTCGACCTCACCGGCAAGAGCGCCGAGAAGCGGATGGGCTACGGCGCCCTCGGCGTCTCCATCGGCTGCGTGGTCCTGGCCTACCGGGCCGGGGGCGAGTCCTCCCACTTCGTCGTGGCGGGCGTCGTCTGGCTGCTCCTCATGGCCGTCTTCGGCATCGGCCTCGTCGTCACCCGCAGGCGCAACGCCAAGTTCGCCGCCCGGCTCCAGGCGGCCGGGTTCGCCCCGACGACGGACGAGACGGGCCGGGTGCGCTACCTGCCGCCGAAGGGGTTGCCGTGTCCCGGCGCCCATCCGCCCGGCTCCAGGCGGCCGGGTTCGCCCCGACGACGGACGAGACGGGCCGGGTGCGCTACCTGCCGCCGGGCGGATGGGCGCCGGGACACGGCAACCCCTTCGGCGGCGGCCCGTACCTGTCTCTTAT
>NZ_MSGP01000830.1 GCF_002078235.1 Streptomyces viridosporus
CCGCCGCGCCGGCCGCCGCCGACGCGTCCCCTTCCCCGTCGCCGTCCCGGGCGGCGCTCCCGTCCGCCCTGTACGGCGACGGGGACCCGCAGTACGACGGCGTCTGGCGCCAGTCGCTCGCCCTGCTCGCGCAGCACGCGGTGGGCGTCGAGCCGCCGAAGCCGGCCGTCGACTGGCTGGCCGGGCAGCAGTGCGCCGACGGCTCCTTCGCCCCGTACCGCGCCGACACCGCGAAGGCGTGCGACGACAAGACGATGGTCGACACCAACCAGACCGCCGCCGCCGTCCAGGCCCTCGCCGCGCTCGGCGGCCACGACGCCGTGACGGACAAGGCCGTCGACTGGCTGAAGTCCGTGCAGAACGAGGACGGCGGCTGGGGCTACACGGCGGGCGGCGACAGCGACACCAACTCCACCTCCGTCGTCATCGGCGCGCTGACCGCCGCCGGCGAGCGGCCGGCCGACGTGAAGAAGGACGGCAAGTCCCCCTACGACGCCCTGCTGAAGCTGGCGCTCCCGTGCGATGCCGACGGCGCGGGCGCCTTCGCCTTCCAGCCGGACAAGAAGGGCGAGTTGGTCGCCAACGCGGACGCGACCGCGGCGGGCGTCCTCGGTTCGCTCGGCAAGGGCCTGGTCGTCGAACCGGGCGGGGAAGCGAAGACGAAGGCCGGTTGCGAGAAGGCCGCGACCCCCGAGCAGGCCGCCGCCAACGGCGCCGCCCACCTCGCCTCCGCCCTCGCCGAGGACGGCCACCTCACCTCCGCCCTCGCCGGCGCCGAGGACCAGCCCGACTACGGCAACACCGCCGACGCGGTCGTCGCGCTCGCCGCGCAGGGCTCCACCGAGCCGGCCACCGCGTCCCTGGCCTGGCTGGAGAAGAACGCCGCCGACTGGGCCGCCCAGAGCGGCCCCGCCGCCTACGCCCAGCTGATCCTCGCCGCCCACGCCACCGGCGCCGACCCGCGCGACTTCGGCGGCACCGACCTGGTGGCGCAGCTCACCGCGACCGGCCCGGCCGCCCAGGCGGACCAGGACGGCAAGGGGGAGAAGGACGAGGCGGAGAAGAAGCAGCAGGAGGAGAAGGACTCCGGCTTCGGCATCTGGTGGTTCGTCGGCGTCTGCCTGGTCGCCGGTGTCGGCGTCGGCTTCCTGATCAGCGGCCGCGCGAAGAAGCGGCAGTCGTGATACGCCGCACCGTCGTCCTGTTCCTGGCCGCGCTCCTGCCGTTGCTGGCGGGCGCGGGCCAGGCGCAGGCCACCGGCTACCGCTACTGGTCCTTCTGGGAGCGCGACGGCGGGGCATGGACGTACGCCACCCAGGGCCCGTCCCTCGCCCGTCCCTCCGACGGCGACGTCCAGGGCTTCCGCTTCTCCGTCAGCGAGGACTCCGCCGACGCGGCGAAGCCCCGCGGCACCGCCGACTTCGCCGCCATCTGCGCCGAGACCCCGCCGCGGGACGGCGAGAAGCGCGTGGCCCTGGTCATCGACTTCGGCACGCCCGCCGACGCCCCCGCCGGCGAGACCCCGCCCGCGGGCCGCACGGCCTGCGCCCGGGTCTCCCCGGACGCGACGACCGCCGACGCCCTGGCCGCCGTCGCCAAGCCCCTGCGCTACGACACCAGCGCCCTGCTGTGCGCGATCGCGGGGTATCCGGAGAAGGGCTGCGGGGAACAGGTGTCGGGCGAGAACGCCCCGGCACCCGGCGAGGAGAACACCCCGAACCCGTCGGGCTCTTCGGGCTCTTCGGGCTCCTCCGATTCCCCCGGCTCCTCCGATTCCCCCGGCTCCTCCGATTCCCCGGGCTCCTCCGGCTCTTCGGGCGGCGGTCCGTCCCTGGGCCTGGTGGCCGGGATCGCGGTGGTGGTGCTCCTGGGTGCGGCGGCGACCTGGCAGGTACGCCGTCGTGGCTAGCGACGCCCGCCCGCGGGGACGTTCCGGCACCGCCGTCCCGGTGCCGCCGGACGTCCCCGCCTCCCGCCACCGCGGCACCCCACTCCACCCCGGCGCCTGGTGGCTGTGGGCCCTCGCCCTGGGCACCGCCGCCACCCGCACCACCAACCCGCTGCTGCTCGCCCTGCTCGTCACGGTCTCCGGGTACGTCGTGGCGACCCGCCGCCCGAACGCCCCCTGGGCCCGCTCCTACGGCGCGTTCGTCAAGCTCGCCCTCGCCGTGCTGCTCGTCCGCCTCCTCTTCGCGATCGTCCTCGGCTCCCCCATCCCCGGCACGCACGTGATCGTCCACCTTCCCGAAGTCCCGCTCCCCGACTGGGCGCAGGGCATCCGCCTCGGCGGCCGGGTCACCGCCGAAGCCCTCACGTTCGCCCTGTACGACGGCCTGAAACTCGCCACGCTGCTCATCTGCGTGGGCGCCGCGAACGCCCTCGCCAACCCCTCCCGCCTGCTCAAGTCCCTCCCCGGCGCCCTGTACGAGATGGGCGTGGCCGTCGTCGTGGCGCTGACCTTCGCCCCGAACCTGATCGCCGACGTCCAGCGCCTACGTGCCGCCCGCCGTCTGCGCGGCCGCCCCGACAAGGGGCTGCGCGGCCTCCTGCACGTCGGACTGCCGGTCCTGGAGGGCGCGTTGGAGCGTTCCGTCGCCCTCGCCGCCGCGATGGACGCCCGCGGCTACGGCCGCAGCGCCGAGGTCCCGCCGTCCGTCCGCCGGACCACCGCCGCCCTCACCCTCGGCGGTCTGCTCGGCGTCTGCGCCGGAACGTACGGGCTGCTCACCGCCGAGGGTGAGGGCGGC
>NZ_MSGP01000831.1 GCF_002078235.1 Streptomyces viridosporus
CGCGCCCGGCGCCGGGCGCGGGCCCGCACGATCTCCCGGGCCAGCATCGCCGCGCTCCACATCCCGCCGCACGCCAGTGCCACCGCGGTGGTCGCCGCCCAGAGCCCGGCCGTCCCGAGGACGTACGCCTCGGCGACCGCGCGGGGCGCGGTGGCGAACACGTGGCCGCCCACCGCCTGCCAGGCCGCCGCCGCGCTGAACGTCATCGACAGGGCGCAGCACAGCAGGACCGCCGCGATCACGCACTGCCACACCCACAACGCCACCACCGGTTCGCGGTCCGGCCAGTCGGCCCGGGCGAGCAGCCGGGGACCGGCGACGGCGATCAGGACGCCGAGCAGCAGCAGGGCCGCGGGGAGCATCATGCGTGCAGCCTATGAGCGCGGTACCGAGCGTGGGTACGGCCCGTCGGGCAAAGTGACGCAGCCAACGGCCCGGTGCTCCGGCCGGCGGGACTCCCGGCCCGCCTCACATCGCCGGCAGCATCGCCACCATCGCCACCCCCATGCAGAGCCGGCAGGCCCGGGCCAGCTCCGGTCGGTCGCCCCACCGGGCGGACCCGCCCGTGCCCGCCGCGGCGGGCACGGGCACCAGCCGGGCACCCGTCGCCAGCACGTACGCGGTGAAGTAGAGCAGCAGGATCCCGGTCAGCAGGGGTATGCCCGAGCCGCCGTGCCCGTGACCGGGGGAGGTGGCCATCACCACCGCCATGTAGACCATGGCCCCGGCCCCGACCAGGTGGTGCAGGTGACGCACGTTCGTACGGGCCGCCCACAGCGCGTGCAGCCCGGCCGCGCCGCGGGCGGTGAGGCGCTCATGGGCTTCGGCATGGCCGCGATGGCCGTGCCGACCGCGGCCTTCACCCCGCCGTCGTGGGCCTGGCCCGCCTATGCGGTGGTGTTCGGCGCGGCCGGGCTGCACGC
>NZ_MSGP01000832.1 GCF_002078235.1 Streptomyces viridosporus
GACGACTACCAGCAAGCTCTGCGGCAGGTCGTCGCCGACCGCCTGGAGGAGGCGGCGCCCCCGCATCACGCCGACGTCACCGACCTCACGGCCCTGCTGCAAAGCAGTTTGGAAGCGGTGCGGAGTGGCCGCGTCGATGCCGCACCAGCCGGGAAGAGTGCGGCCAGGAAAGCCGCCTCGGCCGCGAAGCGGGCCACCGCGAAGAAGAAGCCAGCGACCGGCGCCGCCTCGGCCCAAAGGACCGCCGCCGAGAACGCCCCCACGAAGAACACCACCGCCGAGAACACCGCCGCGAAGAAAACAACGCCCCGCCGAGCCTCCTGACCGCTCCACCCGGATGGGCGCCGTTCCCGGACGGCCGGTCGGTGCCGGCCACGGCATGAGCGCCTGCCACGGACGGCACCGTCACCGCTCCGGCCGCGGAGCACGACGAGCGCCCGACCGCCGGCGCCCGCCGAGGCCGGACCGCTCCCCCGCGGCGACTTGCTCGGAAGGCACCCTGCCCGTGGTGGAGCCGGCCCGGCAGCCCTCCTCGAAACGCAGGAGCCGGACGCGTCCGACCGCGACATGGGCACAGGCAGGCTCATTCTAGGCCCCGGCACTGACAATTGGGGCTTTCGGCAACTTTTCTGGGGAAAAGTGTTGATTGTCTTCTCCATGTGCGCTTAGCGTGAAGTTCCAGACAGTCTTCGAACTGGCATTCGAACAAGTCGACGGCCGTGTGGGTGCCCG
>NZ_MSGP01000833.1 GCF_002078235.1 Streptomyces viridosporus
ACCGACCCCACTCCGACCGACCCCTACGAGACCTGGACCCCGCAGGCTGCGCTCGGTTTGACCTGCATCGATTGTCATCCCGAATACCGGGACGACCACCAGGACCAGGACGACGACTCCCGTATCCGCCCGGAGGCCTCCATCGAGACGGCCCTGGACGGACGTGAAGGGCACGGCCTCCCAAGGCTCCCCGACGACCCGGTCGATGAGCTGCCCTGGAGAGAAGAGCCGACCGCCGCCGAGGCGACCGGAGGAAGGACGGCAGAGTCGCCGGGGCAACCGGCGGCGACCGAAAAGACCACAGAGTGACGGCAGCCCCGCGAGCGGCGCCGAGACGGTGAAACGGAGCCGGAGTGATGCGACACCCGGCACCATCGCCCCGAAGCCCGCGCGGGCCGCCGCAGAACCGACACCCCGGGCCGCCGGCGCGGTGACCCGGGACCGCCGGCCGCAATGACACGCCCCACCCATCCAGGCGGACGCCATGAAAGAACAGGACCGCGAGAGGGCGCTCGAGCTGGCCCTCATCCAGATCGAGAAGCGCTTCGGCAAGGGCTCGGTCATGTGCCTCGGCGATGACCCTTGGTCCTCCATCGAGGTCATCCCGACCG
>NZ_MSGP01000834.1 GCF_002078235.1 Streptomyces viridosporus
CGACACCGGTCACCGGCACCGGCGGCCCACGCCCCCCACTTCCGTGACCAACCGTCACCCTCCCGTGACAGCCCGCCCAAACCCGGGCGTGTCGCCCGCCCCAGCTTCCGCATCGGCCACGCCATTTGGCACCCTGTGACCTCCGAGGGATGCTCGGGAGGGAATGACGATCATGAACGTGACACAAACGGGGACGCACACCGGCCCGTCCGGCGACCCCCGATCCGGCGACCCCCGCATCGGTCATCCCCGCACCGGCGACCCCCGCATCGGCTGGAGCGCCACCGACGGCCTCCACGCGCCCCTCATGCTGCACCGCCGCGACGGCATCCTCCCCACCATCGCCGCCGCACTCTCCGTACGCGGCACCACCCTCACCGGCACCGCCGCCCGCGGCGACACACCCCCCGCCCTGCACCCCCTCGTCCAGGACTTCCTCGACGCCCTCACCAGCACCCAGCGCGACCGCTTCACCGGCCGCTGCGCCGAAACCCTCCTCATCTCCCGGCACATCACCGCCGCCGACGCCGCACGCAGCAAACGCGCCGCACGCAAACCCATGACCAACGGCGAAGCGCGCAAAGCCCTCAAACAGGCCAAACTCACCACCCGCCGCATCCGCGAGGCCGGCGACCCCCTCCACGGCGACTTCGCCACCCCCTGCCGCGCCTGCACCGCACTCAGCG
>NZ_MSGP01000835.1 GCF_002078235.1 Streptomyces viridosporus
TCGCCGCCCGGGACGCCTCGCCGGAGAGCGTCGAGCACCGGATCGGGCTCGCCGTACGGCGCTGGCGGCGGGAGCTCGAGGAGTACGCCGAGGAGGAGGTGCGCGAGCTGGACCGCGGCGTCGCCCCCGACGTCGAGACGGTCGCCGCGCTGGTCGCCACGGTGCTGCTGGGCGGCCGCCGGACACGCACCGCCGGGGAGGGGCTCGCCGAGCGGATCGGCGCGCACGGGGCGCTGCGGCTGCGCGACCGGGGCGGACGGCTGCTCATCGCGCACATGGACCGGATCCTGCACGCCGAACGGGAGCGCCGGCTCGCCCCGCTCGACGCGCTCGAGGTGCACGCGGAACCCCAGGCCGAACTCATCGCCGCGCTGTCCGTACTGCAGAAGGAGAGGTGACCGGTGACCGCCGTCACTGACCAGGACCACACCGAGCGCCCCGATCGCCGGGGGGACACCTCGTGCGACGACGACCGTCCGGAACGCGACGACCGTGAGCACGGTCACTCCGGGGAGGACGGTCGTGGGGCGGCCGGGCCGTCCGGGGAGGGCGGCCACGACACCGCCGACGGCCCGCTCCGTGAGGGCCGTACGGGTCCGGCGGGCCCCGTCCGTCGTACGGGGACCGACGCGAGCCCTTGGGACGACGGGCTGATCGCACGACGGGTGACCGGGAACGGGGGGGAGGCACCGTTCGCCGGGGC
>NZ_MSGP01000836.1 GCF_002078235.1 Streptomyces viridosporus
GTCACGGACGGGGACGACGCCGGGGAACCCGTCGGCCACCTCCACGCGGTCGCCCCCTCTTGATTGCTGTAGCTGCTCCTGCGCCACACGGCGACGCTCAGACCGGGACGGGACCTTCGCTCCACAGGGGTTGTCCTCCCCCACGGATCGGCTCGTGCCGAGCGACATGAGCGGGGGCGGCGTTGCCGCCCGCGGCCGACCCCGTTCCCCCTCTCGCAGGTCACTCCGGCGCAGACGGCCAGGACGCTCGAAGCGTGGGGTGCCCGGGTCGAGGTCGTCGGCATCGCCTCCACTCCGCCGGACGGCGCCTCGGTGGGCGTCCTTCGGTTGGTGGCGCAGCCGCCGCGCACCGCGACCTCGCACGACGGCTGAGGGGCGCGGGGGCCCGTAACGACTGAAGGGCGCGGGGCCCCTGAACGCGGGGAGCCCGGCACCGGCAGCCGGCCGTGGTGGCCGGTGTCCGGACCGGGCTCTCCCCGCGGACGGCGCGTACCTGGCCGGTACCCGCCGCCCGTCGTGCTCGGCGGTGGCCGCCGGGGACGGCTACTCCTCGTCGTCCCCGGGCTTGTCCGCTTCGTTGATCTCCTTCTCCAGGCCGAGCTGCTCGACGAGCCACTTGTCGAACTCGATGGCGGCCCGCACCCAGCTGACCGTCGAGGAGACGAAGTGCTCCAGGCTGACGCCCATGCCGATCAGCATCTGGGCCTCACCGATGAGACGGACGGTGCCGTCGTCATGGGTGTGGGTGTACACCTTGGGCCACAGGGTGCGCCGGTTCCAGTCGTCGACGGACTCGAGCAGCTGCGGCTTCTCGTCGATCTGGTGCGGCCGGTCGTAGAACGTCCGCACGGAGAAGATCTGCTGGTCACCCTCCCCACGGAACATGAAGTAGGTGCGGAACTGCTCCCACGGCGCCGCGAGGTCGCCCTCGTCGTCGACGACGTACTTGAGCTCCATCTGGTCGAGGAGCTGCTTCACAAGGTCCTGATCCGGGACGACGGGGCCCGCCGGTCCTTGGGGCTGCGGCTCGGGCTGGCCCCCGAAATTCGGAATCGAGGACGGGTCGATGCTCACCGTGATTTTCCCTTCGTACGGATCCCGCCATCCTCCCCCATGCGGGGAGGGGGGTGGCAAGCCCCGACGGGGCTGTCTGCCCTGGGCTGACTCGATCCGGTCAATCTGCGGGTACCCACCGAAGGGCGGGCCCACCGTCCGGACGGGACGGCGGGCCCGGGACCCGGTTCCGGGTGCTCAGAGTGTCTTGCCCGTCTTCGGCCCCACCAGCAGGCCCTCGCCGAAGCGGTCCACCCGGACCGTGTCGCCGTCCTTGATCTCCCCGGAGAGGATCTCCTTGGCGAGCCGGTCGCCGATGGCGGTCTGGACCAGACGGCGCAGCGGCCGCGCGCCGTAGGCCGGGTCCAGGCCCTCCTCCGCCAGCCAGGCCAGGGCGTCGTCGGTGACGTCCAGGGTGAGCCGGCGCTCGGCGAGCCGCCGGGCCAGGCGGTCGATCTGGAGCTTCGCGATGCGCTCCAGCTCGGGCTTGGTCAGCGCGGAGAAGACCACCAGGTCGTCGAGGCGGTTGAGGAACTCCGGCTTGAAGGAGGACCGGACCGCCTCCAGCACCTGCTCCTTCTTCTCCGCCTCGGTGGTCACCGGGTCGATCAGGTACTGGCTGCCCAGGTTGGAGGTGAGGACCAGGATGGTGTTGCGGAAGTCGACCGTACGGCCCTGGCCGTCGGTGAGCCGGCCGTCGTCCAGCACCTGGAGCAGGATGTCGAAGACCTCGGGGTGGGCCTTCTCCACCTCGTCGAGGAGCACCACGCTGTACGGCCGCCGCCGCACGGCCTCGGTGAGCTGGCCGCCCTCCTCGTAGCCGACGTAGCCGGGCGGGGCGCCGACCAGGCGGGCCACGCTGTGCTTCTCGCCGTACTCCGACATGTCGATGCGGACCATGGCCCGCTCGTCGTCGAAGAGGAAGTCGGCGAGCGCCTTGGCGAGCTCGGTCTTGCCGACGCCGGTCGGGCCGAGGAAGAGGAAGGAGCCGGTGGGGCGGTCGGGGTCGGCGACGCCGGCCCGGGAGCGCCGTACCGCGTCGGAGACCGCCCGTACGGCCTCGGTCTGGCCGATGAGCCGCCTGCCGAGCTCGTCCTCCATGCGCAGCAGCTTCTGCGTCTCGCCCTCCAGCAGGCGCCCGGCGGGGATGCCGGTCCAGGAGGCGACGACGTCCGCGATGTCGTCGGGGCCCACCTCTTCCTTGACCATGGTGTCCCGGGCGGCCTCCTCCTCGGCCTCGGAGGCGGCCTCGAGGTCGCGCTCCAGGGCCGGGATCTCGCCGTAGAGGAGCTTGGAGGCGGTGTCGAAGTCGCCGTCGCGCTGGGCGCGCTCGGCCTGGCCGCGCAGGTCGTCGAGCCTCTCCTTGAGCTCACCGACGCGGTTCAGGGACTGCTTCTCCTTCTCCCAGCGGGCGGTGAGGCCGCGCAGCTCCTCCTCCTTGTCGGCGAGGTCGCGGCGCAGCTTCTCCAGGCGTTCGCGCGAGGCGGGGTCGGTCTCCTTGTCGAGCGCCAGCTCCTCCATCCGCAGCCGGTCGACCGCGCGCTGGAGCTCGTCGATCTCGACGGGGGACGAGTCGATCTCCATGCGGAGCCGGGAGGCGGCCTCGTCGACGAGGTCGATGGCCTTGTCGGGCAGGAAGCGGGAGGTGATGTAGCGGTCGGAGAGGGTGGCCGCCGCCACCAGCGCGCTGTCGGCGATCTGGACCTTGTGGTGGGCCTCGTAGCGGCCCTTGAGCCCGCGCAGGATGGCGATGGAGTCCTCGACGGTCGGCTCGGCGACCAGCACCTGCTGGAAGCGCCGCTCCAGGGCCGGGTCCTTCTCGATCCGCTCGCGGTACTCGTCCAGGGTGGTGGCGCCGACCATGCGCAGCTCGCCGCGGGCGAGCATGGGCTTGAGCATGTTGCCGGCGTCCATGGCGGAGTCGCCGCCGGCGCCCGCGCCGACGACCGTGTGCAGCTCGTCGATGAAGGTGATGATCCGCCCGTCGGAGTCCTTGATCTCGGCGAGGACGGTCTTCAGCCGCTCCTCGAACTCGCCGCGGTACTTGGCCCCGGCGACCATCGCGCCCAGGTCGAGCGCGACGAGCTGCTTGTCCTTCAGCGACTCGGGCACGTCGCCCTTGACGATCCGCTGGGCGAGCCCCTCGACGACGGCGGTCTTG
>NZ_MSGP01000837.1 GCF_002078235.1 Streptomyces viridosporus
GATGACGCCCACCCAGTACGCGCAGACCCTCCCCCACCACACGGTGTACGGCTGCCTCTACATCCGCGACGAGCACGACCGGCCAATCCAGCTCCGCTCGGTCTACGGCTCAAGACTCTGGCAATTCCCGGGAGGCAACCTGGACGCCCCGGGCGAGGACCCGCTGCAGACCGCGCGGCGAGAGGCGGTCGAGGAGACGGGCCTCGAACTCGGTCTGGACACACCGAAGCTGCT
Source organism: Streptomyces viridosporus (assembly GCF_002078235.1). Lineage (GTDB taxonomy): Bacteria > Actinomycetota > Actinomycetes > Streptomycetales > Streptomycetaceae > Streptomyces > Streptomyces viridosporus. The sequence goes on from NZ_MSGP01000837.1 coordinate 235, forward strand.
CCTGACGCACTTCCTCCACTCCGGACCGCGCCAGCCGCTGAACAAGGTGGGGCTCATCTTCGACGGAGGACGGCTGACCGCCGGCCAGCTCGGCCGGATCCGCCTCGATCCCGCCGAGCACGACATGTGGGCCGTCCACGACCTCGCAACCTGGCAGGAGCTGATGGCGCCGCACGCCTTCGCCCGTCTCGACGCCATCGAACGAGCCCGGCGCGGCGAGGGCCCCGCCTACCTCATCACGCACACCTGATCCCCCACCTAGGAGGCAACCGTGCCCGCTGAGGACACCAACACCCGCGCCTGGCGGATCTACGGCCGGCGCCAACTGACCCGCGCCTACACCCCGCCCATCCCCGGCCGGCTCGGCTGGACGCCCTGG
>NZ_MSGP01000838.1 GCF_002078235.1 Streptomyces viridosporus
CGGCGGGCGGGGCCTGGACGCTCTTCGGCTGCACCATGGCGCCCGGGTTCACCTACGAGGGCTACGAGCACGGGGATGCGGCGGAGCTGACGGCGCGCTACCCGGACCAGGCGGACCGGATCGTGGCACTGTGCCGCCCGTGAGCCCGCCGGGACTGCTGGAGGGGCAGATCGCCCTGGTCACCGGCGCGGGCGGCGGCATCGGCCGGGGCATCGCCCTGCGGTTCGCCGAGGAGGGCGCCGCGGTCGCGCTGCACTGCCGCACGGCGGTGTCGTCCGCGCGCGAGCTCGCCGACCGCATCCGGGGGCGGGCGGCGAGGCCGTCGTCCTGCGCGCCGACCTGACCGACGAGGACGCCTGCCGCCGCCTGGTGGCGGAGGCGGCCCGGTGGGGCGGGGGCCGGCTGACCGCGCTGGTCAACTGCGCGGGGGTGCAGCCGGTCCAGGAGCTCGCCGGGATGACGGCGGCCGAGTGGCGGGCGGTCGTGGACACCAACACCACCGGCGTCTTCGCCTGCACCCGGGCGGCGGCGGAGCTCATGCGGCCGGCGGGCGGCGGTTCGGTCACCCACATCGCGTCCGTGGAGGCGCGCAGCCCGGCACCGGGCCACGCCCACTACTGCGCGTCCGAGGCGGCCGTGGTGATGCACGCCCGCGCGGCGGCCCTGGAGTACGGCCCGTGGGGGATCCGCGCCAACACGGTCTCGCCCGGTCTGATCGAACGGGAGGGGCTGGAGGACGCCTGGCCGGAGGGCGTACGCCGGTGGCGGCGGGCGTCCGCGGTGGGCCGGCTCGGCCGTCCGGAGGACGTCGGCGACGCCTGCGTGTTCCTGGCCTCCCGGCTCGCGTCCTGGGTGACGGGCCACGACCTGGTGGTGGACGGAGGGGTCTCGGCCCGGCCGACCTGGTGAAACGGCGGGGGCGGGCCGCGCGGTGAACGCACCGCGCCTCCCGTCCGTACCCCACCGGAGCCGGATTGCCGGAAGGCGGGGTACGACGTGGAGCGACGGCGCAGCGGGGCGGCGACGGACGGTGACCGACGGGACGGGGCGTCGGGCGACGGCGGACGGGGCGCGGCGACGGGCCGCGGGACCCGGCGGCTCCGGGGGCTGGTGCTGCTGGGAGCCGTGCTGGTCCTGCTCCTCCTCGGCGGCGCGGCCCCGGCGAGCGCCCACGCCGGCCTCCGCGGCGCCGACCCCGAGGACGGAAGCGTCCTCGAGTCCGCCCCCCGGTACGTCACCCTGACCTTCACGGAGTCCGTCGGCCTGCTCGAGGACTCCTTCCGCGTCTACAGCCCCGAGAACCGCCGGGTGAGCCTGGGCGAGCCGCGGCACGCGGACGGCGCCTCCGACACCGCCCGGATCGACCTGCCCGACGGGCTCGCCGAGGGCACCTACACGGTGGCCTGGCGGGTGATCTCCGCCGACAGCCACCCGGCCTCCGGTGCCTTCTCCTTCTCCATCGGCAAGCCCTCGCCCACCGCGCCCGCGGTACCCGCGGAGCAGGTCGAGCACCCGGTCACC
>NZ_MSGP01000839.1 GCF_002078235.1 Streptomyces viridosporus
GCCGCACGTCGTGCCCGCCAGGTCCGCCGCTCCTGCGGTGTCCGCTCGGCGGCGAACAGCGGGCCGGGGACGGTGCGTTCGGCCGGGAGCAGGTCGCCGGTGCGGAAGCCGGGGGACCGGCCTGCTGCCGGGCGTCGCGCGGGGTGTGGGCGGGCGTCGGTTCTCCGGTACGGCGATCGCGGCAGGCCTACGGTAGTCGGCGAGCGGTGCCGTTCCCTCCGGGCCGCCCGCTCCCTCCCGCGGCGCCGCCGTCTCAGTCCTGTGCGCTCGGGGGCTCCCGTGTCACCCGCACCCGGTACGTGCTCCCGTCCTCGTCCGCCGACACCACCGCCACCCGGATCCCCGCCCGCCGGTCCACGAAGCTCTCGCCCGGGACGAACGTCGCGTCCGACAGTTCCGCGTGGACGTTCGGGCTGCGGGTGCAGCCGCCGCTGTCGCGGCGGGAGTCGTAGACGGTGATGGGGCCCATGCCCGTGTCCACGTCCGCGTCGACCTTGTAGATGAGGATCCCCGGACGGCACACCACCTCGTCGTTGCCCGCCCGGGTGCGCAGTTCGAGGGCGTAGCCGGACCGGCCGTCCAGTGGGACGAAGACGAGCTTCGGGCCGCCCGCCTCCGCCAGCG
>NZ_MSGP01000084.1:0-8865 GCF_002078235.1 Streptomyces viridosporus
GGCCGGCGGGCGCGGGGCGGCCGGGGTGTACGAGGTCGCCGTGTTCGTCAGGAAGTTCCACCGGCACTCCTCGCAGAACGGCGCGGCGCCCTCGCGGGGCGTGCGGCACTGCGGGCACAGCTCCGGAGGACGGCCGCCGGGACCGCCGGGACCGCCCGGACCGCCGCCGAAGCCGCCGGGGCCACCGGAGCCGGCGGGCGGCGGGAATCCGTAGCCGCCGCCGACCGGGGGCGGCGGGGGAGGAGGCGGAGGTACGGCACCCGCCATGCGGTGACCGCACACCTCGCACCAGTCGTCGGAACCCGACTGGTGTCCGTTCGGGCAGGTCGGCATGTCGGCGCTTCCTCCTCTCCTTGTCCGGCCGGTTCCGGCCGGGTTCTCCGACCCCGAGGGGTCGGGCTCGATCGCTTCAGGGTCACTTCTTCACACGAACAGTCTTGGTGGACCGGGTCTCGAGGGTCATCTCGTCGGCCTCCTCGACCTTCGCCTTCAGTCGCACAGTACCGGTCGCGGCGTCGACCACGTCCACCACCTTCGCAAGCAGTTTCGCAGTGTCCGCGTTGCCGGAGACGCTCGCGAGCTGAACGGCGCGGCCCAGTTTGGCCGTTGCTCCGTCGGCATCTCCCGCTTTGCGCAGATCGAGCCCTTCCTGGATGACTTCCGCCAGTTCGGCCTGGCCGGTGTAGTGGGCGACCTGGGGGTTGATCGACGTCGAGGCGGCCAGGTCGTCCGTCCACACGGCCCGCACCAGACCCTGCGCGCCGAGGTTCTGCGCACCGCCGTCGGGCTGGGGAATCACCAGGGAGATACGGGCCGCCAGCATCTCCTGGCCGAGCTGCGCGGGCGGGACCTCGACACAGACGTGGTAGTCCCGGGACTCGTCCCCCCAGGACCCCAGGGGGTAGTCGCCCGCGCGGGGGCCGGCCTCGGTGCGCCGGTCGGTGAGTTCCTCGACCGTGGGCGCGACCTGTTTGACGAACTTCACAGTCGCGCCGACCGGACTCCACAGCCGCAGGGAGACGTCCGCGACCTCCTTGCCCATCGCCGTCTCCATCATCCGCGTGAAGTCGGCGGCCAGTCCGGCCGGGTCGGCGACGATGTCGGCGGTGCCGAGGAGGGCGGAGGCGATGCCTGTGACTTCTTTCACTTCCCAGTCGGTGCCCACCCCCCGGGCGTCACAGGTGAACCGCCCGGCGCACGCGTCCAGGGCCGCCTTCAAGTCCTCGGGCGACTCGTGCTCGTTGCGGCCGTCGGTGAGCAGGATGCCGTGCCGGATCGCCACGTCCGCCGACGCCAGCAGCCGGTCGGCCAGCCGCAGCCAGGTGCCGATGGCGGTGCCCCCGCCCGCGCTCAGCCTGCGCAGCGCCTGCTTGGCCCGGTCGCGGGTGGTGGCGTCGGCGACCGCGAGGCGGCCGGCCCCGGGGTAGACCTCCTTGGCCACGTGCGTGCCGCCGACCACCGCGAAGTGCACGCCGTCGCGCAGGGCGTCGATCGCGGCGGCCGTCGCGTCGCGGGCGTTGCGCATCTTGGTCGGCGGGTAGTCCATCGAGCCCGAGCAGTCGACCATCAGGACCACCGCCGCCGAGGGCCCCCGGCCGGGCGAGTAGAGGTGGGGCGCCGCCACCGCGCTGCCGATGGTGCCGCCGCCGGTCGCGGTCACCGTGACGATGGCGTTGACCTCGCCGGCACCCTCCGGCAGGTACTCGTTCTGGTAGACGTCCACCGAGAACTGCGGCACGTTCGATTTCGAGAAATTGGCCATGCCTGCTTCGATCCCCCTCAGGTGCCCCGGCGGCGCGGGGCGACGACGGATGACGGGCCGGTCCCCTCCGGCCCGTCGAGGCTCCCGCGAGAGGTTCCCCGTACGCGGCCTCAGGCCGATCCTGCCCCCGGGGGGACGGCCGGGAACGGCACGAGGGCCACTGTTACGTTGTCGTGGCCCCCGCCGTCGAGGGCGTGACCGACCAGCACCCGGGCGCCGTGCAGGGGGCGCACGGCGGCGTCGGCGGGGATGACCCGGGCCATCTCCTCGGCCGACTCCGCGTAGTTCCACAGGCCGTCCGTGCAGACCACGACCACACCGGGGCGGTCCGGCTTGAAGGACGCGGTGTGCGGCTCCAGTTCGTAGGCGTCCGCGCCGAGCCAGCCGGTGATCGCGTGGGCGCGCTGGTCGGCGTAGGCCTCGGCCTCGCCCATCAGGCCCGCGGCGACCATCTGCGCGGCCCAGGAGTCGTCCTCGGTGAGCCGGGCCGCCGGGGCGGAGCGGTCGACCGGCACCCAGTAGACGCGGCTGTCGCCCACCCAGCCGACGACCAGCAGGCCGTCGGTGACCACGGCGCCGACGATGGTGCAGGCCGGGGCGTTCTGGTGCGGGGCGTGCTCCCGGGCCGTCGCGGGCTCGTCGGCCAGCGCGTTGACCGCGTCGGCGGCGGCGACGATCGCGTCGTGCATCGCCTGCTGCGGGTGCGTGCCGCGCGGCAGGGCGGAGAGCAGCGACTCGTTCGCCGCGCGGGAGGCGGCCAGCGACGCCTCGTCGGGGCGGGTCGCCGAGGAGACGCCGTCGCAGACGATCGCCACGTGGGCGGGGGTGCCGTCGGGCAGCGCGGTGGTGCCGACGGCGAAGGCGTCCTCGTTGCGGTGGTGGCGCAGGCCGCGGTCGCTGACCGCGGCCACGGGGCCGCGTTCCTGTTCCATGTGGTCCCGTTCGCGCGGCTGGGCGTGGCCGCAGTTCTCGCAGTAGCCGTCGTCGTCCACCCGGCCCGCGCGGCAGGCCACGCACACCGGGCCGCCGGCGGACCGCACCGACTCGGCGGCCACCCGCGGGTCCGGCGCCTGGAGCGGGTACTCGTCGGGCCGGTCCGGCGGGTGCCCGCCGCCGGACTGCCGGGGGACCGGCTGCGGGTCCGGTTGCGGGTCCGGCTGTGCGGAGGGCTGTGCCGGGCGGTCGAGGCGCACACCGGAGGACGGAGCGGCCGGTGCCGCCGGCGGGGGCGGTGGAGGCGGTGGTACGGGGGCACCCTGGGCCGGGGAGCCGTCCGGACCGCCCGCCGGCCAGGCCGGCCCGGCGGGCGGCGCCGGGGGCCGGGGGCGGTCCCGGCCCGCCGTCTCCTGGGGCGGCACCGAGCCGTTCAGGGCGATGGTCGGCGCGTCCGTCGGCCGGGCGGGAACCGCGGACAGGTCGTATCCGCACGCACCGCAGAAACGATCACCCGACTCGAGGGGCTCCTCGCAGCTCGGGCACTTCGACAGAGCGGCCTGCTGAGACATCTGGGACATCAACTACACCCACGTCCGGGGGCGGTAACGGTTGGCACGTTCCACCAGGTCGATCCTCTCCTCGCCGCTCGTCGCCAGCCGGGCCAGCGCGCGGTACGCACGCTCCAGTCCGAAGCGCAGCCCTCGCTCGTCCAGGCCGCTGCCGAGCAGCGTCCGCCCCCCGGCGGGGAGAACGGAACCCTGGCCCCCGGAGAGTACCCAGTCCAGGCCGCAGCCGAGGACCTCGGCCGACAACTGCTCGCGCCGTGCCGGGTCCAGACCGTACGCCCCCAGGGCCTCGACCTGCCCGGCGGCGGCGGTCAGGTCGTCCAGGAACGGCGTGTCGCCGGGGGCGGCGGTGCGCCCGCGCAGCCGTGCGCGGACGGCCGCCACCCGGGCGGCGGTGTAGTGGATGGACGACTCCGGCACCGACTCCAGCGCCCGTACGGCGCCGCTCCGGTCCCCGGCCGCGAGCCGGACGCGGGCCAGCCCGAAGGCGGCGCTCACATGGCTCGGATCGGTCGACCACACCAGGCGGTAGTACTCGGCGGCGTTGTCGAGCTGGCCCAGGACCTCCGCGCACAGAGCCAGCGCCAGCTTGGGCGCGATCTCGCCGGGGAAGGCGTCGTAGACCGCGTCGAAGGCGAGCGCGGCGCCCTCGTGGTCGGCGGTGACGAGGGCCGCCACGCCCCGGTACCAGACCACCCGCCAGTCGTCGGGGTGCTGTTCCTCCAGCGCGCGCAGCACCTCCAGGGCGACGGCCGGCTCGCCGGTCTCCAGCCGGGCGCGGACCTGGCGCAGCCGGGTCTCGGTCGACGGGGCGGGCGCGGCGGCGAGCGCGTGCACCAGTTCCCCGGGCGCCGACGTCAGCAGCCCGGCGAGGAAACCGGCGTTGGGGTCGGAGGGGTCGACGTGCGGCACCGGCAGGGCGAGCGCGGCGGCGGGGGAGTCGACCGGCCCGACCAGGCCGGGCGGCACGGCCGGGGGACCGCCTGCGGGAGGACCGCCCGCGGGGGCGGGGAGCGGCCGCCCGAGGGGCCTCCACCCGCGCGGGCGGACCGCCCGGACGCCCAGACGGGAGACGTCCCCGTCCTGCGCGGGGAACAACTCCGTGTCCATCACGCGCAGTTCCGGGCCGAAGAGGGTGGACAGGGCCGGGCGGGCGCGGCCCGACTGGAGGGAGACGACCTCGCGCAGGACACCCGTGAGCTGCTCGGCCATCTCCTGCGCGGAGGCGAACCGGCGGGCCGGGTCCGGATCGGTGGCGCGGACCAGGAGCCGGTAGAAGGACTCGTACCGCCGGAAGACCTCGATGGTGTCCGGGTCGGGCAGACAGTCCGCGTAGACGTTCGTGTAGCCCTGGAAGTCGAACGCGAGGACGGCGAGCGTCCGGGCCACCGTGTACAGGTCGGACGCCACCGACGGGCCGACCTCGGCGACCTCGGGCGCCTGGTAGCCGACCGTGCCGTAGATGGCCGACTCCTCGTCGTCCATCCGGCGCACCGCGCCCATGTCGATCAGCTTCAGCTGGTCCTCGGTCTGGATCGCGTTGTCAACCTTGAAGTCGCAGTACAGCAGGTTGCGGCTGTGCAGGTGGCCGAGCGCCTCGAGCGCCTCGATGCCGTACGCGCACGCCTGCTCCACCGGCAGCGGGTCGCGCCTGCCCTCCGGGGTGCGGCGGGCGTTGGCGATCTCCTTCAGGGACTTGCCGCCGACGTACTCCATGACGATGTAGCCGTCGAGGGAGCCGGTGCGCTGGTCGAGGTGCTCCACGAAGTTGTAGATCCGCACGATGTTGGCGTGTTCGATCTCCGCGAGGAAGCGCCGCTCGGAGATCGCCGCCGCCATCGCGTCCTGGTCGCCCGTGTCCAGCAGGCCCTTGAGGACCACCCAGCGGTCGGAGACCGCCCGGTCCACGGCCAGGTAGATCCAGCCCAGACCGCCGTGCGCCAGACAGCCGACCACCTCGTACTGGCCGTGCACGACGTCCCCGGCCCGCAGCTTCGGGACGAACGAGTACGGGTGGCCGCACTGGGTGCAGAAGCCCTCGGTGCGCCCCGGCCGGCCGCTGCGGGCCCGGCCCACCGGCGCCCCGCAGTCCGAGCGCGAGCAGAACCGCTTCCGCTCGGGCACCTCGGGGTTCCGCAGCACCATCGCGCGCGGGTCGGGCCGCGGGATCGGCGGCACCTCGACCAGTCCGGCGCCGAGCCGGCCCCGGCCCGAGGAGCCGGCGGCGGAGCCGGAGCTGCGCACCGACACCGAGCGGCCCGTGGCCCGGCCCGACAGCGAGCGGGAGAGCCGTCCCGAGACCGAGCGCCGGGACTTCGAGGACTGCGACGACGTGCGCGCGCTGCGGCCGCTGGAGCGGGAACCGCCGGTGCCGCCGCGGGACGAGCCCCGCGAGTCCCGGCCGCCGCCGGTGATGCCGGTCGGGGACGAGCCGACCATGCCCGTCGCCGACACGACCGGGGCCAGACCGCAGGTGTCGCAGTACAGTTCGCCGCCGCCGACGTCCTCGTAGGCGCCGCCGCAGCCGGGACGCTGGCAGGTGCCCGGAGGCCGCCCCGGGTCCGGGGCCTGCGGCCGGCGCGGGTCCCGGACGTGGGTCCGGTCCTCGCCCTCGTGCTCCGCCTGGCTCATGCGGCTGCCTCCCCCTCGTCCCTCATGCGCCGGGCCCCCTCCGGTCGTCGGGCACGCCCCGGCCCGGTCCGTCCTGGCCGGGCACCCGCGGGGTGGTGCCGAGCAGGTCCGCGGCCGCCTGCTGGTAGCGCAGCACCGCCCGTTCGGCGGCGCGCAGGTCGCAGGGCGCGCTCCACAGCATGCGGCGCGCCTTCTCGTACCGCTCCACCAGGACGGGGTCCTCCGCGAGGCCGAGCCGGGCCGCCTTCGCCTTGTACGCGTCCAGGCGGCCGCGCAGCTCGGCGCGGACCGCCAGGGGCGCGGTGACCGCGGTCAGCGACTCGCGGGCGCGCAGCAGTTCGTCCTCCGCCTTCTGCTCCAGGGACTCCAGGAGGGGCGACAGCCGGTGCCACTGGGCGTGCCGGCGGTACTCGGCGGCCGTCGACAACTGCTCCTGCAGCGCGGTCGGCGGCCCGCTGACGACCGGCACCTCCGTCGCGGCGATCTTCGCGAGCACCTCGCCGCGGGCGGTGCGGGCCTCGGCGAGGGTGCGGTCGGCGCGGGAGAGCACGTCCCGCAGCCTGACGATGCGCTTCTCGGCGTCCTGGCGGACCGTCAGCACCGCGTCGATCTCGCGGCGCACGTCCTCCAGGGCGCGCGCCTCGCGGTCGTACACCGTCGTGTCCGGCCGGCCGCCGCCCGGCGCCGAACTGCCCCGGGCCGACTGCCAGAACGCCAGCGGGTCGGAGATCACCCGCTCGCGCAGCCGGGTCAGCGTGCGGGTGATCCGCTCCAGGTCGTCGCCCGCCGGGTGCTCGCCGGGACGCACCCCGACGGAGTGCGCGAGCTTGTGGGTGCGCTGGAGTTCGGCGGCCAGCAGGTCGATCCGGGCGGGCAGCGCCGACCACACCACGTCCGCGGCGACGACCACGTCGAGCGAGGAGGCGTACAGCTCGTTCATCCGCTCGACGAGGGCGGCCAGGGAGTAGCGCTCGCTGAGGCGGCCCCTCGAACCGTCCGGGGCCGGGGCGTTCGCGGTGGCGGCCGCCGAGCCCGCCACCGTGACGCACTCGCCGCGCAGCAGTTCCGTCAGCTCCACCAGGTCCTCACGGCTGGACCAGCGGCGGCGGGCCCGGATGTCCCGGGCGGTGCGCAACGCGTCCGTGTACGCGTCGAAGTACGTCCACAGCAGCGTGATCGCCGACTCCGCGGCCGTCCAGCGCTCCTGGGTGAGCCCGGTGAGCCGGGCGCCCTCCAGGAGCCTTCGGCCCGCGTGGTCCTGCAGGGCGAGGAGCGAGGTCTCGATCGCCTCGTGCTCCGCGCCCAGCCGCGCCAGCGCACGGTCCACCTCGTCCCGGTCCATCACCGGCCCGGTGGGATCCGTGTCGCCCATCGATCACCTCTCGCTGCGGGGGTTGGTGGTGGTTGCGGTGCCTCGTCGGTCCAGGCCGGGATCGGTCCTCATCAGTCCTTGCGCGCGTACACGGGTGCGGGTGGTTCCGACTTCGATGAATCCCCGCCCAGCGTGGCCGACAACCATGTGTCGTACGAGGCCTGCCAGCCGTCCTCGGTGTCCTCCCGGAAGTCCACCAGGATCTGGTTGACCCGGCGGACCAGGTCGTCCGCGTCCTTCTTCATCGCCACGCCGTAGTACTCGGTCGTGAAGGCCTCGCCCTTGAGCCGGACCGTCGGGTCCTGCGCGGCCTGGCTCGCCGCGAGCGCGGCGTCGGTGACCACCGCGTCGACCTCGCCGAGCTGCAGACGCACCAGGCAGTCCAGCTGGTTGGGGACGGTGGTGCGGATGTCGGTGGACTCCGGGAGGTCGCCCGCCTTCTTGTCCGCCTCCAGCTTCGCGTACGCGGTGGAGCCCGCCGCCGTGCAGATCCTCCGGTTCGCGAGCGTCCCGTCGTAGCCCTCGACCGGTGACGACTTCGGGGCCAGGACCTGCTGGCCCGTCCTGAAGTACGGCGCGGAGAAGGCCACTTCCTCCATGCGCGCGCAGTTGATCGTCATGGTGCGGACCACCATGTCGACCCGGCCGTCCTGGATCGCCGGGATGCGCTGGTCGGTCGGGATCGCCTTGAACTGGACGGCGTCCGGGTCGCCGAGGATGTCCTCGGCGATGCGGTGCACCAGGTCGATGTCGAACCCCTCGAGCCGTCCGCTCTCCCCGCTGTTGGGGTTCCGGTAGCCCCAGCGGTAGCTGTTCTGGTCGACACCGACGATCAGCTTGCGCTTCTCGCCCCGGCGGTTCTTGATCGCCTCGATGGTCTCGCCGTCCGCGCGGGAGGGGGACAGGGTCTGCTTCTCCGGGTCCGTGCACTCCTCGTCCGCCCGCGCCGGGACGGCGTGGGTCACGGGCCGGCCGGTGGTCCCGGCGGTGCCGTCGGCCGGGGCCCCGACGCGGGTCAGCGCCAGCGCGAGGACCAGGGCGAGGACGCAGGCGGCGGCCATCGCGCCCACACCGCCCCAGCCCCTCAGCGCGGCCCGCAAGCGTCGTGCGTTCACCCTCACGCCCCCTTTCACCGGTACTCCGACAGCCTGCGGCCGATGCCCAGCACCGCGCCGGCCGCGCCCGCCACCGCGAGGACGGCCGCGCCCACCGGCAGGCCCGTCAGCGCGTCCCGGCCGTCGCCGGCCGCCCGCTGGAACTCGTTCTGCTCGTGCGCGAGCGCCGCGGCCAGGTTCTCGTCGACGCCGTCGAAGCACTCTCCGGTCGTGCCCTCGGCGCCGATCACCATGGCCAGCGCCCGCTGGTAGTCGCCGTTCTCGTCCTGTTCGCGGGCGGCCTCGTGCCGCTCTCGCCACTCGGTCATGTCGCCCACCGCCGAGGCGACCGGCCGCGCGCCGCTGTCGTCGTCCGCGAGCCGCTCCGCCCGCTCCAGGCCCTCGGCGAGGGCGTCCATGTCGCGCTCGAAGTCGTGGTCGTAGGCGTCGACGGTCTCGTCGCCGACCTTCTTCGTCTCGGCGCCGCGGGCCACCAGGGTGAGG
>NZ_MSGP01000084.1:8880-9535 GCF_002078235.1 Streptomyces viridosporus
CCAGCGCGAGGAGGCCGAGGGCGATGGCGGCCCAGGGGTACGGGGTCGCGTCCGCGTAGTCGGCGCTCAGGCGCTGGTTCTCCTTCTTGTAGAGGTCCTCCGCCGCCGGGAGCATCTCCTTCTGCATCTTCTCGTTCGCGTACCGCAGGTAGGCGCCGCCCACGGGGAAGCCCTGGCGGTTGTAGGTGCGGGCGCGTTCCACCAGGCCCTTGTACTCGGGGAGCAGGCGGTTGAGCCGGGCGATCGCCTCCGCGGACGGGGAACCGGGCTCGGAGTTGGCCGCGGCGCCCACGAGTTTGTCGGCGGCGGTGCGGATGCCCTTCTCGTAGCGGTCCCGGGAGGCGGCGGTCTCCTGACCGCCCGCCAGGAAGCCGCTGGAGGCCGCGGTGTTGGCGTCGGCGAGGGAGCGGTAGATGTCGGCGGCGTCCGAGGTGAGCGGCTGGCTGCTGGTGAGGACGGCGTCGGCGGCGGCCGCGCGGTCGGTCGTCTGCCAGGCGGTGACGGCGCCGAAGGCGAGGACGAGGGCGGCGAGGACCGCGCCGATGATGCGGAGGCGGCCGGGTTCGGTGGTGGCGGCTCTGCGCAGGCGGTCCGCGCCCTCGGCGAAGGCGGTGCGGCGGGGCTCCGGCGGCGGGGGCGCGGACCGCCTGCGCAG
>NZ_MSGP01000840.1 GCF_002078235.1 Streptomyces viridosporus
TCGGTGGCGCCGAGCGGCGCGAGGCCGTCGTTGGCGGCGGAGACGGCGGTGGCCTCGGCGCTCATGGCGCCGGTGCGGGTCCCGTCCGCGGCGCCGTCGGCCGTGCCCGGGTCGATGAGCTCGAGCCGCAGCCCGGACGGCAGGGAGCCGCCGTCACCGCCCCCGGCCCGCGCACCGGCGGCGCCGTCCCCCGCCTCCTGCGAGGACTCCGCCACGACCTGGACCTCCACGGCGTCCGACGGCCCGACCCACAGCGGTGCCGTGGCGCCCCGGACCCGGCCCGAGGTGTCCTCCGCGGTGCCCGGATCGGCCGCGTGGTCGGCGTTGTGCGTCTCGACGTCCTGCCAGCCGGANNCGACGCCGAGGAGGGAGAAGTTCCGTACGACCCGGGGGGTGAGTCCGAGGACGGCGCCGGAGGCGCGCTCACGGGTGAGGGATCGGAGGGGCAGCGACTGGGTGCTGCCGGGGACGTCGGGTTCGGCCGCCACCGCTGCGCGCGTGG
>NZ_MSGP01000841.1 GCF_002078235.1 Streptomyces viridosporus
CGGCCCCGGGGCCGTAGTGGCCTCCGTGGCTCCCGTGGCCGCCGGGCCCGCCCGGGCCGCGGTTCGCCTGCGGCCAGGGGCTGCCGCCCCCGTGGCCGCCTCTGCCGTGGGGCGGCTGCTGGGGCGGGTACGGCTGAGGTGCCGCGTGCGGGGAGCCGTACGACGGCCCCGGCGGCATCTGCTGTCCGTACGGGGGGTGTTGCGGTCGCGCGTGAGGAGCGCCGTTGTTGTCCCGGCCGCGTCCGATCCTGAATCCAGCCACGTTGTTGAACGTACCTGGTCCTGGCGGGTCGCGTGCCGGGCCCCGGGCTTCGGGTCCGGCATTGCGGCCGAGCTGTGACATCCCCTAAGGGGTGGGTGGCCGCGGCCGTCCGTCCTGCGGAGGGGGCGGACGGCCCGGGTCCTCCGCAGGACGGACGGAGGAGGTCCGGGCCGGTGCCGTTCGGGTCCGGAACGGTTCGGCCGTCCGGGGCATCCGGCGACGCGGCAGACGGGGGAGACGGGGCAGCCGGGGCGTATGGGCCGCCGGGCGCGGTCCTCCGGGGCACGGTCTCCCGCGCATCGGACGACGCGCGGGACGACGACCGGACGACGGGGCGGATGAGGGCCGGACGGCGCACCGGGCGGCGGGCGGCCGGACGTGGCGGCTGCCGGGCGGACAGGGCCCTGCCCGCCCGGCAGCCGCCACGTC
>NZ_MSGP01000842.1 GCF_002078235.1 Streptomyces viridosporus
TGCCGCGTCGTGGGCCCGGTCGGGCGCACCCCGCGGGTCAGCTCCCGGACGACGGCCCGGCGCTCTTCGCGCCCGGCGTCCCCGCCGGGCCCCGCGCGGACTTCTTCAGGAAGCCCATGTCCTCGTAGACCGGCGTGCGCAGGCCGAAGGCGCCGGCGTTGGCCAGGTCCTTGCGGGCGGCGGTGAGCTGGGGGCGCTGGTAGAGGGGGATGGAGCCGGCCACCGCCCAGATGCGGGAGTCGGCCTTGCGGATCAGCTCCCGCTGCTCGGAGTCGTCGAGCGTGGCGATGGCCTGGTCGAAGAGCTGGTCGACCTGGTCGGTGCCGACGCGGGTGTAGTTCTGCTCCACGTTCAGCGAGCCGTCGGCGGCCGGGACGGGCTTGGCGTGGACGGGGCGGGCGTCGGTGGCGGGGAAGGCGGTCGCGGGCCACGAGTACAGGGCGAGGTCGTACTTGCCGGAGGCGATGTGGTCCTTGAAGTAGCTCGCGTCGTCGACCTGGGAGATGTCCGAGCGGATGCCGATCCGCTCCAGCATCCTCGAGATCCGGTCGGCCACCGAGCGCAGGGTGCCCGAGCCGGGCCCCGAGGGCAGCACGAAGCGCAGGACGAGCGCCTTGCCGTTCTTGGCGACCGGGGCGGTCCCCGCCTTGGCGGGGACCGCCCCGGTCGC
>NZ_MSGP01000843.1 GCF_002078235.1 Streptomyces viridosporus
CCCTACCCCTACCCCTGCCCCCGCCGAGCACGATCACGACGCCCTGCTGCGCCGGCTGCGGGAACTGGGCGAGCTGCACCGCTCCGGGGTGCTGACGGACGAGGAGTTCGCCCTGGCCAAGCAGGCGGTCCTCAAGCGCATGTAGCGGCCCGCCCCGGACCCCGGGACCTCGCGACAGCCCCCAAGAGACATTTTCCTGCCCGAAATCGGGCACGTTTCTTGCGAAACCGCCTCCGGTACCTCAGGATCAACGGGTGCACGACGAACTTGTTGATCATCTGACGCGGTCCACCCCCCTCAGCCGGGGCGAGGCGCTGCGCGTGGTCCAGGACGTGCTCGCCTACTTCGACGAGACGACCGAGGAGTACGTCCGTCGCCGCCACCGCGAGCTGCAGGCCCAGGGCCTGGTGAACGCGACGATCTTCGAACGGATCGAGGCGGACCTCACATACCGCGCGGTGGCCCCGCCCGAGCTCTCGCTCCGGCAGCTGCGCCGCATCGTCTACGGCTAGGAACTACCCATATGTGCGGAATCGTCGGATACATCGGCAGGCGTGAGGCCGCTCCCCTGCTGCTCGAGGGCCTGCAGCGCCTGGAGTACCGCGGCTACGACTCGGCGGGCGTCGCCGTCACCTCCCCGAAGGCGACCGGCCTGAAGACGGTCAAGGCCAAGGGCCGGGTGCGCGACCTGGAGGCCAAGGTCCCCGCGCGCTTCAAGGGCACCACCGGCATCGCCCACACCCGCTGGGCCACCCA
>NZ_MSGP01000844.1 GCF_002078235.1 Streptomyces viridosporus
GGCCGACGCGGCCCCGGCCAGGGGTGCGCAGACGGCGGCGGCCGTGAGGCCGAGGGCGGTGGTCCAGCGCGCGGTGTTCCGCATTGTGTGCATCCTTCCGCTCGTTTCGAGAGTCGCCGGCCCGTGCTCGGTCGGTGCCGAACCGGCGAGCGGGAGTCTGCCGATTCCGCGACGGAAACTCATCTCGACCGTGTGGGTTTCGGTAACATTGCGTGTTGAATCAGTGGCGGGATGTCACGGAAGATGTGGACGTCGACCCCGTAACCGCACGGCCGCCGCCCTCGCGAAGTCGCCAGATGGCCGGATACCGGCCGCTCGTCAATCGGCCTGAAACATTCCGATTCTGCTGTCGGCAGACCACTCCGTGACGTCTTGCGTTCATGAAAAGTACGAGTAATGGTCATTACATGATTACCAGCGAGCAACGAGAACGACTGCGGGGCTGGTTCGCGGGCCGGCTCCCCGACGACCTCGCCCGCCGAGCGGGAGGCGGCGGTCGAGGGCCGGATCCAGGAATTCCGGGAACGCACCCGGGACGCCCGGATCTCGGTCGCCCGGGACGCCGAGCACCGCTTCGGCCGGAAGGTCTCCTGGGGCGTGGAGTGCGACGGTCGCCGCGCCCTGTTCACGCATGTGGCCGCGCCCGTCATGACCCGGCTG
>NZ_MSGP01000845.1 GCF_002078235.1 Streptomyces viridosporus
CCTCAAGGTCGTGTCGCACCCTCCCGCCGAGGACTTCTACCACCGCGTCGGTGCGGTGCGGACCGGGACCGCGTTCGCGAACCCGCCCGCCGTGCCGTGGGACCGTCCCGAATTCGAGTTTCACATTCCTTCGGGATGACGCGGTGTGCTGGTTGGCGAGGCACCGGCTTTGCCTGCATGATGGTCGGCTTGCAGGAGCCACTGGACGCCGCGCGCTCCGTGTGTGCCGTCGCCTCTGCCCTGGCGTGGTGATCGCCTGCGCCAGCGGCCTCTCCCCGGCGAATTCCTCACCTCCGGCACTCCCAGAGCCATCGCAACCAGCACGCATTCCCTGCCCGCCTGTCGGGCCATGGTGCTGGTGAGCCGTCTTCCGCGCGGCTGGGCTCGACAGCTCGCCTGTGGGGTGGGGCCGTTCTTCAAGGAGAACGGTTGTTCCAGGCCGACCCGCTGCCCGCACCCGTACACAGAGGCGATCGGTATCAGCGGCGCGAGGTTATGCCATGTGTTAGTGTCACGCGTTTGCGTGGTCGTCGCGGTGGGCGATTCTGCCTGTTCGGTTCCGCTTGTGCGTGGGCTGTTCAATCCTGCCGGGCCTTCCTCGATACGTTTCCTTGCGGAAGGCTGTTCATGAAGCATCCCGATGACTCCGGCATCGCTCACGGCGGTCCCGCCCAGCC
>NZ_MSGP01000846.1 GCF_002078235.1 Streptomyces viridosporus
GTGTGCGGTGGTGCCTCCGCGCCCGCGGAGGCACCACCGCACACCGGCGGTCTGCTCCTCCTCGTCGACGGCACGGCGGGCCTGCTGACCGTCGCCGCGCTCGGTATCGCGCTCCTCCTCTTCCTGATCATCAAGGTCCGGCTCCAGCCGTTCGTCGCCCTCCTCGGCGTCTCCATAGCCGTCGGCCTGCTGGCGGGCCTGTCGGTCACCGAACTCTTCGGCACGGTCCAGCGCTCGGACGCCGTGTCCACCATCGAGTCGGGCATGGGCGGCATCCTCGGCCATGTCGCGATCATCATCGGCCTGGGCACCATGCTCGGCGCGATCCTCGAGGTGAGCGGCGGCGCACAGGTGCTGGCGGGCCGGCTGCTCGGCCTGTTCGGCGAGCAGCGCGCCCCGCTCGCCATGGGCCTGACCGGCCTCATCTTCGGCATCCCGGTCTTCTTCGACGTCGGCATCTTCGTCCTCGCGCCGATCGTGTACGCCGCCGCCAAGCGCTCCGGCAAGTCGATCCTGCTCTACTGCCTGCCGCTGCTCGCCGGCCTCTCGGTCACCCACGCCTTCCTGCCCCCGCACCCCGGCCCGGTGGCCGCCGCCGGACTGCTGCGCGTCGACCTCGGCTGGGTCATCCTCATGGGCGTCGTCTGCGGCATCCCGGCCGTCGTGGCCGCGTGGGCCTACTCCGCCTGGATCGGCAAGCGGATCTTCGTCGCCGTGCCGCAGGACATGGTCGAGGCGGCCGAGGAGGCCAAGCAGGCCGTCGTCGCCGAGCAGCGGGCGTCCGGGGTCGAGCCGCGCGAGACGCCGGTCCCGCTCGGCACGGTCCTCGGCATCATCGGCACGCCGCTGGTCCTGATCCTCGCCGCGACCTTCTCCTCGATCGCCCTGGACCCGTCCACCCTCCGCTCGGTGATCGAGTTCTTCGGCCACCCCTTCGTGGCCCTCACCCTCGCCCTGTTCCTCGCGTACTACCTGCTGGGCATCCGGCGCGGCTGGTCCCGCAAGTCCCTGGAGACCGTCTCGACGTCCTCGCTGAAGCCGGTCGGCAACATCCTGCTGGTGGTCGGCGCGGGCGGGGTCTTCGGCGCGGTCCTCAAAGCCAGCGGAGTCGCCCAGGCGCTCTCGGACACCTTCAACGACGTCGGCCTGCCGGTGATCGTCCTCTCCTACCTGATCTCCGTGGTGCTGCGGGTCGCGCAGGGCTCGGCGACGGTGGCGATCGTGACCACGGCGGGCATCGTGGCCCCGCTGCTCGCCGGGGGCGACCACTCGCAGGCGTTCGTCGCGCTCGTCATCATGGCCATCTCGGCGGGCTCCATCTTCGCCTCGCACGTCAACGACGGCGGGTTCTGGATGGTCGCCAAGTACTTCGGCATCAGCGAGCGGGACACGCTGAAGACCTGGACGGTGCTGGAGAGCGTGCTGTCGGTGGCCGGATTCGTGGTCGCGGCGGTGCTCAGCCTCTTCGTGTGAGCTCCGGGTGAGCCGGTGTGCCCGTGTAGGCGTCTGATAACGAAGTTGAGGGCCGACTGGGACCGGCACAGGTTTGTCGACCATACTGCCCGCTGTGGAGCAGCAGCGCATAGGTTCGAGCAGCCAGCCCCTGGAAGGCGCCGGGTTCGACCCGGCCTTCATCCCCGGGCTCACCGCACCCGCGTCCGGCCCGTCCGACCGGGAGGAGGACGCGAAACCGAAGGCGGAGGAGCCGGCGGGCGCCGCCTCGGAGCCGGAGGACGCGGTGCCCGGGACGGAGGCCGGGGAGGAGGCCGGGGAGGAGACCGCTCCCGAGGAGGGGACGGCCTCCGACGGCCCCGTCTTCGAGGCGTCCGACCGGCGTGCCCGGATCGTCGCCGACCACCGCGGTGTGCGCCTGCGCCTGGACGACCAGGAGTGCGACTTCCGCTGGGACGAGATCGGCGCGGTGGAGACGGAGACCGCCCGCTTCGGCAAGCGCTGGACGGTCACCGTCCACACCCCCGACCGCCGTTGGTACTTCCTCGAGGTCGAGGCGCCGTCCAGGAGCCGGTTCGAGGAGTGGGACACCGGGCTGGACGCGGTCCTGGACGCGTACTTCGACGACGGCGGTGACGGCGACGGTGGCGGCGACGAGTCCGCGGAGGAGCCGGAGGCCGCCGACGGCACGAAGGCCGACGGCGGCGCCGGAGTCGACGGCGACGCCGGCAAGGCCGTCAAGGCCGCCGAGACGGTCAAAACCGCCGAGGCCGCCGCCGAGGCCGCCGAGGACGACGCCAAGTAGCGTGCCCCGGCGGCCCCGGCCGCCGGA
>NZ_MSGP01000847.1 GCF_002078235.1 Streptomyces viridosporus
CCTGCTGCTCGCCCTGCTCCAAGTGCCCGTCACCTGGCTGGCGGTCGCGCTGTACGAAGGCACCGCCCGCCGCCGCGTCGACCCCCTCGCCGACCTCATCCGCCGGCAGGCCGCGCTGGACGCCCGACGGGAGGCCGCGCGATGACCCCGGAATTCAGCGGGAACGCCCAGGCCATGTCCCTCGTCGGCTTCTCCGCCGTCGCCACCGTCACGCTGCTGCTGTGCGTGATGACCGGCCCCGACCACGACGACCTCGACGAGTTCTACACCGGCTACGGCTCCCTGTCCCCCTTCCGCAACGGCCTGGCCATCGCCGGCGACTACATCTCCGCCGCCACCGTCCTCGGCACCGGCGGCGTCATCGCGCTGTTCGGGTACGACGGGATCGTCCTCGCCCTGAGCACCGCCCTGTCCCTGATGCTGCTGATGTTCCTGCTGGCCGAACCCCTGCGCAACGCGGGCCGGTTCACCATGGGCGACGCGCTGACCCGGCGCACGCCGCAGGGACGC
>NZ_MSGP01000848.1 GCF_002078235.1 Streptomyces viridosporus
GCCGTCGCGACGGCGCTGGAGGCCGGCTACCGCAGCATCGACACCGCGGCGGCGTACGGCAACGAGGAGGGTACCGGCAGGGCCATCGCGCGGTCGGGCGTCCCCCGCGAGGACCTCTTCGTCACCACCAAGCTCTGGAACAGCGACCAGGGGTACGAGGCGACGCTGCGCGCCTTCGACGCCTCCGTGTCGAAGCTCGGCCTGGACTACGTGGACCTGTACCTCATCCACTGGCCGACGCCGGAGCGCGGCCTGTACGTCGACACGTACAAGGCGTTCGAGAAGCTGCACGCCGACGGCCGGATCCGCGCCATCGGCGTGTCCAACTTCCTGCCCGAGCACCTGGAGCACCTGATCGCCGAGACGTCCGTGATCCCGGCCGTCAACCAGATCGAGCTGCACCCGCACCTGCAGCAGCACACCGCGCGTGAGTACCACGCGGAGCAGGGCATCACCACCGAGGCCTGGTCGCCGCTCGGCTCCGGCAAGGGCATCCTCGAGATCCCGGCGATCGTGGCGATCGCCCAGAAGCACGGCCGCACCCCGGCCCAGGTCGTCCTGCGCTGGCACATCCAGTTGGGCAACGTCGTCATCCCGAAGTCGGTGACGCCGTCCCGGATCGAGGAGAACATCGACGTCTTCGGGTTCAGCCTGGACGCCGAGGACCTCGCCGCGATCAGCGCGCTGAACGAGGACCGGCGGCTGGGCCTGGACCCGGCGGAGTTCAACGGGGCCTGACGTCCCGCGTGCGACGGCCTCCCCACGCCCTTCGGCAGAGTGCGGGGGGCCGTCGCACGGGAGGGTCCTCGAAGCCGAGCGGCGCCGTCATACGGGCCGCACGGCCGCGTGGACCGTGTGGGCCGCCAGGACGAAGACGTCCGGGCGGTGGTGCAGGCTCGCCCGGTCGGCGGGGTCGAGGAGCCGGTCGAGGGTGGCGCGGTCCTCGGCGTCCAGGTCCTCGGCGAGGAC
>NZ_MSGP01000849.1 GCF_002078235.1 Streptomyces viridosporus
GCCCCCACGCCCCGCGGTTCCGGCCCCCGCCGGGGCCCGGACGGCCGCGTCCGGGCGTCCGGACCGGGCGGTTTCCGCGCCCGGCCCGGCGGGCGGGAGGCACGTGTCCCCGATTTGAGGGATCGTTTCACCCGTACGGATTAAAACTGCGCAGGGCTCCGGAAGGGGCCGCCCCGGGCCGCCTACGGTCGCCGGATGACGAGCAGCGGCCCCGAGACCCCGACCCGCACGACCGGCACGCACCGGGCGCACCGGGAGGTGCGTGACCGCGGGGCCGCGCGCACGCTGGCGCAGCGACCGCCCACGCGCTACGAGCCGTACCTGGACGGCCTGTTCACCTACTGCCTGTCCGTGCTGTGCGACCACGACGCGGCGACCGCCGCGCTGGCC
This sequence comes from Streptomyces viridosporus, assembly GCF_002078235.1. Taxonomy (GTDB): domain Bacteria; phylum Actinomycetota; class Actinomycetes; order Streptomycetales; family Streptomycetaceae; genus Streptomyces; species Streptomyces viridosporus. The sequence continues at coordinate 391 of NZ_MSGP01000849.1, forward strand.
GACGTCCTCGCGCTCGCGGAGCGCCGCGGCCGGCACGCCCCGGACGCGTCCGGCGACCGCCGGGCCTGGCTGTACGCGCTGGCCCGCTGGGCGTGTCTGCGCAAGCTGGCGGAGGCCGGGCAGGAACGCCGGGCCACCCACGCCGGGAACCGCGCCGACCGGCAGCGGAAGGCCCGGACCGCCACCGCCCCGGCCGTCTCCGAGGAGGTCCGGGAGCGGCGCCGGAGCGAACTGGCCCTGCTGGCCTGGCCGGAGGCCGCCGGCACCGCCCCGGAGCAGCGCGAGGCGCTGGAGCTCGCCGTCCGCCACCGTCTCGCCGCCCACGAGGTCGCCGCCGTGCTCGGCATGGAGCCGGCCGCCGCCCGCGAGCTGCTCGCCTCCGCGGCCTGCGAGGTCGAACGCACCCGCGCGGCGCTCGCCGTCGTCGAGACCGGCGCCTGCTCCGGCGTGGCGCACCTCACCGGCGACCGCCTGCTCGTGCTCAGCGCCGCCCTGCGCCGGGAACTCGTCCGGCACGTCGACGACTGCCCGCGCTGCCGCCGCACCGCCGAACGGGCCGTCCCCGGCCGCTGGCCCGGCACCAGCGTCACGCCGGACGCGCTGCCCGTCCTGCCGGCGCCGCGCGCGGCCCTGCACGCCGCCCTGGCCCACCATCCGCGCGGGCGCGCCGCCGCGCCCCGCTTCGACCGGCGCGGCTTCCCGATGGACCCCAAGCACCGCATCGCCCGCAGGGACCGCCTCCGCGCGCGCGCCGTCACGACGACGGTCGTCGCCACCGTGGTCGCCGCGCCCGTGTTCGCGCTGTGGGCCGCCTACCGCGGCACCCCCGTGGGCGAGGCCCAGGACGGCCGCTCGGCCTCCGCGCGGGAGGACGGCGGCCCCGTCGACCTCGACGGCGAGGGAGCGGGCGTCGGCTACGAGAACACCGGCAACGCCGGCACCCGGCCGGGCCCCCGGTTCGGCAAGGACGGCAAGGCGGACGTGTCCGTGGAGGTCGCCGGTGTCCCCGGTGCCGGCCGCGCGGGCGCCGCCGCGCTGGGCGTCACGGCCGGCCACCGCGGCGACACCACGCTGATCACCCTCACCGCGACGGGCTCCGAGCCGGTCCGCTGGTCCGTGTCCACGGGGGCCTCCTGGCTCTACCCGAGCCGGACCTCGGGAACGCTCGCCCCCGGCGAGTCGGTGACGGTCAAGGTGTACGTCGACCAGCTCCGCGAACCGTCGGGACCCTGGAGCGCGGCCGTGGCGGTCTCACCCGCCGGCGCGGTCGTCACCATCGACGGCTACGGCACCGCCCCCGGCCCGCGCCCCGGTCACCCCGGCGGCCCGGGCACCGCGCACCCCGGCACCCCGGGCCGCCGGGG
>NZ_MSGP01000085.1:0-844 GCF_002078235.1 Streptomyces viridosporus
CATCGTCACCGGCTACGCCATCCATCCCACACAGCCCGAACCGGTCGCCACCAAGCCGGTCGTCTCCCGCGCGGCGGTGAACGTCGCCCTCGGGGGTGTGGGGTTCCTCGCGGTGTGCGGCGGGCTGCTGCTGCTCACCTCGTTCATCGCCGCCCTGACCGCGTTCGTCACCCAGCTCATCATCCTGGCCGCCGTCGTCTTCGGCGGCTGGATCGCCGCCCAGGTCCTCGGTCCGAGCGGCAGGGGCGGGACCACGGTGAACATCCGCAAGGCCGTGATCAAGCGCAACCACTTCCACGGTTGATGCGCTGATCCTGTGCACGCTGCCGGCTAGGGCTCCGTTCGGTGGAGGCGCCAATGCGTACTGAGCCAGGTTCGGTGTCCCGGCCGCAGGGGGACTGCTACCGGTTTTCCTTGCAGGTCCGCGTACATCGGATATGCGAGCAGCCCGGCGCCGATGTCGAGCGTGTCGGTGATGGGATTTACCGCAATCTCCCCCAGGTCGAAAAGCCGGTGGATGTCGCGGCGCAGCAGCAGCCCGCCGTACTCATGGTGCTCTCCGCTTTGCGCGTAGCTGTACAGGTGGGCCGCCTCCAAGGCTGTGACGGGCGCGGGGCCCGTGAAGGCGCATCGCTCACCTTGGTCGCGCAACAGCTGTCTACGGAAAGCGCCTTGCCCGATACGTACCCGTACCACCGACTCCCGGTGCCCTCCGGGAATGGCGAGACGGGTCTCCTCCAGCACGTCGAGTGCATCGATGTCGCCCGTGACAGCGAACAGGGCGTTTCGCAGCTTCTCCCACCGCGCGGGCCGCATGCTGTGTTGCGACTTCGGCGAGTCGCAC
>NZ_MSGP01000085.1:876-1026 GCF_002078235.1 Streptomyces viridosporus
AGTCGCACAGGGCCCGTAGTTCCGCCCCGGAGAGAAGACCTCGCCCGTTCACCCACGCCTTTCCGTGCCGTGACCGGTAGGTCGTCACCGACTTGGTCTTACGACCCGGAACGTCGAACGACTCCCCGCAGTCGTAACAGCGGTATCGCG
>NZ_MSGP01000850.1 GCF_002078235.1 Streptomyces viridosporus
GGTCGGCCACCGAGACCCGGCCGTCCGGGCCGACCGTGACCGCGCAGTGCAGCCGGGAGACGTCCGGGTCGTCGAGCGGCACGTCGGCGTCGGCGGAGCGGCCTATGCGGATCTCGCCGCCGTGCAGCAGGTGCACCCCGCCCGCGTCGGGGCCGGTGACGACGTGGAGACGGGTGGGGGCGTCGTCCAGCTCGGGATGCGGCTCCGGTTCGCCCGGGGCGCCCACGGCCAGCACCGCACCGTCGATCAGCGGCGGCTCGCCGAGCGTGCAGCGCTGGGTGTCCAGCCGCCGGTCACCGGCGTACAGCACCGGGGTGCCCGAGGAGCCGGACGCGCCGTCGCCGCCGGAGACCGCCGCGGCCAGGGCGGAGGCGACCGCGGCCAGGGCCGTGCCGGAGGGTGCCGTGACCAGCACGTCGCGGCGCGCGGCCCGGTCCCGCGCGGGGGAGGACGAACCCAGCGGGTCAACGACGGTCAGCCGGATCTGCATCGCCGTCAGCGGTCCCTTCTGCGCGGGCGCTCGCGACAAGGGGGACGAAGCCGCCCCGCGGTCCCCCTCCGCGGACTTCCCCCACCGCCACACGCGCACGTACGGCCAGTACTGGGGGCATCCTCGCACCTGCCGCCGACAACGTGCCCGCCGCCCGGCATCAAATGATCTTGATTGGTCGGCTCTGCCCGTAAAAATGCCTGACCGGTACGGAGCCGATGGCCGTTCCGGGATCACTTGAGATCGGTCACGTCCGGCATTCGGCAACCAACGGACCGGGTCGCGCGTCTTTCCTGCAACACGAACGGGCGACGCGGGTGGACCACACGAACGAGCAGCGCGGACGGGCGACACGGACGGGCGCCGGCGGGCAGGACCCACGGGGGACGACGCCGAATTCGCCAGGCCGGTATCCCGGGCGGCGGCACTACAGTGGGTCGGAACATTCCGCAGCACGGTGGACCACGGTGTACGCCAAGCAATCAGCAGGGAGCGCATGACGTGCGGCCGGTAGGCAGTAAATACCTGCTCGAGGAGCCGCTCGGACGCGGCGCCACGGGCACCGTCTGGCGAGCCCGCCAGCGGGAGACCGCGGGCGCCGAGGCGGCCGTGCCCGGACAGCCCGGCGAGACCGTGGCGATCAAGGTCCTCAAGGAGGAGCTCGCGAACGACGCCGACGTCGTGATGCGGTTCCTGCGCGAGCGCTCCGTCCTGCTGCGGCTGACCCACCCCAACATCGTCCGGGTCCGCGACCTGGTGGTCGAGGGCGATCTGCTGGCCCTGGTCATGGACCTCATCGACGGTCCCGACCTGCACCGCCACCTGCGCGAGAACGGCCCCTTCACCCCGGTGGCCGCCGCGCTGCTGACCGCCCAGATCTCCGACGCGCTCGCCGCCAGCCACGCCGACGGCGTGGTGCACCGCGACCTGAAGCCGGCCAACGTCCTGCTCAAGCAGGAGAACGGCGCGATGCACCCGATGCTGACCGACTTCGGCATCGCCCGCCTCGCCGACTCCCCGGGCCTGACCCGCACCCACGAGTTCGTCGGCACGCCCGCGTACATCGCGCCCGAGTCCGCCGAGGGCCGCCCGCAGACCTCCGCCGTCGACGTCTACGGCGCCGGCATCCTGCTGTACGAGCTGGTCACCGGCCGTCCGCCGTTCTCCGGGGCCTCCGCCCTGGAGGTGCTGCACCAGCACCTGAGCGCCGAACCGCGCCGCCCCTCCACCGTCCCCGACCCGCTGTGGACGGTCATCGAGCGCTGCCTGCGCAAGAACCCCGACGAACGGCCCAGCGCCGAGAACCTCGCGCGCGGCCTGCGGGTCGTCGCCGAGGGCGTCGGCGTGCGCGCGAACTCCGCGCAGATCGCCGCCGCGGAGAACGTCGGCGCGCTCCTCGCGCCCGACCCGGCGCCCGCGCCGGTGCCCGGCGTGCCCGGTGCCGCCGACCCGACGCAGGTGCTGCAGCACGGCGCGGGCTCCTACGACCCCAACGGCGAGACCAGCGTCCTGCCGCACACCGGCGGGCCGGCCGGCGCCGCCGACCCGACCGCCGTGCTCCCCCAGCACGGCGCGGCCGACCCCACCGCCGTCATGCCGCCGGTGCCGCCCGGCCC
>NZ_MSGP01000851.1 GCF_002078235.1 Streptomyces viridosporus
CGGGCCGGCCCCCGGGCGGCCATGCGGCAGCTCCACTCGATGAGCGGTCCGCCGACGATGCCGATCACCATCAGCAGCACCGGCACCCCCAGGTTCGGCGGCACGACCCCGATGATCTGGCCCAGCAGCCACAGCCCGCCCACGAACTGGAGGAGCGTCATCGACGCCTGGACCAGCACGGCCACCGGCCACCACCCGGGCCTCGGCGGTCTGCCCGGCGGCAGTCCCGCGCGCACNNGCTGCCGGGCCGTGATCTCCTCGTCGGCCTGCCCCCGCAGGAGCTGCCGTCCCGTGATCGGATCGCCCCGGTCCTGGCACCAGCGCCACAGCCGCAGCCAGGGCGTGCCGCACGCGCGGTTGGCGTTGCGCAGCCACGCCCGCTCGGCGGCCTCGCCCGCCGCGGTGGCGCCCACGGCGTCCGCGAGCCGGTCCGAGAACTCCTCGCGCGCCTCCTCGCTCAGCCCGGCGCGCCGGCGGGTGGCGTACACGGGCCACAGCCGGGCCGCGGCGACGTCCACGTCCGCGGAGATCCGGCGGGCCGGGGCCCCCCGTTCGACCACGAAACGGGCCAGCGCCTCCCGCAGGTCACCGACCCCGTCCCCGGTGAGCGCGGACAGCGCGAGCACGGTCGTCCCGGGTTCGCCGTACTCCCCGAGGGCGATGCCGTCCTCGTCGAGCA
>NZ_MSGP01000852.1 GCF_002078235.1 Streptomyces viridosporus
GCGGCCGTGGTGCCCGTCGCCGGCCTCGGCGTGGCCGCGGCCGTGGTCCATGCGGCCGTCTCCCTCCTGGCCCTCGGCTGCCTCGTGCGCCTGAGGGGGCGGCACCGGGCGAGCGCGGCGGAGGCGGCACGCCTGCACACCGAGATACACGAGCGGGAGGTGGAGGCCGCGCGCCGCGATGCCGAATGGCACACCTATGTGCGCAAGCAGTTCGGCGCGGCCCTCCAGGAAGCCGAGTTCCTCGTGGCGAAGCGGCTTCCCGCCGCTCTCTCCGGGGACGCGGTGCCCCCGTCCCCGGAGAGCGGGGAGCCGCTGGTGGCGGAGCTCTCCAAGTGGTTCGACAAGCTGCTCTCGGACGTGTCCGAGGCGCTCGACGAGCGTGAGGAGTCGCAGCGCATCGCGCTGGTCGAGCTGGCGAGCCGGGTCCAGACCTCGGCACACCGGATCCAGGCCACGATCACGGGCGTGGCGGAACGTTACCCCGGCGACTCGGGCCTGCTCGAGGCCACGATGCAGGTGGACCACGCGGCGACGCAGCAGGCCCGGCACGCCCAGAGCCTCAAGGTGCTGTGCGGGGAGTGGCCGGGCCAGCAGTGGCAGAAGCCGCTGGCGCTGGTCGACGTGGTGCGCGCCGCTTCGGGCCGGATCGTCTCGTTCAAGCGTGTCGAGGTGACCGGCGACCCCGATGTCGGCATCACCGCGGCGGTGGTCGAACCCCTGATCCACCTCGTCGCGGAACTGCTCGCCAACGCGACCGAGTACTCACCGCCGAGGACCAGTGTGTCGGTCACCGTGCGCACGGTG
>NZ_MSGP01000853.1 GCF_002078235.1 Streptomyces viridosporus
CGGCGTCCCGGCCTCGTCCGCCGCTTCCCTCGGCTCCCCGACCCACCGTCGGAACGGACCCCACGCACCCGGCACACACCACCGCCGCGATCACGCCCCCGGCGAACACCTTCCCCGACCGCTCGTCCAGCGAGCGGCACTGCCGCTGGGCCCCGAGGAGGAGGGCGTCGCGGAGACGCCGACGCCGGACGGAGACGGACTCGAGGAGCTGGTGGCCGTAGTCGTGCGCGGTCACGTCGGGAACTCGCCGAGCCGGTCGTGCCGGAGAAGGCGCCCGGGCAGGCACTCCGACTCGACCCCGACGGGGAAGCCGCCCGTCGTACGCCCAGCAGGCGATCGCAAGGGGCCAGAGCGATGACACCGTCCAGGTCCGTCGCCCTGCCCTCCGTGAGGGCCCAGTGCGCCTTGTGCGGCCTCAGCGCCTCCTCCATCGCAGGGCTGAATCCGGTCTCGTCCCTGCGCGCGAAGTGGTGGAAGAGGTTGATCGGCGGACAGAGCACGCCTTGCAACAGGTCTCGCGGGGCGATCCGCACCACGGCGGGATCCGACGTCTCCGGCGCAGCGGTGAGCTTCTCGCCGGCCCG
>NZ_MSGP01000854.1 GCF_002078235.1 Streptomyces viridosporus
GTCCGGCCGGTCAGGCGTCCAGCAGCGGGGCCAGGTAGCGACGGGCGAAGGCCCGGGCCTGGTCCTCGTCCTCCATCTCGATGCAGCTGGCGGGGTTGAGCAGGAAGGACACGGCGACCCGCACCATCAGCTCGGCAACCGGACGCGGGTCCTCGTCGGGACGCCCCTCAGTCTGTTGCGCGCGGCGCAGATGGGCCGTCAGGTACTCGACGGTGGCGGAGAGCGAGGAGCTGCCCTGCACGGTCAGGTAGGGCAGGACCAGCTCGGGTTCGAGGCGCAGCAGGCCGCCGAAGAGCGGATGGGCGCGGGTGTGGCGCAGGGCGACCACGAAGCCCTCGACGACCCGGTCCTTCATGGCCGGCAGCGCTGCCACCGCCGTGTCCAGCCGCTGGAAGAACCGGCTGAGCTCGCGCAGCAGGGTGGCCTCGACCAGCTTGTCCTTGGTCTGGAAACGCCGGTACACGGTGACCCGGGAGACACCGGCCCGCTTGGCGACGTCGTCCACGGAGGAGCGGCGCAGA
>NZ_MSGP01000855.1 GCF_002078235.1 Streptomyces viridosporus
CGCCCCCGCCCGGCAGGCCGTCCAGCCCCAGCGAGCCGCCGTCGAGGGTGACGACGTCGTGCCCGGCCCAGGCCAGCCCGCCCGCCATCGCGACGGACAGCGCCACCACGGTGCCCGCGCGCGCGAGGAGTTCGCTCCCGCGGACCACGGTCCCGGCCGCCCGCAGCGACCGCAGGAAGAAGTACGCCAGCAGCAGCGCGCCCACCAGGCTCACGCCCAGCGGCGTGACGTCGACGGCCGTGTCGGCCTCCGCCCCGAACAGCCCGAAGGCGGACACGTCACCGGACGGCGTGACCGATCCCCCCGCTCCCAGCGCCACCACCGCCGCCGTCATCGTGCCCAGGGAACCCGCCGAGTCCGCGTCCAGCAGGTGCAGCCCGAGCGCGGCGGTCCCCGCCATCCCGATCAGGGCCCAGCTCACCGCGGCGACCGCGGACATGACGACATCCGCCCACGGCGTGCGCGTACCGCGCTCCGCGGCTCCGGCGCTCGTGGCAGCACCCATGGCAGACCCCCCGATCCGCGGCGCGGCGGCCGCGTCCGTCCCCCTCGCGTGGTTTACCACTCTCCGGGCCGATTTCAACCCCGGGGGCGGAGACGGTGGATGCGTTGGTGCGCGGTCGTGACAAGGCCCGGCTTCCGGTCGGCGGACCGAGCCTGAAATAGTTCCCCCCGATGTTCGACATCCCTAGACTCCCTGCGACGGGGGAAATTCGGGGGACAACTCAGTGGGGCATGGAGTGCCGGAACTCGTACTGGAATCAAACGGACGGACCTGGACGCTCGATCCGTCGAGGTCCTACACCCTCGGACGCGATCCGCAGGGGGACGTCGTGCTGGAGGACGCCAGGGTCTCCTGGCGCCACGCCACGATCAGCTTCAACGGCCGCAGTTGGGTCGTCGAGGACCACGGCAGCACCAACGGCACGTTCGTGCAGGGACAGCGGATCCACCACCTGGAGTGCAGCTCCGACACGGCGCTGAACCTGGGCAACGCCAACGACGGGCCCCGGGTGACGCTGTCCGGCGTCGCGGCCCCGGCCGCCGCGCCGCAGCAGCCGTACGCGGCCCAGGGGGCGACCCCGGGCTGGGCCCAGCAGGTGCCGCAGCAGCAGGTACCGCCGCAGCAGCCCGCCGCGCAGGCGGGCTGGCAGCAGCACGCGGCGCCGCAGCCGTCCGTGCCGCACATCCCGCCGCAGCAGGGCCCCGGTGGTGGCGCGGGGGCGCCGCCGGTCTACGGCGACCGCAGCCCCACCACGTTCCACCAGTTCTCGTTCGGCCGCGTGATGCGCATCGGCCGTGCCCTGGAGAACGACCTGGTCGTCTCCGACCTCCAGGTGTCCCGCAACCACGCCGAGTTCCACTCGACGCCCGACGGCCGCATGGAGATCCGCGACCTGGGCTCGCACAACGGCACGTACGTCAACGGCCAGCCGATCGCCAAGGGCGGCTCGCAACTGCTCGGCCCCACCGACATCGTGGGCGTCGGCCACTCGACGTTCCGGATCGTCGGCGACCGGCTCGAGGAGTTCGTCGACACCGGTGAGGTGTCCTTCTCCGCCCGCCATCTGACCGTCACGGTCGACGGCGGCAAGCAGATCCTCAAGGACGTCTCCTTCGGTGTCCCGGAGAAGTCGCTGATCGCGGTCATCGGCCCGTCCGGCTCCGGCAAGTCGACCCTGCTCAAG
>NZ_MSGP01000856.1 GCF_002078235.1 Streptomyces viridosporus
CACCGCCACCGCCCCGGGGCGCCGACTCCTCTACTGCTGAATACACCGCCCAGAGCCCGCGGGTTCCGCCCGCGGGCGAGGGAACGCCACGACACGGGGCCGCCCACCGGCCCCACCACCGGTCCCACCGCCGACCCGGCCGCCGCCCCGGTCCTCCGGCGAAGATCGTCGTCCCGCTCCTGCTCCTGGCCCTGGCCTGCTACGCCGTGGGCTTCTGGGCCCTCACCCGGATCTGAACGACCCCTGCCGCCGGGCCGCCAGCACCCACACGCCGAGCCCCACCAGCAGCGCGCTCCCGCCGCCGATGCCGCCCACGGCGAGCGCCCTCATCGCGGTGTCGTCGCCCGCCGCCGTGCCCTCGGCCGCCGCCTCCCGGTCCTCCTCCGTGACCGTGAAGACGTCCCGAGGCACGGCCTCCCCCACGTACCCGGGCCCGTCCTGTGCCGCACCGCTCAGCCCCACCCGCAGCGTCAGCGGAACGGGCCCGTCCCCGAAGCGGTCGGCCACCTTCGTCGTGAGGTGGGCGACGAGGTAGTACGCACCGGCGAACCGCACCGCCCGGACCCGGCCGACGGCGTCGTGGCGATTGGCGTGTGCGACCGGCGGCAGGGGAGCGAGAGCCCTCGACTTCTGGCTGCCGCCGTAACCGACCCCCACGTCCGCGACATGACCGCGCGCGGGGTTGTAGAGGTCCAGGTCCAGGGCGGCGGCGACATACCCCCTGCCGCCCGGGTCCGAACTGCCCAGTTCGGCGGTGACGTGGAGTTGCCGGCCCCAGTCGACCGGGACCTTGTAGAAGAGGGTCTGACCGGGGCGGATGTCGTCCCGCCAGACGCCTTCGCCGAGGGAGGTCGCCCGGGCGAATCCCGCGCCTCCCGCGCGCCGTTCGGGCTCCCCCGCGACAGGCCGGGGCGGGGCGGAGTTCCACTCCGGCGGCGCACTCGTCGCACCGGTCCGCTCCAGGGGAGGCTCCGACGCCGTGGTGAGCTCCAGCTCCCACGGTCCGGGGGAGCTGGAGCCCGTGCCGTCCGGGTCGGCGCGTTCGACGGTTATGTAGTACGTGCCGGGCTCCTTGCAGAGGGATCTTTTCGGGGAGATCTCCCGCACGGCCCACGCGGCGACCGGATGAGAGCTGCCGGCGGCGCCGAAGCTCGCCGTGTCCACGTCGCAGGAGCGGCCGTCACCGTCCTGTACGGACACCTTGACGCCGTCGACGACGGAGGCGGCGCGGCCGGCCGGGGGAACGGCGGTGGCGGAGACGTAGGTGTTCGAGGCGGCGTCGAGTTCCAGGCGGTAGTACGCCTTGCCGCTCACCGGCAGGACGCTGCGGTAGGTGTGGCCGGTCTCCAGTCGTACGGCGTCCGCGGTGCTCACGGCCCCGTCCACCCTCTGCGCGCCCTCGGCGAAGGCGTACGCACCGCCGGCCGCCCCGGAGGCGGACCGGAAGGCACCGGCGGCATCAGCGGTTCCGGCGGGCTCGGCGGCGAGGTCCTGCCGTCCCGGCGGCCCGCCTCCCAGCCCCATGACCACCACGGCCGCGAGCGTCACCGCGCCCAGGCGCCCGGTGGCCGTCGTCCGACCGTGTCCGGCACGTGCGCGCCCCAGCGCCCTGCCCCGCCGATCCCTCACGCGCCACCCCTCGTCGTCGCCCGGACGTCGCACCGCGGCCCATCCTGCCCCCGGACGAGGTCCGCACGAGGCTCTTCGACGAGGTCTGCCTCGAACAAGACCCCGGCCGTGAGAACGGCCGGGGTCTTCTTCAGCGTCGGATGTCGGTACTCACGAACCCGTGGGCACGGAGTCAGTCGCCTCCGTCCACAGATCCTGCTCGGCGCGATCCGCCTGGATCTGGCGGTACACGAGGAGCCCGCCGATGGCGGCCAGTGCGACCAGGAGAAGCTTCTTCACCGCGCGACCTCGTCTTTCCTTGACGTAGGGGACCTCTGGCGCCCGACTATACACACCGGTCGATACCGATCGGTGACCTGCATCGGCCCGTCAACTGCCTTCCGGCACAGCCCAATAGGAGCGGGCCGCGCCGTTCCGGGCGGAGGGTGATCGTGCCCTCACGAACGGTCACTTTCACCGCTTCCCTCCCGCCTCCTCTCTTTTTCGCCCCACTTGCGCCCATCCGGGTGGTGTTCGTCTGAACATCCACGCGCCACGGGCGTCGGTCCCCCACTTCGAGCCCCCCATACACATGATGAGGAAAGTACGCAAATCGCCCAACCCGAAAGTGAGGAATCATGGCCCGGAACAAGGTCATGACGCTGTGGACCGCCCTCGTCACCGCTTTTCTCGCGCTCTGCACGGCGCTCGGACTCATCACCACGACCGCTTCCGCGGCCGTACCTCAGACCGAGCCGACGCGCAACAGCGAGAGCGCTCCGAACGCGACCGCGCCGGAACCGGTGCCGTTCGTCTGGTCCCTCCTCACCGCCCTACCCCCCACGATGAAACAGCGCATCCACGCCGAGGCCCACGGCAAGTCTCCCAGCTGCCGCCACCGCCCCCCCGAGGACACGCCTGCGACCACGGGCCCGGCCTCCGAGGACACACCCGCGCCCGCGGACCCGGCGTCCGAGAACACGCCCGCGACGGCGGGTCCGGCACCCGCGGACACACCCGCGACGGCGGGCTCGGCCCCCGCGGACTGCTCCGAGGCCACGACACCGCCGACGCAGTCCCTCCCCGGCGGCCCACCGCCCTCACGCTGATCCCAGGGGCTCGCCCCCTCCCCGTGCCGTCCCCCGCCCCCCAGAAGTTCCGGCGAACTTGCGTAC
>NZ_MSGP01000857.1 GCF_002078235.1 Streptomyces viridosporus
GACCCCACCGCGATCGGATTGCGCAACGGCGTGAGCAGCCGCCGCCACAGCGGGCCCTTCTCGCCCGCGGTGGTCAGGTCGAGGACCGTCAGGGCCACCGGCGTGACCCCCACGAGCTGGAACAGCAGCACCGGCGCCACGAGGGAGGCGTCCCCCAGGACGTACACGGCGATCGGGATGCCGAGGTTGCCGGCGTTGACGTAGCCGGAGCACAGGGCGCCGATCGTGGTGCGGCCCGCGCCCCAGCGGCGTACGACACCCACCGCCACGAAGACGCCCGCCACCGCCGCCGTGCTCAGCGCCGTGACCAGGAGCCGGCCGGAGAAGACCACCGACAGGTCGGCCCGGGCGAGTGTGGTGAACAGCAGGGCCGGGGACGCCACATGGAACGCGAGCGTGGTCAGGACCTCGCCGCCCTGCCCCCCGAGACGCCCCCGGCGGCCGAGGACGTAGCCGACGCCGATGACGACCGCGATCACGGCGAACCCGCTCAGGACCCCCTGCACGGCGGCTCCTCGCGGCAGCGAGCCGGACCGGACACCGCGGGCGGAGGCGATCTTCGACGCATACGGCCAACCCTCCGGGGAAGGCCGCGCCCGGTCAATGTGATCCTCGCGGCGCCCGCCGTGCCCCGCCCCCGCGGGCCCCCGCGACTGTCCCTCATACACATCT
>NZ_MSGP01000858.1:0-152 GCF_002078235.1 Streptomyces viridosporus
CACCGCCGCAAGCCCCTCATCATCCCCGTCATCATCGACGCCTGAGCCACAGCGAGGCAGCACGGTCCGCGGTTCCGGTAGCGGCCCCGCGAGCATCGAGGTCGGGCACGCCCGGACCGGTCGGTGGCGAAGCCGCCGCCCTCGGCGAGGCG
>NZ_MSGP01000858.1:191-699 GCF_002078235.1 Streptomyces viridosporus
GCGGCGGTGCACCCCGCCCAGATGTTGCACCAGATCGGACAGCGTCCACTCGGGGCAGGGCGGCACCTGCACGTCGCGGCTGGGCACGAAGGCGACCGCGGCCGGAAACGCGACCGACTGTGCGTCGATCAGCCGCAGCAGGACGGGGAACGGATGTCCTTGCCACGCGGTTGCCTACCGTCGCCCCGGACAACCGCGGTCGATTTTCACAGCGGTACGGGGGCACACCAGGTGCGTGACACCGGCCGCGTACCCTCGGACAAGGCAGTGCCCTCATCCCGGAATTCCAGTTCGGCGGCGCCACCGACCCGAGCCAACCGCATCTGGGCCATTCCCCCAGGCGAGTCCGCCGGCTACGCCCGCCCGCGACGCGCGCACGGGCATGCGCACATCGCGGGCCACTGCACGGGACGCGCGAGTGCCGGTGAAGCGGTTAGATCGCGGGACTCATCGACTCAGCCGCCGCTCTTGCGCCTGAACGACCGCTGGCTCACAGCCGGGCCGTGCG
>NZ_MSGP01000859.1 GCF_002078235.1 Streptomyces viridosporus
CGGCGCCCGCGCGGGCGCCGGAGCCCCCGCGCGTGCCGCGGTTCCGCGCGCCGCGGTTCCGCACGGCGCGCTCTCCGTACGGAATACGCCGGAAGCACGGCACCGGTGCCCTGAGTCCGCGTCAACTTCCGCGCGGCGCCCTCGCGCAGGCCGGGTGCCCGCGGCGACCATGGTGCGCATGGCCACGCCACCCGTACCGCCCCAGCCGCCGTCCGGCCCGCCGGACGGCACACCGCCCCCGGACGGCGGTTTCGGACCGCCCTCGCACGGCGGCGCGCCGCCGCCCCGGCCGCCCGGGCCGCCCGACGACCGGGGCGGACCGGAACGCGGCCCCGGCGGGCGCAGGATGGTGCTCGTCCTGCTCACCGCGATCGTGGCCGTCGCGGCCGTCGTCTTCGTCGTGCTGACGGCCTCGGGCGACGACGACTCGCCGGACGGGGAGCCCACCGGGAGCAGCACGGACACCGGCGGCCTGCCCGACCTGCCGCCGGGCATCCCCTCCGAGCTGCCCAGCGATCTGCCGAGCCGGCTCCCGTCCGGCTTCCCCACGGAGCTGCCGTCCGGCTTCCCCACCGAGCTGCCGAGCGGAGTGCCCAGCGACCTGCCGAGCGGTCTGGAATCCCTGCTGCCGTCCCTGGGGGACGCCGGGGTGCCCTGACGCCGTGGCCGCCGGGCGTGCCCCGGGGCGGCGCTCACTCCCCGAAGGCGCGCTCCGCCGAGGCCAGTGCCGTCGCCGGGTCCCGGGCGGCGCCCCCCGCCGGGACCCACCGGCCGCGCTCCTTGCGGTACGGCCACCACCGGCCGTCGCGTCCCAGCCGCAGCTGGACGCAGGCGCCGACGACCGTCCACCGGTCGGCCCGGGCCCGCAGCGCCGGCCGCTCGTCCTCGTCCCAGGCCGCCCCCAGCGCGGCACGCGCGCGGGCGAGGCTCCCGGCGTCCGGCGTCCACTCCCCGTCCAGCACGTCCAGCGCCGCCGGTCCGCCGTGCCGCCAGGCCCGCACGGCCACGGCCAGCCCCTCCCGGCCGCGCCCCGACCCGTCCGCGAGCCGGTCCGCCGCGGCCCGTCCGGGGTCCCCGGCGGCCAGCCGCACCGCGTCCCGCGCCACCGTCGGCTCCGGTTCCCCGGGCCGCGGCCCGTGCCCCTCCCCGAGCGCCTCGGCCAGCATGCGGTGGGCCTGTGCCGCGGTACGGCCGGCCAGGAACTCCAGCGCACGCGGGTCGATCCCGGCACCGGGCGCGGTCTCCGTGTCCAGCGACGGCGGAGTTCCCGGCTCCGCGGGAAGCGCGGGAACGTCGGGCAGCGGGGGCAGGATGTCCCCGGCCGCGTACGCCTCGGCCGCGTCCACGCCCTCCGGCCGGGCGGGCGGACCGGCGGACGCGTCACCGCGCGCCTGGAGCGCGTCCAGCAGGGTGCGTTCCCCGCGTCCGCGCATCAGCAGCAGGACGAACGGGTCCCGGTCCAGCAGCCGGGCCACCTGGTAGCAGAGCGCCGCCGTGTGACCGCAGTGGTCCCAGGCGCCGCAGTCGCACTCCGGCTCCAGATCGCCGAGGCCCGGCAGCAGTTCCACCCCGGCCAGTTCCGCGTCCTCGACCAGGTGCGTCGGCATCTCCCGGTCGAGCAGCGCCGCGACGTGCCCGGCCCGTTCGACGGCCATGGCCAGGAAACGGTCCCACTGCTCCCCGGACAGCTCCTGCAGCAGGACGTCCGCCCGGTGGGCCGTCCCGTCGCGGTCCCGGACGACCGCCGTGATGCGTCCCGGCCGCACGGACACCGCGCCGACCGCTCCCGCGCGCGCGAGCCCGCGGCCCGCCTTGAGCTGTCCGGCGTCCAGCGCCGTGCCCTCCAGCGCGGTCAGCCAGGCCCGGCCCCACCACGTCCGCACGGAACCCCGCCCCCGCACGGGCAGCAGCGCGGCGAAGGTGCGCTCACCGTCGGCCTGGTCATCGTCGTACCGGGTCATCGCGGTCCTCCTCGCAGTTCGACCAGTTCCGCCAGCTCCGCGTCCGTCAGCTCCGTGAGCGCCGCCTCGCCGGAGCCCAGCACCGCGTCGGCCAGCTCCCGCTTGCGGACCAGCAGCTCGGCGATGCGGTCCTCGACCGTTCCCTCGGCGATGATCCGGTGCACCTGCACGGGCCGGGTCTGGCCGATGCGGTACGCGCGGTCGGTCGCCTGCGCCTCGACCGCCGGATTCCACCAGCGGTCGTAGTGCACGACGTGCTCCGCGCGGGTGAGGTTCAGACCGGTGCCCGCCGCCTTCAACGACAGGAGGAAGACCGGGACCTCGCCGTCCTGGAAGCGGCGCACCATGGCCTCGCGCTCGGCGACCGGCGTGCCGCCGTGCAGGAACTGCTCCGGTACGCCCCGCGCGGCCAGGTGCCGCTGCAGGAGCCGGGCCATCCGCACGTACTGCGTGAACACCAGGACGCCGGCCCGTTCGGCGAGGACCGTGTCGAGGAGTTCGTCGAGCAGCTCCAGCTTCCCGGACCGTCCCGCGACCACGGGCCGCTCCTCCTTGAGGAACTGCGCCGGGTGGTTGCAGATCTGCTTCAGGCCGGTCAGCAGCTTCACGATCAGCCCGCGCCGGGCCGCGCCGTCCGCGCCGGAGATCTCCGCCAGCGCCTCGCGCACCACGGCCTCGTACAGCCCCGCCTGCTCCCGGGTGAGCGACACGGCGTGATCGGTCTCCGTCTTCGGCGGCAGCTCGGGGGCGATCCCCGGGTCCGACTTGCGGCGACGCAGCAGGAACGGCCGTACCAGCCGGGCCAGCCGGTCCGCCGCGGCCGGGTCCTGCCCGCCCTCGACGGCGTCCGCGTACCGCCTGCGGAAGGTGCCGAGCCGGCCCAGCAGCCCGGGCGTCGTCCAGTCGAGGATCGCCCACAGCTCCGACAGGTTGTTCTCCACCGGCGTGCCGGTGAGCGCCACGCGCGCGCGTGCGCCGAGGGAACGCAGCTGCCGGGCCGTGGACGAGTACGGGTTCTTCACGTGCTGGGCCTCGTCGGCGACGACCATCCCCCAGGCGACCTCGGCGAGCCGGGGCGCGTCCAGCCGCATCGTGCCGTACGTGGTGAGCACGCACTCGCCGTCGGCCAGGCCGTCCAGGTCGCGCCGCGCCCCGTGGAAGCGGCGCACCGGGGTGCCGGGCGCGAACCGCTCGATCTCCCGCTGCCAGTTGCCCATCAGCGAGGTCGGGCAGACCACGAGGGTGGGCCCCGCCGCCGCGGGATCGCTCTGCCGGTGCAGGTGCAGGGCGATGAGGGTGACGGTCTTGCCCAGGCCCATGTCGTCGGCGAGACAGCAGCCCAGGCCCAGGGAGGTCATGTGCGCCAGCCAGTTCAGGCCGCGCCGCTGGTAGTCCCGCAGGGTGGCGGCGAGGGCGGCCGGCTGCCCGACCGGCTCCTGGGCCTCGGGGTCCGCGAGCCGGTCCCGCAGCGCCGCCGGCCATCCGGTGGCGCGCACCTCGATCCGGCTGCCGTCGACCTCCACCGAGCCCGTCAGGGCCGCGCCGAGCGCGTCGAGCGGTGTGATCCCGCGGCTCCGGCGGGCCCGGGCGCGCAGCACCTCCTGAGGGTCGATCAGGACCCACTGGTCGCGCAGCCGCACCAGGGGGCGGTTCGCCTCGGCGAGCCGGTCCAGTTCCTCGCGGGTGAGGAGCCGGTCGCCCACGGCGAACGACCAGTCGAAGGCGAGCAGCGCGTCGGCGGACAGGGACGACGGCCCCGGGGAGAAGTCGGCCCTTCCGGACTCCGGCGCGCCGTCCGCGGGACCGATCTCCGCGCGGGTGGTGAGTCCGCGGACCAGCTCCCTGGGCCAGTGCACCTCGACGCCCGCGCCGGCCAGCGCCCGGGCGCTGGCCGGCG
>NZ_MSGP01000086.1 GCF_002078235.1 Streptomyces viridosporus
CGCGCAGTTCCGCCCGGTCGGGGGCCGCGGGCGCGTCCGGGGCCGGTACGACGTAGCCGGTCAGGCTGCGTCCGGTGGCCCGGTCGGGGCGGGCGGCGGCAGCGGCGACCGACGGGCAGGCGCGCAGCACGGTCTCCACTTCGCCGAGTTCGATCCGGAAGCCGCGGATCTTGACCTGGTCGTCGCGGCGGCCGAGGAACTCCAGCTCGCCGCCGGGCGTCCAGCGCGCGAGGTCGCCGGTGCGGTAGAGGCGGCCGCCGGGCGGCCCGTAGGGGTCGGGCACGAAGCGCTCGGCGGTCAGTGCGGGGCGCCCGAGGTAGCCGCGGGCCACCTCCGTGCCGCCGATGAGGAGTTCGCCCTCGACGCCGACCGGCACCGGCTCGCCGTCGGCGTCGACGACGTACACGCGGCGGTCGCCCAGGGGCCGGCCGATGGGCACGGTGTCCCCCGGCGGGCCGTCGGCGTCGTGGGTGGTGGCGGTGACCGTGGTCTCGGTGGGCCCGTACGCGTTGCAGACCCGCACTCCGGGGACGGCGGCGCGCCAGGCGGCGAGGGTGTCGGCCGGGACGCTCTCGCCGCCGAGGATCAGCAGCCGCAGGGAGCCCAGGACGGCGGCCTGCCGCCGGTCGAGGGAGAGGGTGAGCTCCGACCAGTAGGTGGGGGGCACGTTGACGACGGTGAGGCCGTGCCGCCGGACGATCTCGGGCACCTGGGTGGGCAGCCAGGGCTCGTCGGGCCGCATGACGACGGTGGCGCCGGAGGTGAGGGCGGGCAGCACCTGGTCCAGTGAGGCGTCGAAGGCGAAGGAGGCGAAGGCCAGCACCCGGTCCGCGGAGGTGATCCCGAAGCGCCGCCGGGCGGCGGCCACGTGCGAGGCGAGGGCGGCGTGTTCGACGCCGACGGCCTTGGGCCGGCCGGTGGACCCGGAGGTGAAGACGACGTGGGCCAGTTCGCGGGGGTGCGGCCGGTGGCGGGGACCGTCCGCGACCGGGTCGGCCGCGGTGACGTCCACCGTCGCCGGCGCGAGCCGGGCGGCGGCGTCGGCGGTGGCCGGTTCGGCGACCACACAGGCCAGTCCGGCCTCCTCGGCCATGTACCGCAGCCGCTCGGCGGGGAGTTCGGGGTCGAGGGGCACATAGGCCCCTCCGGCCCGCCAGACGCCCTCGATGGCGGCGACCGACCACGGGCCGCGGCGCAGGAGCACGCCCACGGGATCGCCGGCGGTGACCCCGGCGGCCCGCAGCGCGGCGGCGAGCGAGCCGGTCATGACGTCCAGTTCCGCGTAGCTGACGCCGTCCTCCCCGCAGCGCAGCGCGAGGGCGTCGGGACGGCCGGAGAAGGCGACCGGCGGCGCGGGCTCCGCCGGGCGGTCGGGCGCCCGGTGCCAGTCGGGGCGGGGACGGCCGCGTCCGCCGGGGACGTCGGGCAGGGCGCGCAACAGGTCCGCCACGGGAGTGTCGGGGCCGGCCAGGACGGCCCCGAGCAGGGCCGTGTAGGAACGGGCGAAGGCGCGCATGGTGGCGGCGTCGAAGAGCGCGGTGGCGTACTGGAGGACGGCGGCGATGCTGCCGTCGGTCCGCAGGGTCAGGTCCAGGAAGACGTCCAGCGGGGTCTCGGCCAGCGGCGGCTCGACCAGCGTCACCTCCAGGCCGGGCATCCGCACCGGTCTGATCGGCGCGTTGAGCAGGGTGAAGGAGGCCTGGGCGAGCGGGTGCCGGGACAGGTCCCGGGTGCCGCCGAGCGCGCCGACGACGAGGTCGAAGGGGGCCTCGGCGTGGGCGAGGTCCACCGGTACGCGGCCGCGCGCCCGGTCCAGCAGGGTGGTGAAACCGGGGCCGCCGGACAGGTCGGCGCGCAGCACGGCGGTGTTGACCAGGGGGCCGATGAGCCTGTCGGCGCCGGGCCGGGACCGGTCGGCGAGCGTGCTGCACACGGCGACGTCGGTGCGGCCCGCCCAGTGTCCGAGGAGCGCCTGGTAGGCGGTGAGCAGGAGGGTGTAGCGGGTGACGCGCCGGGTGCGGGCGAGGGCGTCGACCGCGGCGACCAGGTCGGCCGGCAGGTCGAAACGGACCACGTCGCCGGAGCCGTCCCAGACGCGCGGACGCGGGCGGTCGGTGGGCAGGTCGAGCGGGGTGAGGCCGTGCAGCCGTTCGCGCCAGTGGCCAAGGAGCCGCTCCAGCCGTTCGCCGCGCAGCCGTTCGGACTGGGCGCGGGCGTGGTCGGTGTGGCGCAGGGCGGGCGGGGCGACCGTCTCGCCGCGGTAGCCGGCGGCGAGCTCGTCCAGCAGGACGCCCCACGACCAGCCGTCCACGGCGATGTGGTGCACCTCGACGAGCAGCAGGTGCTCCTCGGGCGCGGTGCGGGCGAGCACCGCCCGCACCGGGTGCTGCGCGGACAGGTCGACGGGGCGTCCCAGCCGGCGCGTGAACAGTTCCTCGGGTCCGTCCGCCTCGATGCGCTCCAGCTCGATGCCCGTGGGCGGGTCGACCACCGGTACCGGCTCCCCGTCGACGGCGCGGAACCGGGTGCGCAGCACCTCGTGCCGCGCCGCGATCCCGGACAGCGACCGCTCCAGCCGGGCCGCGTCCAGCGGACCGCGCAGCCGCAGGACCAGCGGCAGCATGGATCCGGTGGAGGAACCGGCCAACTGGTCCAGGAACCACAGTCGGCGCTGCGCGAAGGATGCCGTGTGGGAGTCGACGTCGTTCGGAGCCCTGTCGTGGGCCGGGCCTGCTGTCACTGTGAGCCTCCAAGCGGTGTTTCGCAGCAGACTGCCGCCGGCGGCCCGGGGCCCATAGGGAAGAAGACGCAGCACCGCGAGCAGAACGGACTGCCGTCGTGGACACCGGCGTACCCGTGCTGCGTGATCTGCTCGTCCGCGGGGTGTGCGCCCACCGCGGCGGGCGGCGGGACGTCCTCGGCGACGGCCGGAGCGCCCTCCGCTCCCACGGCTGCGCCACGCCCCGCGCGGGCGGCCGGGGGGACGTCGGCACCGCCTGCCTCAGGACCCGGGACGCCGCCCGCTCCCGGGCGGTGCGCCCGACGCGCCGGCCGCGGTGAGGTCGTCGTAGACCAGCAGGCCGTCCTCGCGCAGCCGCACCCCGGGCGTCGGTGTGTGGGGGTGCGTCCGCCCGTCGTGCATCAGGTGGCCGACCGGTGTCCCTCGCGCCAGGACGGCGAAGTCGGCGATCAGACGGCGGTGGCAGCGCCACCAGACCGCTTCGCTGCACATCACGGCCGTACGCGCCACGGCCGCCTGGTCGAGCAGCCGTTCCGCGGCGGCGACGAAGTCGGGGGACCTGGTGTGCGCGGCGTAGCCGCGGAAGGACGCGTTGCGCCAGACGACGTCCGGACTGTCCGGAGCCGGTTTGCGGAAGCCGCCCAGGTCCCGCTCCCACCGGTAGGCGATCCCCTGCTCGGGCATCCAGGAGCTCAGCCGCTCCCTGGCCACGTCCGGATCGCGACGGCTGCCCGGTGCGATGCGCACGTCGACGACGGCGGTCACGCCGGCGTCCCGGAGCAGCCGGGCGATCCGGTCGCGGTCGGCGGTGCCGTGCCCGAAGGTGATCAGAAGCGGTTCCATGTCCCACCCGGCAGCCGTACTCGGAGGGCCCGGAAGATCCGGAAGGCCCGGAAGGAGTGGCGCGGCGGGTACCGGCCGCGCCCGTGCCCGCGCGGGCGTCCCGGCGCTCCGGTACGCCCCCGGTCGCGCCCACCGGCCGGGCGGCGGGCGCGGGCCGGCTCCGCGCCCGGCGGGTGGTGCGCCCCGCCGGGGGCGGCCCGCCCGGCGGCACGGGACGCCCCGGTGACCACGGCCACGCCCTCACGCACGCGCACCACCGGCCCTTCCCGCCTCTCTCGTCCGACGGACCGCTCGGCCACCGGACCGTTGCCTCCCTCGGTGGGCGAGTGCCCCGGAAGGGCTCCCCCACGTCACCCGGCCCTCCTCCGGCGGGGCGGGGACGGCCGTGCCGCCCGCCCGCCGGGCGGTTCTCCCGGCCCGCCCGTGCGGGGCGGGGCCTGCCGCGGGCGGCCGGTCACCCGCGGCAGGCCCCGCCGGCCCCGGGCGGGCCGGGCGTCAGCCGCCGCCCGAGCAGACGGTGCCGTTGAGGCGGAAGGCCGTCGGCCGCGGGTTGGGCCCGTCGTTGGCGCCGACGAAGCCGAACGAGGCCGTCGACCCGCCGTCCGGGGCCAGCGGCCCGGCACCCTCGGGGGCGGTCACCCGTACGTGCCGGCCGGTCTGGTGGAACGTGGCGTTCCAGCCGGAGGACACCGACTGGCGGTCGGTCGGCCAGTCCCAGTCCACGGTCCACCCGGTGATCGGGGTGTCCGAGAGATTGCGGACGGTGACCGTGGCCACGAAGCCGTTGCCCCAGCTCGTGTCGCGGTGGTAGGTCACCGCGCAGGCGGCGTCCGACGGGGTGCCGGTGGTGAAGGTCAGCGGAGCGGAGGGGGCGGAAGGCCGTCCCGAGGCGTCGGCCGCCAGCACGTTGACCGTGTGGGTGCTGCCCGGAGGCAGGTTCCGCAGGGTCACGGACGTGCCGGTGGTCTCGCCGACCAGCCGGGTGTGGGCGCCGTCGCGCGCCTGGACCAGGTAGCGGGCGGCGCCCCGCGCACCTTCCCAGGACAGGCGCGCGGTGGTGTCGGTGACCGCCTCCAGCCGCGGGGTCCCCGGGGTCCCGGCGTCGGAGGCACCGGGCCCGGTGCCGGCTCGGGGGGTGAGGGTGAGGGCGAGCATCCCGTACGGCGGCACGGTGACCCGGGAGGCGGACGCCCCGCCGTCGGTGACGTCGGTGATGTCGCCGTCGCCGCGCGCGTAGCGGCTGACCTCGGGTGCGGCGGCGGACGGGGTGAAGCCCGCGTACTCGAGGTCCACGGTCCGGGCGGCGTCCGGGTCCTTGTTGATGAGCAGGACGCTCAGACGCCCGTCGCGACGGTGCACGGCGTGTGCGGAGACGTCCTGCGCGGAGGACGCGGCGGCGACCAGGGTGTCGCCCGCGGTACCCAGTTCGCTGGTCATCTTCATGCCGTAGTAGGGGTGGAACGGTGTGTTCGGCGCCGGTTCGCAGACGTCACCGGTGCAGCCGCCGCTGGAGAGCATCCCCATGTCGCCGTAGTCCGTCTCGCCGTCGACGGTGGTGATCCGGCCCGCGCCGTTGTGGGTGTTCCACCAGTCGACGGTGAAGACGCCGTTCTCCAGGGCCGTCAGATAGGCGTCGGCGGCGAACAGGCCGTTGGGGCGGGCGGTCAGCATGGCACCGCCGGTGTTGGTGTTGATCTCGGTGAGGGCGATGCCGATGCGCGGTGAGTCGGCGCCCGCGTACCGGTCGAGCTGGCTGCGGACCTCCCGCAGCTCGCCGGGCAGCCTGGCCAGCCTGGCCATGGCGTCCTCGGCGGTGGTGTCGGCGCCGCCCGCGTACCAGTGGACGCTCACGAAGTCGATGACGTCGGTGACCTCGGAGAGCACGGTGTGGTTCCAGTCGCCCGGATCGCCCTCGCCGACGACGCCGTCCGGCCAGTGGCCCGGGGTGGTGAGCACCGCGCCGATCTTGATGGTGGGGTCGACGGCCTTCATGGCCCCGGCGTAGGCGCGGACCTGGCGGGCGTACTCCCGGGGACTCTTGTCCTCGTGCTCGTCGTGCTCCCAGCCGTTGCCGTAGTGGCCGTTGCCGTAGATCTCGTTGCCGATCTCCCAGTACCGCGCGTCGTAGTCCTTGGTGACGTTCGCGTACCGGACCCAGCCGGCCGCCTCCTCGGGCGTGCCGGAGCCGTAGTTGGCGATCAGGATCGGCTGGGCTCCGGCGGCGCGGACGGTGCCCATGAAGGAGTCGAAGTCGGTGCCGGGGGCGACGTATCCGCCGGGTGCCGTGTGCGTCTCCCAGTGGTAGATGTCCGCGTACGAACCGCCGGGGTAGCGCATCGCCCCGACGTCGGCCGCCTTCATCAGGGCGGCGACCTCGGGGTCGTTCATGTGCGCGTCCCAGACGGCGGCGTTGACGCCGCGTGCGGTGTCGGACAGGCGCCCCAGCGATGCCTGCGTGTTGATCCGGACGCCGACCTCCGCGGCGGGGGCCTCCCGCGCGGTGGCGGACGCGGCACCGGCGGCGAGCGGTGGGGACAGCAGGGCGAGCGCGGCGGCCAGGGCGGCGGCGGTGCGTGCGAGGTGGCGGGGGCCGGTACCGGCCGGTCGGCCGGATCTCTGCGACCGGGGTAACTGCGGCAGGGGCATGCGGGTCCTCCCTCGGGGTCCGGCGGCACGGGCGGGCGGCGGGTGCCGGACCCGTGCGGCCGGACGGGCGGGGTGCCGACGCGGCAGCAGGACGTTCCGCGTCGGTGGCACGGGGAACGGTGCGTGGGTGCGGTGCGGTCGTGCACGGGCGGGGCGGCGGTCGGACCCCCGCTGATGGGAGCGCTCCCATGATGGGAGTGCCGTGACCTCCTGTCAACGGACGGGACGGAGGAACACGAGGCCGGTTCCCCGGCGGCGCCCGGGGCGGCGGTCCGGGCACGGTTTTCCCCCGGGGGTGTTCCGGTCGCAGGCTGGGGGTGTGTCCGCGCAACGACGGGGGAACTTGGTCCGCCGGGGCGCGGCCCCGGTGAGAGGAGTCCTTGTGGCGGCATCGACGTCGGCGGGAGGCGGTCGGACCCCTGGCGCCCGGGAGACCGGGTACGAACCGGATCCACACCGGTGGCGGGCCCTGTGGGTCACCCTGGTGGCCGGTTTCATGAGCCTGCTGGACGTGACGATCGTGGCGGTCGCCCTGCCCACCATCCAGCGCGACCTGCACGCCTCCCCCGCCCAGGTGCAGTGGGTGGTGTCCGGATACGCCCTCTCCTTCGCCCTCGCCCTCGTCACCGCCGGGCGCCTCGGCGACGCCCTGGGCCGGCGCCGCATCTTCCTGCTGGCCCTCAGCGGCTTCGTGGCCTTCAGCGCGGCCTGCGGGGCGGCCCCCGACATCACGCTGCTGGTGGTGGCCCGCCTCGCCCAGGGCCTGGCGGCCGGCTTCATGGCCCCGCAGAACTCCGCGCTCATCCAGCAGCTGTTCCGCGGCGCGGAACGCGGTCGCGCCTTCGGCTTCTTCGGCGCGACCGTCGGCATCTCCTCGGCCACGGGCCCGATCCTCGGCGGCGTCATCCTGGCCCTGGCCTCCGGCCCCCAGGGCTGGCGGTGGATCTTCTACGTCAACGTCCCCATCGGCATCCTCGCCGTCCTGCTCGGCCGCCGCCTGCTGCCCCGCACCCGGCGGTCCGGCCGGGGACACGTGGACGTGCCCGGCGTCCTGCTCCTCGGCGCCGGTGTCCTCGGGGTCATGTATCCGCTGGTCCAGGCGGACTCCGGGGGCATCGGCCGCCTGTGGTGGCTGTTCCTCGCCGGCGTCGCGATCCTCGCCGTCTTCGTCCGCCGGCAGCGCCGTCTCGTCGCCCGGGACGCCCAGCCGCTGCTCGACCTGCGCCTGTTCACCATGGTGCGCGGGTACGCCGCCGGCGCCGGTGTCGGCACGTTGTACTTCGTCGGCTTCAGCGGGGTCTGGCTGGTGTTCGCCCTCTTCTACCAGCACGGCCTCGGCTTCTCCCCGCTGCTGTCCGGCCTCGCCGTGACCCCCTTCGCCCTCGGCTCGGCGAGCGCGGCCGTGGTCGCGGGCCGGCTGGTGGACCGGTTCGGCCGCCTGCTCACCGTGTGCGGCCTCCTGGGAGTGATCATCGGCCTGGGCACCACCGCGCTGCTGCTCCGTTTCGCGCCCGTCGACATCGCCCCCTGGATCGCCGCCCCGGCGCTGCTCCTCGGCGGCATCGGCAGCGGCTTCGTGGTCTCCCCCAACATCACCATGACCCTGCGGGACGTGCCCGTGCGCATGGCGGGTGCGGCGGGCGGCGCCCTGCAGACCGGGCAGCGGCTGGGCGCCGCGGTGGGGACCGCCGCCCTGCCGGGCCTCTTCTACCTGGTGCTCGGCAGGAGCGGCGACTACCGCGGCGCCCTCGTCACCGCGCTGGGTGCCGCCCTGGCCGGCATGGCGGCGTCCCTGGCCCTCGCCCTGTCCGACTGGCGGCGTGACCGGCGGACGCACCGGCCGCACCCGAAGTGCCCGGACGAGGTCGCCCACTCCCCGGTGCACGCCCGGCACACCTGACCGGCGCGGGGGCGACGACGCGGGCTTCCGGTCAGCACCCGACCGGCGCGGAAGTCGGCACGCCACCATCGCGCCGCCCCGGACCACGCGCCCTCGCTCCCTCGGCCCGCGGGCACCCGTCCGCTGCCGTACCGCTCCCCCCTGCGTCTCTCTCCCGCACCTCTCCCGCTCGAAGCCGCGCGGGCAGCCCGGCCGGCTTCAGGGCAGGGCCCACGCGCAAGAGCGTTCTCGCGCCTCCGCTTGAAGGAAGCCCCGCGCTCTCACGCCCTCACGACGTCACAGCGTGAAGACAAAACGGATTTAGGCCCGGTTTCAACTGTTGACCTCGCTCCAAGTATTGACACGTGCATTACATGGACTTTACGTTCCGGCCATCTGAGAGCGCTCTCAACCCTCCTGCTGCAATGACTCGAGGTGCCCCATGCCATCCCCCCACACCAGACCGGCAGTGGTACTGCTTCTGGCCTCCGCCCTCGCCGTCGTCGGCCTGGGCCCGGCCGCCGCACCGGCGGCCGCCGCCACCGTCCCCGTAGGCTCCGGCAGCTACTCCGACACCCGGCCCGCCGGTACGTCGGGCCCCACCACCAACACCGGAACACCGGTCACGCCCAAGCTGACCGCCGCCGCCCGCAACCGGCCCGTGCCCACCAACGACTGGTGGTCCTCCCTCGCCTTCCAGCGCTACGGCGACAACCCGTACTCGACCCCCATGTACGGGCACCCGCTCACCTACCAGGCCACGGCCGGCGGACTCGACGTCGGCTACCCCACGTCCCCCGCGATCGTCGGTGACGGCCGCCAGTACGAGTACGCCCACAAGCGCGACCTCACCATCGGGCTGACCGGCCTCAACTCCCCCGACGCCAAGGCCGACGACTGGTCCGACTGGACGGTCACCCCGTACTGGTCCGACGGCGCCCGCACCCTGCGCACGACCATCGGCCACGGCTCCCCGTTCGTCTACGCCAAGGGCTCCGGCGGCAACGCGCAGATCACCACGGCCGGAGCGCCCACCGTCTTCGCCGACCAGGGCAACGTGCTCGGCATCACCGTCGCCGGGCACCACTACGCCCTCTTCGCGCCGACGGGCAGCGACTGGAACGTCGCCGGTTCGACCGTCACCGC
This sequence comes from Streptomyces viridosporus, assembly GCF_002078235.1. Lineage (GTDB taxonomy): Bacteria > Actinomycetota > Actinomycetes > Streptomycetales > Streptomycetaceae > Streptomyces > Streptomyces viridosporus. The sequence continues at coordinate 9,255 of NZ_MSGP01000086.1, forward strand.
GGGTCTCGGTTCCAAGGACTACTTCTCCGTCGCGGTGCTGCCCTCCACCGGCGCGCTGGCGACGTTCAAGAAGTACGCCTACAGCTTCGTCACCGACTCCAAGGTCACCTGGAACTACACCGGGGGCACCGTCAGGGCCACCTACACGCTGACCACCGAGGCGAAGGAGGGCACCGAGCGCGGCACGCTCCAGGCGCTCTACCGCCACCAGTGGCTGAACACCACCGACCCCCTCACCTCCTACACCTACGTCTCGCCGCGCGGCACGATGAAGGTCCGCGAGTCGGCCTCCTTCACCACGAGCCAGAAGGCGTCGCCGGTGCTCCCCGCGCTGCCCAAGTCGAACGGCGTGGACGCCGCCCGGCTGCGCGGATACCTGAACGACGTCGTGAACGCCTCCGACCCGTTCTCCGGCGCCACCGACACCTACTGGACCGGCAAGGCCCTCGGCCGCCTCGCCCAGCTCGTGCCGGTGGCCGACCAGATCGGTGAGACCGCCGTCCGCGACCGGATGCTCGGCCTGATGAAGGGCAAGCTCCAGGACTGGTTCACGGCGGGAGGCGCGAACGAGTTCAGCTACGACAAGGACTGGAAGACGCTCACCGGCTACCCCGCCTCCTACGGCAGCGACACCGAACTGAACGACCACCACTTCCACTACGGCTACTACGTCTACGCGGCGGCGATCATCGCCCAGTACGACCCGGCGTGGGCCGCCGACTCCGCCTGGGGCGGCATGGTGAAGACCCTCGTGCGGGACACCGCCAACCCCAGCCGCACCGACACCGCCTTCCCCTTCCTGCGCGGCTTCGACGTCTACGCGGGCCACAGCTGGGCCTCCGGTCACCAGGGCTTCGCGGCCGGCAACAACCAGGAGTCCTCCTCCGAGTCCACCAACCTCAGCGCGGCCCTCGTCCTGTGGGGCTCCGCCACCGGCGACACCTCGCTGCGCGACCTCGGCACCTTCCTGCTGACCACCGAGTCGGAGTCGATCGCCCAGTACTGGTTCGACGCCGACGAGCAGGTCTTCCCGTCCTCCTTCGGTCACGACACGGCCGGCATGGTGTGGGGCAGCGGCGCCGCCTACGCCACCTGGTGGACCGCCAACCCCGAGGAGATCCACGGCATCAACGTCCTGCCCGTGACCGGCGGTTCGCTGCACCTCGGCGGCGAGAAGGCCGCCATCCGGCGCAACATCGCCGAGATGGAGCGGGAGAACGGCGGCCCGGCCGTCGAATGGCGGGACCTGCTCTGGGAGTTCGAGTCCTTCGCCGCCCCCGCCACGGCCAAGGCCAAGTGGGACGCGGGCCACGCCGGCTACACGCCGGAGGAGGGCGAGTCGAAGGCGCACACGTACCACTGGATCAACACCTTCGCCACGCTCGGCGCTCCGGACACCACCGTGACCGGTGACATCCCCACCTCGGCCGTCTTCACCAAGGGCACGACCCGGACCTACGCGGCCCACAACCACGGGTCCACGGCCCGCACCGTGACCTTCTCCGACGGCAAGACCCTGTCCGTACCGGCCCGTTCCACCGCGACCGGCAGTGGGACCGGGTCCACGGACCCCGACCCGGACCCGGAGCCGCCCACCGGCAACACCTTCCAGCTGCGCGGCGGCGGCGTCCTGACCACGGCGACCGGCGGCACGGCGGGCAGCGACACCATCGCCTCCGCCGGTGGCACCAACCGTGACGGCACCCCGTACCAGCCCCTCGTGTACCAGGTCCGCGGCGTCAACGGCACGCTCACGCCGGGCGCGCAGACCGCCTTCCGGCTCCAGGTGGACGCGGGCACCACGGTCGGCCTCGGCCAACAGGCCAGGGTGAGCTACGACTTCACCGGCGACGGCACCTTCGACCGGACCGAGACGTACCACTACTTCGCGACCGACCCGGTCACCGGGTGGGAGGAGTACACGCAGGCCCGCGGTCTCAAGGCGGCCACGGGCAGCCTCGGCAACCTCAACGGCGGCACCGTGCGCCTCGAGGTGTGGAGCGCCATCGGCAACGGAGCCTCGAAGCTTCAGACGGGCACGGACAGGTCCGTGCTGGTGATCCCCTACAGCTGAACCGGCAAGGACCCACGGCGGCGGGCACCGGCGGCATACCGGCGCCCGCCGCACCGGCGTGCCCGGGGACGGCCGGTGCGACCGCCCCTCAGACCCGGGAAGCGGAGTGGCGGGGTGAACGTATGGCCGGGATCGTGCGGATGAACGGCCGCCCATGCGTCGCGGTGGCACGCACTCGCCCCGTCCAGTGACCGTCGGCCACAACGGAACCGCACGCTCGCGCAGTCCGGGGCGGCATCGAGGTCACCGGAAGCAGGGCAGCCCGCACTTCTTCCCCCGGACGGTTCGGACGTCCACAACCCGGGCATCGGCCGGCGCCGGGAGGGCGATCCCGGCGCCGGCCGTCCCGTGGCCGAGGGCGACGCCCCCGGTGCCTACGACACGCTCGTACGTCGCGTCCTGGAGTGACACGTCACGCTGCGCCACACAGCCATCCATCCGTGTGCGGCATCACCACCGTCCACTGCGGCCGGACCGGCCCTTTCGTGCCCTGTGACCTGCATGGAAGGCGCCCGGACGGGGCAAGCGGTCTGCCTGGGATACGGAGGGTGCCATGACCATGACGGAGCAGCCGGTCGAACTGGTGGGCGAGGACACCACCTGCTGCGCACGCCACGACGACCGCGGTCCGGGGCCCGGGGCCGAAGCTCCGGAAACACCGCGTGAGCGGGTCAACCGCCGCTGGAACGAGGTCCTGCAGGAGACCCGGGTCACCCAGACGGGCGTGCAGATCCTCTTCGGGTTCCTGCTCAGTGTGGCGTTCACCCCGCTGTTCCGGGAGCTGGAGACGTTCGACCGCGTCGTCTACGTCATCACCGTGGTGCTCGGCGCGGCGGCCACCGGATCGCTCATCGCCCCCGTCTCCCTTCACCGCCTCCTGTCCGGACAGCGCATGAAGGACGAGATAGTGGAGGCCGCCTGCCGCTTGATGAGGTGCGGCATGGTCCTCCTCGCGCTGACCATCGGCTGCACGCTCCTGCTGATCCTCCGTGTCGTGGTTCCCGGCGTCCTCGCCGAAGCACTCGCCGCCGGGGTCATGCTGTGGTTCGGCCTGTGCTGGTACGCGCTGCCGCTGTACCTGCGCCGCCGCGCCGCCCGGCGCTCGCGCGCCGGGCGGTGCATGGCGCACCCGAGGCGCGAGACGGACGGGCAAGGCACCGTGAGCGGATGACGGCAGCGGGTCGCAGCGCCGCGGACATGACCGGCCCGGTACGCCGAACGAGGCGCTCCCGTCCCGCGGGGCCGCGGTTCAGGGGGTCAGCTCGTCCTGGTGGCCGCCGCGCCATTCGGCGAGCAGGACGGTGGCGTCGTCGTCGAGTTTCCCGCCGTGGTGGTCCATGACGGCCGCCATCAGCCGGCGCAGGGTCTCGTGCAGGGTGTGCCGGCCGGAGTGGTGACGCCGGACGAAGTCGACGAACTGGTCCCGGCCGAACCGCCTGCCCCGGGCGTCGCGGGCCTCGACCACGCCGTCGGTGTACAGCACCAGGCGGTCGCCGGGCTCCAACTGCTCGACGCACTCGGTCACCGGCAGGTCCAGGCCGGTACCCATGGGGCCGGCCGGCGGGCAGGCCAGTTCGCTGGTCCAGCGGTTGCCGCGGATCAGGATCGGAAGAGGGTGACCGCGGTTGACCCAGGCCAGCCGCCCGGTCTCCATGTCGAGGTCGGCCAGGACGCCGGTGACGTAGCGGCTGGCGCCGAACTGATCCAGCAGCGTCTGCTCGATCCGCTCGCTGGTCCCGGCCAGTGACACGCCGTGGCGGCGGGCGTTGCGGCAGGCCGCCACGGCGACGTTCGCGGTGATCCCGGCGGTGGTGTCGTGGCCCATGGCGTCGAAGACACCCAGATGGAGGGTGCTGCCGGCCACCGCGTAGTCGAAGGCGTCCCCGCCGACCTGGTAGGCGGGCTCCATGACCGCGCCCACCGTCGCGTCGTGTCCGGCGTACGCGGGCGGCGGGGTCAGGTTCCACTGCATCTCGGCCGCCACGTTCATCGGTTCGGTGCGCACCAGGCGCGCGTAGGAGTCGCTGAAGGACCGCTTGCTCAGCAGGAGCAGGGCCGTCATCGACGCCAGGTCGCGCACGGCCTGGCGGGCCTCCTCGTCGTCGGTGTCGGTGTCGGTCCGCAGCACGCCCAGGCGCTCCACGCCGTCGGTGACGGCCACCCACCACCGGCGCCGGCCGTCCGGCGCGCCGCCCGTCGCCGGCTCGGCGAGCAGGTCCACGCGCTGGTACGCCTGACCGGGCAGGCTGCCCCGGACGGTGAACTCCTGCCTCTCGGTCCCCGCCTCCGGGCCCTTGCCCGTGAGCCGGCGCAGCACCGTCTCGCGGATGTCGACGACGAAGACGGCCGTGTCGTACGCCCCGGCACCGGCGGCGTACTCGGCGATGAGGTCCGGCAGCTGCTCGAGCGTGGCGGTGTGGCCGGCCTGCATCAGCCGCACCAGCGCCAGCGCTGCCCTGCCCCTGTCAGCCATGACCCACACCCGGCGGGGGGCGACCGTCCCGGCCGGCCGGGCACAGGGCGAACGAGGGGCTGCGCACCCGGCGCGGATCCTCTCCGCCGCTGTCGGCCCGGACCGTGCGGATGCGTCCCGGCGGCGTCTCGCACCCGGGCGGACGTCCCGGCGGCGCGGGGCGGACGATCGACATATGACGGCTTCCCTCCCGCCCGGCATATGCCGGACACCCGGTCACCGCAGGACCTACCCGTTTCCGGACAACTGCACGCAGCCCGCGCCGGCAGACGACAAGTGTTGCCTGGGTACAGGACGTACAGCGCTCCTCCGACATCACCGGCTCCATGGTGGCCGTGGGGCATGCGGGACGGGGAACCGGGTAGCCGGGCGAGGACCCCGCCCCGGTTCTCGTGGCGGTGCGGAAGGAGAACCCCCGATGTTGATGGCCCATCCCGCGGTGCTGCGGGACCTGATCGAGCAGTACGAGGCCCTGGTGGCTCTGGACGCCTCCGAGGCGGACAGCGCGCGGGGGCGGCAGCGGATGGAGGACGTCGCCTACACCCTGTGCGTCTCCACCGGCACCCGCGACATCGACGCGGCCCTGATCGCGGCCCGTCACCAGCTGCCCGGCGCCCGGCCCCAGGACGACTCCCTCCTGAGCGGCAGCTGATCCTCCCCCGGGCCGCACCCGTACTCGTGCCCGTGCCTCCGCACCGAACAGAACGACAGAACGGACCAAGACGTGAAGACCGCCGGAAGAGCCGCCGCGCCGATCTACGACCGCTTGATAGCCGAACGCGGCGACGTCGTCGCGGCGGCCGCGCTCACCGCGGAACAGACCCGCCGCGAGGTCGCCGAGGTGCTGGACTTCGGCTTTTCGAGCACGGGCGGCGACACGGTCGAAGACAAGTAGCGTCGGCCGCCCCGGGACGGGCGGGACGTCACCCACGGCGGTGGACGCCCGGCACGACACGGTCGTATCGACACGGACAGACAACGGATTCGCGGTGCCGGATACCGTCGGCACCGCGAGGGCCGGGCCGTACCGCTGTCTCGGCGTCTCATCTCCCGTGCGTGATCCGGGTCGCGCGGGAACCGTCCGGGTCATGCGTTCCCGAACACGGCCTTCTGGACGTCGTTCGGGCCGTCGAACTCGTCCGCGGAAGCATCGGCGAGCTTCTCGACGAGGGTGTCGTCCGCACCGTTGTCCTTGGCCGGCGCGACCAGGTCGTCGCGGCCGGCAGGGTACTCGGCGCCCTTGAGCGCCTTCTGCAGGTCGATCGGGCTGATGCTCGCCATGGCGGTCTCCTCGCTGTCCCGGGGGGCTCTCCGGTGGGGCCCGTCGTACCGGGCCGGCCGACAGATACATCGTGTCCACGGGGGAGGGGACGGCGCATGTCGGCCCCGCCGCCCCGGTGCCCCGGCGAAGCGGGCGACACCGCCCACCGCGTGGGCCGGCCCCGGGTCCGCGGAGGCCCCGGCCCGCCCGGCGGCTTCGCTCCGCGCCGGCCGGGAGCGCACCGGACGTGCCGCACCGGACGTGTCGCGCCGGTGCCCCGGTGGAAACCCGGAGGTGTGGCGACGCCCGGTTGATGGCACCCGGTGGTGCACGAAGCGAGGACCCGCGACCGCACCTTGATCCGAGGAGGCCAGGTGGCCCGTACGCCTTCCGGCGACGACGTGAACGCCGACGTCCACGACAGGCTGCGCGGGGAGGTCGCGAAACGGGCGGATCTGCTGTGGGAGGCCGCCCGCGAGTTGCACGCCCACCCCGAGCACGCCTTCTCCGAGCACCGGGCCGCGGCGCTGCTGACGGGCGCGCTGGAGAGTGCCGGTTTCGAGGTCGAACGCGGGACGGCCGGGATGCCCACCGCGTTCACCGCCCGCTCGGGTCACGGCCGTCCCGCGGTGGCACTGCTGCTGGAGTACGACGCCTTGCCGGGCCTCGGCCACGCCTGCGGGCACAACCTCATCGCCGCCGCCGGCCTGGGAGCGGCGCTCGCGCTGAACGCGGTGCTGGACGCCTCGACCGGACGGATCCTGGCGGTCGGGACGCCGGCCGAGGAGGGCGGGGGCGGAAAGGTCCTGGAGGTGGAGGCCGGCGTGTTCGACGACGTCGACGCCGCGCTGATGTTCCACCCGGGCGTGTACGACTGGACGCGGGCGCCGCTGACCGCGCAGGAGCAGTACCGGGTGGCCTTCCACGGCCGCGCCGCGCACCCCACCGGCAACCCGACCGAGGGCGTCGACGCCCTCCTGGCGCTGGTCGAGCTGTTCAACGTGCTGACCGCCCTGGGCAGGCGGCTGCCGGCGGCCTCCCACGTCCAGGGGATCGTCACCGACGGAGGCAGGGCCACCAACATCGTCCCGGAGTACGCGGAGGGGCTGTTCGGCCTGCGCGCGGCGACGACCGAGGCGTTGGAAGACCTGGCCGGGCAGTTGCGCGCCGCCGCCGAGGGCGTCGCCCACGCCACCGGCACCAGGGCCGAGGTGGAACGAGCCACGCTCCGCTACGAGCACTTCCGTGACAGCGGCCCGCTGTCCGAGACGTTCGCCGGGCACCTGTCCGGGGCGGGGATCGAGTTGACGCCGCCTGCGCCGGGCGTCTACCTGGGATCGTCGGACATCGGCAACGTCAGTACGCGCGTGCCCGCCATCCACCCCTTCGTCGCCATCATGGACGAGGGGTCCGACCACACCCCCGAGTTCGCCGCGGCGGCCGCCTCCCCCCGGGCCCGTGACGTCCTCGTCGCCGTCACCGGCGCGCTGGCCTGCACGGCCGCGGACCTGCTCCTCGACGCGGACCTGCGCGAGGAGGCGTGGAGACTGCACCGGGAGACGGGACGCTGAGCCGTGTCCGGGCGCGGCCGTCGTCGGTGCCGGAGGCTGCGCACACCGGTGGCCTCGGTGCAGTGCACGCACGGAACCACCTGTCGTTGTCGGGGATCCGGCGGATGATCCCGCCGGGAGAGGCCGTGCCGGTGCCGAGACGCGCGGCGACGCGGGTTCTGGGCCTCGTGGCCGCAGACCACCCGGACGCGCTGCTCCGGTGCCTCCACCGGCGCCCGGTTCTCCTCCATCGCGGCGGGTGCGCCGACGCCGCTCATCGCCACCGCGCTGCTCTCGGAGCACGGCGGCTCCACCCCGATCGCGCCGTACGTCACCGCGGCGAGCCCGCTGACGATCGTGGCCGTGGCCGAGGAGACCCGCCGCCGGGACCTGACCGAGGTCGCCCCGTCCGGTGACGCGGAGGCGCCGGACGGAACCCGGTCGGCGCAGGACGCGCACACCGTCCGACCCCGCGGATCACCGACCCCGTACGCGCGGGCGTACGGGGGTCAGTGCGGTGCGGGCGGTGTCCCCGCCGACAACCGGTGCAGGCGCAGGGCGAGCTGGATCTCCAGCGCCCGGGCGGGGCTCTGCCAGTCGCCGCCGAGGAGGCGGCCGATGCGCTCCAGGCGCTGGGCGACGGTGTTCACGTGGACGTGCAGGTCGTCCTTGGTGCGGGCGGGGCTCATGCCGCTGGCGAAGTACGCGTCGAGGGTGCGCAGCAGCTCGGTGCCGCGTCGTTCGTCGTACGCCACGACCTGGCCGATGGTGCGGTCGACGAAGCCCCCGATGTCCTGCTCCCCCGCCAGCAGTAGTCCCAGGAAGCCGAGGTCCTCGGCGGCGGCGCCGTCACCTGAGCGACCCAGCCGCCGCAGGGTGTCGAGGCAGCGCCGGGCCTCCGCGTAGGCCGCCGCCACGGTGTCGGGGCGATCGGTGAGCCGCTCCACCGGGGCGGACGCGCCGACGGTGACCGGTTCGTGGACGGCCGTGCCCAGGTGCCGGGCGGTGCGGCGGGCCAGGTCGGTGGCGGTGTCCCCGGGGGCGAGGGGCAGCAGCAGGACGGTGCCGCCGTCGCGTGCGGCGGCGAGGCCCTGCCGGGTGGCCGCGAGGTGCGAGGCCGCGGCCCACAGGCGTCTGCGGGCGTCCGCCTCCTGGTCGGCGTCGGCGGCGCCGCCCTCCAGCCGGGCCGCGAGCACCGCGTGGGTGGCGTCGAGGTCGGCCTGCAGCCGGGCCGCGCGCTCGCGCAGCAGGCGCGGGTCGCGGTCGCGGGCGTCGAGCAGGTCGTCGAGCAGCTCGCCGCGGACGCGCTGCTCGGCCTCGGCGGCGGAGCGGCGGGCGAGCAGCAGCAGTGAGGTGACCATGGCCGCGCGCTCCAGGGTCCGCTGGTCGACGGGGTCGAGGCCGGGATGACCGCGCAGGACGAGGGCGCCGAGGAGTTCGCCCCCGGCGGCCACGGCGGCGATCCAGTCGTCCCCGTGCCGCACCGCGTGCCCTTCGGCCCGCGAGGACTCCAGGGCCCGGGCGGGCGCCGCGGCGGCCTCGGTGAACTCGACCGTGCCGTCCAGGACCTGGGAGACGGCGGCGGCGACGTCGTGCACCCCGCCACCGCGCAGGACCAGCTCGGCCAGCCGGTCGTGGACGTCCGAGGCGCGCTCGATGACCCCGCTGCGGTCCTGGATGATCTCGTTGGCGCGTTCCAGGTCGGCGAGGGCCGAGCGGGTCTCGGCGAGCAGGTTGGCGGTGTCGATGGCGGCCGCGGCGAGGGCGGCGAAGGAACCGAGCAGGGCGATCTGCTCCCGTTCGAAGAGCCGGGCCCGCCGGTCGGCGGCGAACAGGACGCCGATGACGTGGTGCCCGAGCATCAGGGGCACCCCGAGGATGGCCACGAGCCCCTCGTCCCGCACGCCGGTGTCGATGGTGCGGGTGTGCTGGAAGCGGCCGTCGCGGAAGTAGTCGTCGGTGACGTAGGGGCGGGCGGTCTGGGCGACCAGGCCGCCGAGCCCCTCCCCCATGCCGAGGCGCAGCTGCTGGAAGCGGGCGGCGACCGAGCCCTCGGTGACCCGCATGTAGGTGTCGCCCCTGGCCGGGTCGTTCAGGCTGAGGTAGGCGACGTCGGTGCCCAGCAGCGAGCGGGCGCGCTGCACGATCGCCTGGAGCACGGCGTCCAGGTCGCGCAGTCCGGCGAGGTCGTGGGCGGTCTCGAAGAGCGCGGACAGCTCGGCCTCCCTGCGGCGCCGGCCCTCCAGCTCCGAGCGCACGCGCAGGGCGAGCAGCTTGGCCTGCTCGAGCGCGGCGATGCGCTCGGCGGGCTGCCCTTCGGCCCGGGCGAGCAGCACCGGCTGCTCGTAGGTCTCGGCGGGCGCGCCCCGGGCGAGCAGTTCCAGGAACGGGGTCTCGGCGCCGGCGGACGCGGGGCGGACGCCGGAGCGTGCCCGGCCGGACGTCGCGGCGCCGGGGACGGCATGCTCGGCGGACTGCACGTGATCACGGGACATGCTCACAGGATTCCTCATCCCACGGCCGCTCCGGCAGGGCTGTGGACGACTCGGCCGGGCCGTCGTCCCACGCCTCAGTGGGCGGTCCAGCCCCCGTCCAGGACCAGCGACGTGCCGGTCACGAAGGACGCCTGCGGGCCGCACAGATAGGCCACCGCCCCGGCGACCTCCTCCGGCTCGATGAGCCGTTTGACGGCGCTGTCCTGCAGCAGCACCTCGGACAGGACGCGTTCCTCGGGGATGCCGTGCGTGCGGGCCTGGTCGGCGATCTGCCGCTCGACCAGGGGGGTGCGCACATAGGCGGGGTTCACACAGTTCGAGGTGACACCGTGGGGTGCGCCTTCGAGGGCGGTGGTCTTGGACAGTCCCTCCAGGCCGTGTTTGGCGGCCACATAGGCGGACTTGTAGGCCGAGGCGCGCAGGCCGTGGACCGAGGACACGTTGACGATGCGGCCCCACCCCTGGCCGTACATGTGGGGCAGGGCTCCGCGGATGAGCCGGAACGGCGCCTCCAGCATCACGGTGAGCACCGTGTGGAAGACGTCGGGCGGGAACTCCTCGATGGGGCGGACGAGCTGCAGTCCGGCGTTGTTGACCAGCACGTCCGTACCGACGGCGGCGCGTTCGGCGGCG
>NZ_MSGP01000860.1 GCF_002078235.1 Streptomyces viridosporus
AGCGCACACTGAGCGAAAGGCCCTGCCGCTCATGGACACCACAGTCAGCTGCGAACTGCACCTGCGCCTCATTCTGTCGAGTGAGTCTTCCCTGCCGGTCCGGGCGAGTCTGCGGTATGACACGGCCGACCCCTACGCCGTGCGTGCCGCCTTCCACACCGGAGCCGAAGTAGCCGTGGAGTGGGTGTTCGCCCGCGAACTCCTCACCGCCGGCCTCCACCGCCCCGCCGGGATCGGTGACGTCCAGGTCTGGCCGTGCCGCAGTCGTGGCCTGGACGTCGTGTGTATCGCCCTGACATCCGAGGAGGGTGAGGCGCTGCTTCACGCCCCGGCGCGGGTCTTGGAGGGCTTCCTGGAGCGCACGGCCGCCGCCGTGCCGCCCGGCACGGAGCACGGTCACCTGTGCCTCGACGAGGAGCTCTCGTGCCTCCTGGCGGAGAGCTAGGGCAAGACGTCCGCCCGTGCCGTCGCCGCAGGGTGACGGCACGGGTCGCCGGACAGCACGCCAGCGCTCCCGCCCTCTCCACCGGCCCCCGGCTCCACCGGAAGCCGTCTCCCGAAAGCCACCGCCGCGAACGCCCAGGAGGCACCGTTCATGAACCGTGACAGCCTGACCATCGAGACCCCGGCCGGCCCCGTGCACGCCACAGCAGGCCCCCTCCAGGACGACGCCGTCGTATTCGAGCTGGGCGGCGCGATGCGCGGCCAGGTGCACGTCACCGGAACCCACCACCCTCAGCACTGGGACCGGTTCACCTCCGTGCGCGCCTGCCTCGGCCCCGTCAACGCCTATCAGGACACCGCCCCCGACGACACGCTGCCCCGCCTCGCCCGCGGCAGCAGCGGCTACCGGGGAAGCCTCAAGCTGTATATCGACGTTGTGGGCCGCCCCGAAGTGTCGGTGTACCCGATGGAGACCGCCGCCGGTCACGAGCCGTCCCCGAAAACGGCCGCGATGCTCACCGCCGTCTTGCAGGCTTGCGCCGAGCACGTCATGCAGCGCGAGGACCTGCCCGCCATCCTCACCGCTTCCCGGCAGCGCGACACCCCGGCCCTGCTGCGCTTCCTGGCGTGGTCGGCCGCCCACCACCAGGCTGAGGCCGCCCGCTAGGAGCGGGAGGCCCGTACCGCCCGGCCCGCACTGCGTGCCGCCGTGGCCGCCTGGTGGACCGCGGCGCGATGGTTCAGCGTCTGCCCACACCCGGTGTTGCTGCTGGTGCTGGCCGACTACCCCGGTTCCCTTTCCCGCGCCGTCGCCGTCGAGCAGTGGCGGGGCCCCTACTGCCGCACCGCAGCCGCCCGCGAGCACGAGTACGCCCGCCGCGCCCAGACCGAGGCCGACTCCCTGCGCGCCCAGGCACGGGCCCGCTCACGCGGTCGCCGACCGGCCCCGGGCAGCGCCGCGCCGCAGGTGGAGCGTCCGTATTTCGTGGTCGGTCAGTGGAAGGGCGGCGGCGAGGTGGACGTCTGGCACGTCGAGGAAGCCCCGGCCGACCCGGACGCCCGGGCCGACGCCCACGAGCAGCACGCCAGCGACGCCGAGACCGCTTTCGGCAGCGTCAACGTTGTCTACGCCACCAGCCCTCAGGCCGCAGCCGACCAGGCCCGCTGCGAGGCGCGCCAGACCAGCGAGCGCATCCGCCCCTAACCCTTCCCCGGGGGGTGGCCTGCTGGCAGGCCACCCCCCGGGGGCACCCCCGCACGCATCGAAGGAATCGAAGGAAAGGTCTGATCATGCGTTGGTTGATGAGTCTGGGTGAGCGCACCCGGCCCGACGTGCCCCGGTACGCCGAATGCCCGGCCCCCGGCCAGGCGCGCGCGCTGGCCCTGGCCGACGACTTCGGCCAGCTCTTTTTCGTCCTGCGCCAGTGGCGGCAGGTCTACGGCGAGGAACTGACCGCCTGGGCAGGGCAGGTGCAGGCCGACGACATCAGCACCCTTCCCGCGGAGCTGATCGCCGCATGGGAGTGGGAGGGAGACGTCATCCGCCTGGACACCGAGCGCGGCGGCTACGTGCGGGTGTCCGACTACCGCGACATGCCGGAACGCCCGAGCGTCAGCGCCCGCGCCGGCACCCAACTGTGGACTACCACGCCCTGACCAGAGAGGCGATGCCGCATGACCGGCCAGCCGCGCCCATGGCGCCCCGAGGACTTCGACGACCACTGCGAGACGTGCGGCGCCCCACCGGGCCAGCTGTGCAAGCCGTGGTGCGACACCGGCTACACCGCCGACGACGCCCGCCACGACGCCGTCCGGCGCCAGGAGGCCGCCGACCGCGCCCGCACCCGCACCCGCCCCGCGGCTGCCCGCAGGCCGCACCGCCCCTGAATGCCCGACTGCCGCAGGAGGAGAGCACCGCCATGGCCGAGGAGCTGAAGACCCAGCAGCAGTTCGACGCGTTCGCCGAGGAGGTCGCCACCGCGCTGGGAACCCACTGCCGCACCGCGCCGCTGTCCGAGTACCGGCGGGGTCTGGCCCGGCTGATCGTCGACGACGAGGACCGCGCCCTGCGGCTGTGTCAGCCCGACGCCCGCCGCCCGCAGCGGCTGCAGGTCTTCGCCGGCCTGCCGGACGAGGAGCGGGTGGCGGCACCGTCGATCCAGGTGAGCACGATCAGCGTGGCTCATGTGGCCCGCGAGATCAAGCGGCGGCTGTACCCGCTGCACGCCCAGGCCATGGAGCAGGCCGCCCAACTCACCGCCTACCAGCAGGCCGAGGCACACGCCCGCCGCGCCGTCGCCGCAGCCGTGGCCGCCGCGCTCCCCGGCGCCCGCGTCGAGGAAGAACGCCGGCGCACCCGGATCTCCTGGCAGCACGTCCCCGGGCCCGCCGGGCAGCACCGCCCCGTCCAGGTCGACAGTCTGTCCGTGGTCGTCGGCACCTCCGGGGAATGGGTCCAGGTCGACGCCTGCGGCCGCCCCGATTTGATGATCCCCATGCTCACCGCCCTCACTCAGGTGCCACGGGAGTAAAAACATCAGGTCAGAGGTGGGTTCACACCCAACCAGGAAGAATTATTATTAGTAATGCGAGAGGGGTGCTCCTCCCCCTCCCCGCCCCCTCTCGCACCCTCACAACGGCGG
>NZ_MSGP01000861.1 GCF_002078235.1 Streptomyces viridosporus
GCACCAAGGCGGTCGCCCAGGCCCTCACCGACTCCCGGGGCTTCACCGTGGTCGGCGGCGGCGACTCCGCCGCGGCCGTCCGTACCCTGGGCTTCGACGAGCAGGCATTCGGCCACATCTCGACCGGAGGCGGCGCCTCCCTCGAATACCTCGAGGGCAAGACGCTCCCCGGCCTCGCCGCACTGGAGGACTGACCCTCAATGAGCACCCGTACGCCGCTGATGGCGGGCAACTGGAAGATGAACCTCAACCACCTCGAGGCCATCGCCCACGTCCAGAAGCTCGCCTTCGCCCTGGCCGACAAGGACTACGAGGACGTCGAGGTCGCCGTCCTGCCGCCCTTCACCGACCTGCGCTCCGTGCAGACCCTCGTCGAAGGCGACAAGCTGAAGATCAAGTACGGCGCCCAGGACATCTCGGCGCACGACGGCGGTGCCTACACCGGCGAGATCTCCGGCCCCATGCTGGCCAAGCTGAAGTGCACCTACGTCGCGATCGGCCACTCCGAGCGCCGCCAGTACCACGGCGAGACCGACGAGCAGGTGAACGCCAAGGTCAAGGCCGCCTACAAGCACGGCATCACCCCCATCCTCTGCGTCGGCGAGGAGCTGGAGGTCCGCGAGGCGGGCAACCACGTCCCCCACACCCTCGCCCAGGTCGAGGGCGGTCTGAAGGACCTCCCGGCCGAGCAGGCCGAGTCGATCGTGATCGCCTACGAGCCCGTCTGGGCCATCGGCACCGGCAAGGTCTGCGGCGCCGGGGACGCCCAGGAGGTCTGCGCCGCCATCCGCGGCAAGATCGCCGAGCTGTACTCGCAGGAGCTGGCCGACAAGGTCCGCATCCAGTACGGCGGCTCGGTCAAGTCCGGCAACGTCGCCGAGATCATGGCGCAGGCCGACATCGACGGCGCGCTGGTCGGCGGTGCCTCGCTGGACGCGGACGAGTTCGTCAAGATCGTCCGCTTCCGCGACCAGTGAGTATGCGCTAGCGGCGATCCGTCGTACCCTTGCGGGGTCCGGCCCTGTGCTGGGCCCCGCGTCGTCCGTCCGAATCCGAGGAAGTTGGTCCAGCCGTGGTTTTGGGGTTCTCGATCGCCCTGATCGTCTTCAGCCTGCTGCTGATGCTGCTGGTGCTGATGCACAAGGGGAAGGGCGGCGGCCTCTCCGACATGTTCGGTGGTGGCATGCAGTCCTCCGTCGGCGGCTCCTCGGTCGCCGAGCGCAACCTCGACCGGATCACCGTCGTGGTCGGTCTGCTCTGGTTCGCGTGCATCGTGGTGCTCGGCATCATGATGAAGGTGAACAACTGACCCTGGGGGACGTTCCGCGCCCCTTCCCCGCGGCGCTCCCCACGTAAGGCCCCATGTCCGGTACGTGCGGCACGGCGCGTCCTATCATGGGGCCTGCGTCTGGACGTGGGGGTGGTAACTCCGGACACTGGACGCGCGTTGGGCCTTACGTAGACTGAGGCGCTCGCAGCGGAGCGGCACGCCGACTCGCTTCGCGGCACCATCACGCAGGGAGTTACGACCGTGGCAAGTGGCAACGCGATCCGGGGGAGCCGGGTCGGGGCGGGGCCGATGGGTGAGGCCGAGCGTGGCGAGTCCGCGCCGCGGCTGCGCATCTCCTTCTGGTGCTCCAACGGGCACGAGACACAGCCGAGCTTCGCGAGCGACGCGCAGGTGCCCGAAACCTGGGACTGCCCCCGCTGCGGATTCCCGGCCGGGCAGGACCGCGACAACCCCCCTGACCCGCCGCGCACCGAGCCCTACAAGACGCACCTCGCCTATGTGCGGGAGCGGCGCAGCGACGCGGACGGCGAGGCGATCCTCGCCGAGGCGCTCGCCAAACTGCGGGGCGAGATCTAGCGTTCCAGGACCGGCCGGGCACCCACGAGGGGCCTGGCCGAAGCCGTTTCCTCGCACGCCGTGGCCGGCACCCGCGAACACCCGCGAGCCGGCCGCTGATACCGGTGAGCCGATCGGACGTACCTGTTGTCACGCCGGACGACGGCGTCACGACAGCTCACGTCCACCGCTGATCAACTAGGTTGGAAGCGCAGCGGGGCAGGTACGCAGCACAGGCAGCAAGGAAGAAGGCTGAAGTCCGAGATGAACGCAGACAGCCGTACCAGGCTCAACCAGACGCCCGAGTGGAGCGCGCTGGCCAAGCACCGTGAGGAGCTCGACGGGACGAGCCTGCGCGAACTGTTCGCCGCCGACCCCGGTCGCGGCACCGCGTACACCCTCCGGGTCGGCGACCTGTACGTCGACTAC
>NZ_MSGP01000862.1 GCF_002078235.1 Streptomyces viridosporus
ACCTCGTCGTCCACGTCCTCGCCCTCCTCTCGGGAGCGGTGCACGGTGCGGAACCGGGCCAGGCCCGTGGTGTCCCCGAGGCCGAAGGACACGGCGACCGCGTGGGCCATGACGGCGTCCAGGGGGTCGGAGTTCTCGTGGTGCACGGTGNNCACCGTGCCGGGCGCGGGGTCCGGCCGGCGTGAGGGGCGGGTCAGCAGCGCGACGCGCCGGTCGTCGCGCAGCAGCCACGAACTCCTCGCGTCCTCGCGCCGCAGCGTCCACCGCCGGTCGGGCAGGTGGATCTCGACGCGGCTCTTGGACTTGCGGCGCTTCTTCTTCAGGACGAGCCGCGCGGGGACGTCGCCGACGGTCAGGAGCAGGCCGCCGCTCGGGTCGTCCTCGTCGTCGTCGAAGCCGTGCGGCGCCCTGAGCCGTACGGCGGGGGCGTGCGGTCCCCAGACGTCCACGCGGACCAGGTGCCGGTCCACGGCGACGGCGACCGGTCCGGCGGGGCCCGG
>NZ_MSGP01000863.1 GCF_002078235.1 Streptomyces viridosporus
GCGAGTCCGCTCAGGGCACCCTGGCCGGGCCCACTGATCCGTCGGACCGGCAGCGCGACCACGAATCCCAGGAGAATGCCACTTCCCAGACCAGCACCGAAGCCGATGCCGATGTCCGCCCCGAACCCGGCGACAAGCCCACCGACCAGGCCACTCGTGACTCCCATCAGAAGACCGACCAGAGGCCTCGGAGCGGAGTGCCGTAGGTGCCACCACGCCAAGTCGGTGGTTCCCTGCAGTCGCGATTCCAGATGGGCGCCGAGGAAGGCCAGCCAGCGTTGAGCGTCCGCAGCCTGCCAGCGGGGACGCTTCCGAGGATCCGGGTGGGGCCGGTAGGCAGCCGGGACAAAGGCGTCGAAAAGGTACTGCTGGATGCTGCTCACCGTGGGGAAGCGCGTGGCGTCGCACAGTTCGGCAGGGTTCGGGAGGGAGCCGGTCTGTTCACCGGGGCGGGGATTATAGAGGGTGCGGGCCAAGAAAAGCATCAGCGGCGTGCTGAGAGCCTGGGCAAGGGCGGTGTCGCCACTGCTGAGGTTGCTTATCACGGGTGCCCAGCGCGTG
>NZ_MSGP01000864.1 GCF_002078235.1 Streptomyces viridosporus
GGCCCGGGGCGCCGTTCCGGGGAGGAACATTGACCGACCGCCTCGACGCAGCCACCGCCGTGCAGGGCCGCGACCTGCACGCCTTCATCGCCGGACTGCCCAAGGCCGAACTGCACGTGCACCACGTCGGCTCCGCCTCCCCCCGCATCGTCTCGGAGCTGGCCGCCCGCCACCCCGACTCCCGGGTCCCCAGCGACCCCGAGGCCCTGGCCGACTACTTCGTCTTCACGGACTTCGCCCACTTCATCGAGGTGTACCTGTCCGTCGTCGACCTGATCCGCACCCCCGAGGACGTCCGCCTGCTGACCTACGAGGTGGCCCGCGAGCTGGCCCGGCAGCAGGTGCGGTACGCGGAGCTGACCGTCACCCCGTTCTCCTCCACCCGCCGCGGCATCGACGAGCGTGCCTTCATGGACGCGATCGAGGACGCCCGCAAGGCGGCCGAGACCGAGTTCGGGACCGTGCTGCGCTGGTGCTTCGACATCCNNGTTCAAGCCGTACTTCGACCGGGCGATCGCCGCCGGGCTGCACTCGGTCCCGCACGCCGGCGAGACCACCGGCCCGGAGACGGTGTGGGACGCGCTGAACGAGCTGCGGGCCGAGCGGATCGGGCACGGCACCAGCTCCGTCCGGGACCCCGAGCTGCTCCGGCACCTGGCCGAGCGGCGCATCGCCCTGGAGGTG
>NZ_MSGP01000865.1:0-207 GCF_002078235.1 Streptomyces viridosporus
GCCCCGCCCGGCGCCGAACCCTGGCTGGCCCACGACGCCAACAGCGTCGTCCTGCTTCCCGTCGTCGTCGACGGCACCACCGCCGCCCTGGTCGTCGCCTCCGTCAACGGCGACCGCCCGCCCCTGGGGCAACCCGAGATCAGCCTGCTGCAGACGCTCCTGGAGCGGGCCCACACACCACTGAGCAACGCCCTGGAGTACCAGCGC
>NZ_MSGP01000865.1:274-635 GCF_002078235.1 Streptomyces viridosporus
TGCGCGGACTCGCCCTCGACCGCCAGGAACCCACCGGCGAGATCCTGCGCCGCCTGGACGTCTCCGTGCAGACCCTCTACCTGGAGTGCACCGCCACCTGCGTCCTGGCCCGGGTCGAGCGCCCGGCGCCCGGCCGCTTCCAGCTCCACTACTCCGTCGCGGGACACCCCCCGCCGCTGCTGGTCGAGGCGGACGGCACCGCGCGCTTCCTGACCGGGGGCCGCTCCCCGATGCTCGGGCTGGCCCCGCACCCCGACTACGGCAGCGGTTCCAGGCCGCTGCCGTAGTCGGGGTGCGGGGCCAGCCCGAGCATCGGGGAGCGGCCCCCGGTCAGGAAGCGCGCGGTGCCGTCCGCCTCGAC
>NZ_MSGP01000866.1 GCF_002078235.1 Streptomyces viridosporus
AACTGCTGCGGCAAAGGGCGACCGAAGTTTCACAGTACTTCCGCACGGCTTGCACGTCCGGACCCCCAACGCCGTCACCACGGGCCCACGGCGAGCGGGCGTGGGCCCGTGGTGAACCGGTGCCTCCTCCCGGGTACGGAGGGGCCGGCCGGCCCCTCCGCGTCCCGCTCGGCGGACGTCAGCCCTCCTCTTCCTCCTCGCCCTCGAAGAAGTCCCCGACCTCGTCGACGACTTCGGCCGCGACCATGCCGCCGACCACACCGACCGCGAGCCCGGCCGCGCCCGCGGCGACGACGGTGCCCATGCCGGGGCCGGAGCGGTGGCCGGAGCGGTGGCCGTCGTGGTGCGGCGCGTGCCCGTCGTACCCGCCGTGGCCGTACGCGGAGGGGGACCCGTACGACGCCCGGTGCTCGACCAGCTGCCGGATCCAGCCGTCGACCAGGGCGTTCCAGTCCTGGTGCCCCTCCTCGGCGCGGGGCACGGTGAAACGGGTCAGCGCGTCGTGCCCCCCGGAGAAGAAGCCGCCCCGCTTGTCGGCCTCCAGGACGACCTCCAGACCGCCGGGGCCGGCGAGGAAGGTGACCTCGAGCTCGTTGACCCGGTCGGCGTACTGCGGGGCCGGGGTGAGCTCGATCTCCTGGTAGAAGGGCAGCTGCTGTCCGGTGCCGCCGATCCGGCCGTACTCCAGGTCGGCGGACCGGAAGCCGAAACCGAGCCCGCCGAGTGCCTCCAGGATCGCCTCCTGGGCGGGCAGCGGGGCGACGGACAACTGGTCGAGGTCGCCCTTGTCCTTCGCGCCGGCCACCGCCAGCTCGGTGCGCACGCCGAGCACGATGCCCAGCGGCTGCCCGTACAGCTCGGTGATCGGCGTCTCCCACGGCAGCGTCACGCTGAACGGCACGTTCCGCTGCTCGCCCGCGGCGAGCCGGAACCCCCCGCCGACGGTGAACCGGTCGAAAGCGACGAACCCCTCGCTCTCCCCTTCGTCGTGCTCGGCCTCGACCCGGGCCACCAGCTCCAGGGTGATGTGGTCGATGGCGAAGTCGGCGTCACCGCCCTTGAGGTGGACCTGACCCGACAGGGTGCCGCCCGGGCGGGCGGCACCGGGGTCGAGGACCGTGTCGACGGTGGGTCCGCCCACGCCGAGCGAGGCGAGCAGTCGTTTGAACACCATCGTGGCGTCCACTCCTTCAACGTGCGTGTTGTCCTTGGGGCGGGTGCCGGCGGCCCGCCCGGGGACACGGCACCACGACGGCTCACGGGCCGGTCGCGTCGTGCGGGAACCGGCCCGTGAGCAGTGCTTCTACAAGCACGTAGAAGCATAGGGCCGTTCGGGGCCGGGGAGGACGCGCTTCCCGCCCGGAGCGCCGAAAAGGCCGAAACCGGTTCTCGTGTCGCGCCCGGACGGCCCGCCCCGCGCCCCGCGCCCCGCGGCCCGCGGTCAGTCGATGACCGCCGTGGCTTCGACCTCGACCAGGTGCTCGGGCACGTCCAGGGCCGCGACACCCAGCAGCGTGGCCGGCGCGGCCGGGGTCACTCCCAGCTTCGCCGCCGCCCGGACAAGATGCCCCTGCTCCTGGAGGGCATCGCCCGGGCGGCGGCGAAGCTGGG
>NZ_MSGP01000867.1 GCF_002078235.1 Streptomyces viridosporus
CCCATCCAGGTGCCGGCGGGCACGGCGAGCTGGACGTGCTGGCCGCCGAGGACGTCCGGACCCAGCACGGGGGCGCGGGCGGTGCCGTCGGGGCGAGGAGGAGCAGCCGGAGCGGGTCGCCGAGGTGGAAGTGCCAGACCTCGTCGGCGGGCAGGCGGTGCAGGGCGGAGAAGTCGTCCGGCGCGTCGGTGAGCAGGACGAGGACGGCGGTGCCGTCGGGCCGCTCGGGACCCGCCCAGGTCCGCCGGAACCGCCCGCCCTCGCGGGGGATCGGCTCCAGGCCGGTGGGGGTGCCTCCCCTGCCCTTGAGGGCATGGGGGAGGGCGACGAGATCGTCGGGGGTCACCCGCCGAAGGCTACCTCGCGGGTGAGGAAGGCGAGCCGGGCCTTCTTCCGCGGGAGGTACACGTCGGGCAGGTCGACCTCCGGCAGCACGACCTCGGGACCGGCGGTGAAGCCCTGCCGCAGGAAACGGGCGATCGCCTTCCCGTTGGCCACGTCGGGGTCGACCACCACGCGCTCGCGGTCCAGCCCCAGCAGGACGTACCCGGTGACAGCGGTCATCAGCCCGGCGGTCCAGCCGGAGCGGGCCGCGCCGGGCGCGGCGGGGGCGACCAGCAGGTGGATGCCGATGTCGCCGGGTGCGACGGGGTAGCACTCCCCGACCCGGTCGGCCGCCGGCTCGTAGGTCTGCAGCAGCGCGGCCGGCGCGCCGTCCTTGAGGACGAGGTGGGCGTGGTGGGTGTCGAGCGTGTCCATGTGGGCGTAGATCTCGGCGACCTGCTCCTCGGTGAGGCCGTTCATGCCCCAGAAGACGGCGCGCTCCTCGTTCACCCAGCGGTGCAGCAGGGGGGCGTCGGCCCGGGCGTCCAGCGGCAGGACGCGTACGGCTCCGAAGCCGTCGACCACCTGCTCGTGGACGGCCGCGCGGGAGGCGTAGGGGTCGGACATCGATCTCCTCGTCAGTCGCTCGTCAGTCGCTCGTCAGTCGCTCGTCAGTCGCTCGCCGGTCGCGCGCCGGTCTCCCGGCGCAGCCGGTCCCAGTCGGTAACGACCGGGACCAGGTCCCCCGCGCGCCACAGCGGCTGCTGGTCGCGGTGGTGGGGCGAGCCGGGGACGCCCGAGGCGCCGAACGGCACCACCCAGCGGCTGTTCTCGCGCCGGGCCAGGTCCCAGACGTACCGGGCGGCCGGGCCGCGCGCGGCGAGGTCGGTCAGGCCGGGCACGGGCGAGGTGCACAGCACGCAGTCGTGGTCGCCGGACAGGCCGGGCTCCTCGTACGGCGTCGTCGGGGGCAGGGCCCGCCAGGGCGCCAGGCGGTGGGTGTCGCCCCAGGTGCCGGCGGGTGGCCGGGCGGCCACCTCCTCCAGGGCCGTGCGGACCGCCGCCGGGCGGTCGACGCCGAACAGCTCGTCGGCGGTGAGGAGGTGTTCGAGGGCGTACCCGATCCGCGGGACCAGCGCGAGCCAGGGCCGGAAGACCTCCGGGTACGCGGGCGGCACGGCCGTCGCGGCGAACGCGGGGTGCGCCGCGAGGTGCCGTACGACCGCGCCGCGCACCGCAGCGAAGGCGGCCGCGTCGGCGCTGTCCGCGTCCATGCGGCGGTCCCAGCGCAGGAGGCGGTCGCGCAGGGCGGCGGCCGGTCCGCTCAGGTCCGTGCCGTCGAGCGCGGCGAGGCGGTCCAGCAGGGCGGCGGCGGAGGCGAGGTGGGTGTCCGTGTGGATCGCGGGCATGTCGGCGGCCGACCAGCGCTCCCGGCCCGCCAGCAGCGCGGCGATGCGGTCGGCGCGGTGCGGCGGGGCGAACTCGACGCCGAGCGGGGCCGCGGGGCCGCGCTGGTTCGCCATCACGGCGACCCCCTCGGACAGCCCGGCGCGCGGCGGCTCGTGCCAGCCCCGCCACTCGTGGCCGGGCTCCCAGGCCGGCACCAGGCGGATCCGGTTGGCCTCGGAGCGCACCGGGACCCGGCCGGCCACCCGGTGCAGCGTGCCGCCCTCGGTGTCGGCGGCCAGGAGCACGTTGACCGGCTCGGCCCACCGGTCGGCGGCCCGGTCCACGTCGGCGACCCGGCGGGCCCGCAGCAGCGGCAGCAGGGCGCCGAAGCCGAGGTCGCCGGTGACGCGGGGCGGATGGCGCAGGGCGACGGCGAGCGGGGGCCCGCCGGGTGCGGGCACGCCGTCGTCGAGGCCCTCGGGGCCGCCGATGACGACCGGGCCGCGGTCGGTCTCGATCACCTCGACCTCGACCGGCTCCCCGCCGGCCACCTCGACGGTCTCGGTGTGCCGGGCGGCCCGGTGCCACGCCCCGTCCGGACCGAGCGCCTCCACTCCCTCCCCCGGGCTTCCGGCTCC
>NZ_MSGP01000868.1 GCF_002078235.1 Streptomyces viridosporus
TCCGGTACCTGGAGAAGTACGCCGAGCACCACCGCCTGGAGATCGTCACCGGTGTCGAGGTGTCGCGCGTGGAGCGCACCGCCGACGGCACCGGCTGGCTGCTGCACGCCACCGGCGGCCGTGAGCTGACCGGCGCCGCGGTCGTCGTGGCCACCGGGTACAACCACACGCCCCGCGTCCCCGACTGGCCCGGCCTGGACACGTACACCGGCGAGTTCCTGCACGCCGGCGCGTACCGCAACGCGCGGCCGTTCGCCGGACGGGACGTGCTCGTCGTGGGGGTCGGCAACACGGGGGCCGAGATCGCCGTCGACCTGGTGGAGGGCGGGGCCTCCCGGGTGCGGCTGGCGGTGCGCACCCCTCCGCACATCGTGCGCCGCTCGACCGCGGGCNNGTCCCGGGTCCAGGCGAAGGTGGCCCTGCCCGACCTGTCGGACCGGGGCCTCCCCCGCCCCGGCCCCGGTCTGTACAGCCGGGTGCTGGAGGGGGCCATCCCCGTGCAGGACGTCGGCCTGGTCGACGCCGTGCGCAAGGGGGCGGTGGAGGTCGTGGGCGCCGTGGAGCGGTTCGAGGACGGCGAGGTCGTGCTCGCCGGCGGGGACCGGATCGCCCCGGAGGCGGTCGTCGCGGCCACGGGGTACGTCCGCGCGCTGGAGGGCCTGGTCGGCCACCTCGGCGTCCTCGACCACCGCGGCAGACCGGTCGTCCACGGCGCCCGCACCGCGGACGGCGCTCCCGGTCTCCACTTCACCGGCTTCACCAACCCCATCAGCGGCACCCTGCGCGAACTGGCCCTCGACGCACGGCGGATCGCCGGGGCGGTGGCCCGCGAC
>NZ_MSGP01000869.1 GCF_002078235.1 Streptomyces viridosporus
GCGGGGCGGGCCAGTGCCGTACCAGGCGGTGGCCGGGGAGCGGAAGGCCGCGGACGGTGCGGACGGTGCGGCGGCCGTACGGCGCGGGGACGGGCGGCGGCCCGGGCCCCGTCCGCCGGGGAACCGCCGCGGAGGACGGCGCGCGGACCGCGGTACGCGGCACCCACCGGGCTCCGGGACCCCGCGTAGGGTCACGGGCAGGCCGCGTGGCGGAAGCGCGGTGGAAGGAGTCCTCGCCGTGCCGAACGGTCAGCCCATTCCGGTGATCATCGACTGCGACACCGGTGTCGACGACGCCCTGGCCCTGCTCTTCGCCGTGCGCCACCCGGGCATCGACCTGCGCGCGGTGACCTGCGTGGCCGGGAACACGGACGTGGACGGTGTCGTCCGCAACACGCTGACCGTGCTGGAGCGGGCGGGCGCGGCCGACGTCCCGGTGGCCCGGGGCGCCGAGCGCCCGCTGATCGAGGCCCCGCGCTCCGCGCGCCACGTCCACGGCCACGACGGCATGGGCGACCTCGGTCTGCCCGCCCCGCGCCGCACCCCGGCCGACGTGGACGCGGTGACCCTGCTGCGGCGCGAGATCCTCGCCTCCCCGCGTCCGGTGACCCTGGTGCCGACCGCCCCGCTGACGAACATCGCCCTGCTGCTGCGCACCCACCCCGAGGTCACCCGCAACATCGAGCGGATCGTCTTCATGGGCGGCGCGGCGGGCGCCGGCAACGCCACGCCGGTCGCCGAGTTCAACGTCTGGCACGACCCGGAGGCCGCCGCGATCCTGCTCACCGCCGGGGTGCCGATCACGATGTACGGCCTGGACGTGTTCACCCGGGTCGTCGTCCCGGCGGCGGACGTCCGCCGGCTGCGGGCGAGCGCCGAACCGGGCGCCCGGCTGGCCGGCGAGCTGCTGGCCCACCGTCCGGCCACCCCCGGCAGCCGCCCCGACGACCCGGCGGAGGACGCCGGCGGTCTCGGCGACGCGGGCGCGCTGTGCGCGGTCGCCGACCCGGAGGGGCTGACCACCCGCCGTCTCCCCGTCGAGGTCTCCCTGGCCCCCGGCCCGGCCCGCGGCCAGACGGTCGTCGACCGCCGCCCCCGCGCAGGCGAGTCCGAGCTCCACGGGGGCACGCGCGAGCAGCCGCTGGTGGACGTCGGACTGGACGTGGACGTGGAGCGGTACGTGGGGCTCTACCTGGCGACGGTCGAGGGGACGGGGAACGGCACCGGGTGACGGCTCGCCGCTCCGGTGCGGGAGCGTCCGCGCGACCGCCCCGACGACCGGGTGGGCCGACCCGGCAGCAGGCGGTCGAGAAGGTGAATTTTCCGGTGTTGTGGGACAGATTCTCCTTTGTCACCCGCACACACCCAGAGGAGACCGCGTGACCGACCGCCCCGCCACGCCCGACCCCCGGCCGTCGCGGAAGACGTAG
>NZ_MSGP01000087.1:2500-4873 GCF_002078235.1 Streptomyces viridosporus
CCTTGTTCTCGTGACTGCGTGCCTTTTGAAGAATGAGCCTGCGAGTTTGCGGTGTGTTGCGAGGTTAACCCGGGTGGGGAAGCCGTAGCGAAAGCGAGTCCGAACAGGGCGATTTCAGTAGCACGCTCAAGACCCGAAGCGGAGTGATCTAGCCATGGGCAGGTTGAAGCGGAGGTAAGACTTCGTGGAGGACCGAACCCACCAGGGTTGAAAACCTGGGGGATGACCTGTGGTTAGGGGTGAAAGGCCAATCAAACTCCGTGATAGCTGGTTCTCCCCGAAATGCATTTAGGTGCAGCGTCGTGTGTTTCTTGCCGGAGGTAGAGCACTGGATAGGCGATGGGCCCTACCGGGTTACTGACCTTAGCCAAACTCCGAATGCCGGCAAGTGAGAGCGCGGCAGTGAGACCGTGGGGGATAAGCTCCATGGTCGAGAGGGAAACAGCCCAGAGCATCGACTAAGGCCCCCAAGCGTACGCTAAGTGGGAAAGGATGTGGAGTCGCAGAGACAACCAGGAGGTTGGCTTAGAAGCAGCCACCCTTGAAAGAGTGCGTAATAGCTCACTGGTCTAGTGATTCCGCGCCGACAATGTAGCGGGGCTCAAGCGTACCGCCGAAGTCGTGTCATTCATACACAAGGGCCAACGCCTGTATGGATGGGTAGGGGAGCGTCGTCTGCCGGGTGAAGCAGCCGCGGAAGCGAGTTGTGGACGGTTGACGAGTGAGAATGCAGGCATGAGTAGCGATTCACACGTGAGAAACGTGTGCGCCGATTGACTAAGGGTTCCTGGGTCAAGCTGATCTGCCCAGGGTAAGTCGGGACCTAAGGCGAGGCCGACAGGCGTAGTCGATGGATAACCGGTTGATATTCCGGTACCCGCTGTGCAGCGTCAAACATCGAATCCAGTGATGCTAAGCCCGTGAAGCCGCCGGCTGAGTCTTCGGACGAGGTCGGAGTGGTGGAGCCGGTGACCCGAGCTGGTAGTAGGTGAGTGATGGGGTGACGCAGGAAGGCAGTCCAGCCCGGGCGGTGGTTGTCCCGGGGTAAGGGTGTAGGACGTCAGGTAGGCAAATCCGCCTGGCAATAGTCTGAGACCCGATGCCGAGCCGATTGCGGCGAAGTGGATGATCCTATGCTGTCGAGAAAAGCCTCTAGCGAGTTGCATGGCGGCCCGTACCCGAAACCGACTCAGGTGGTCAGGTAGAGAATACCGAGGCGTTCGGGTGAACTATGGTTAAGGAACTCGGCAAAATGCCCCCGTAACTTCGGGAGAAGGGGGGCCACACCCGGTGATCCGATTTACTCGGTGAGCTGGGGGTGGCCGCAGAGACCAGCGAGAAGCGACTGTTTACTAAAAACACAGGTCCGTGCGAAGCCGTAAGGCGAGGTATACGGACTGACGCCTGCCCGGTGCTGGAACGTTAAGGGGACCGGTCAGCTTGGATTCGTCCAGGCGAAGCTGAGAACTTAAGCGCCAGTAAACGGCGGTGGTAACTATAACCATCCTAAGGTAGCGAAATTCCTTGTCGGGTAAGTTCCGACCTGCACGAATGGCGTAACGACTTCTCGACTGTCTCAACCATAGGCCCGGTGAAATTGCACTACGAGTAAAGATGCTCGTTTCGCGCAGCAGGACGGAAAGACCCCGGGACCTTTACTACAGTTTGATATTGGTGTTCGGTTCGGCTTGTGTAGGATAGCTGGGAGACCGTGAAGCCCGGACGCCAGTCCGGGTGGAGTCGTCGTTGAAATACCAGTCTGGTCGTGCTGGATGTCTAACCTGGGTCCGTGATCCGGATCAGGGACAGTGTCTGATGGGTAGTTTAACTGGGGCGGTTGCCTCCTAAAGGGTAACGGAGGCGCCCAAAGGTTCCCTCAGCCTGGTTGGCAATCAGGTGGTGAGTGTAAGTGCACAAGGGAGCTTGACTGTGAGACCGACGGGTCGAGCAGGGACGAAAGTCGGGACTAGTGATCCGGCGGTGGCTTGTGGAAGCGCCGTCGCTCAACGGATAAAAGGTACCCCGGGGATAACAGGCTGATCTTCCCCAAGAGTCCATATCGACGGGATGGTTTGGCACCTCGATGTCGGCTCGTCGCATCCTGGGGCTGGAGTCGGTCCCAAGGGTTGGGCTGTTCGCCCATTAAAGCGGTACGCGAGCTGGGTTTAGAACGTCGTGAGACAGTTCGGTCCCTATCCGCTGTGCGCGCAGGAGTCTTGAGAAGGGCTGTCCCTAGTACGAGAGGACCGGGACGGACGAACCTCTGGTGTGCCAGTTGTCCTGCCAAGGGCATGGCTGGTTGGCTACGTTCGGGAGGGATAACCGCTGAAAGCATCTAAGCGGGAAGCCTGCTTCGAGATGAGGACTCCCACC
>NZ_MSGP01000870.1:0-445 GCF_002078235.1 Streptomyces viridosporus
CGCGCGTGACGGCGGTGGCCGAGGCCGCGACCGTGCGGTCCGGGGAGGGGCGGTAGGAGGTGGCGACGCCGTGCAGGGCGGCGAGCCGGGAGAGGTCCTCGGTGGGGGGCTCGGCCGGCCGGGGCGCGCTCACCCTAGGGCTCCGGGCGGTACTGGGTCGGGAGGGAGGCGAGTCCCGAGGGGTCCGTGGCGGCGTCGGACTCGCTGGTCAGGGGGGCGGCGTCGGCGAGCGGGGGCTCGCTGGTGAGGGGTTCGGCGTCGGGCAGCGGGGGCTCGCTGGTGAGCGGGGTCTCGGTGCAGGGGCCCTCGGCGCTGAAGACGCAGAGGTGGTGGCCTTCGGGCAGGTCCTCGGGCAGGGTGCCGGGCAGGTCCTCGGGCCGGAAGAAGGGCTCTGCCGCGGGTTTGGACAGGGCCGGGGACGGTACGCGGGCCGGTGCAGCCACAG
>NZ_MSGP01000870.1:478-647 GCF_002078235.1 Streptomyces viridosporus
GTGCGTTCTCAAGGGCGGTGACGGGTCATTCCGCAGCCCTACCCAGCGGATGCGAGGCCAGACGCAGGAACGCGCACAACGTGCTCCTGGTCACACTCTCTCCTCGCCCCCTCACTCCACCGTGGGACAAATGCGCCACAACGGCCACTCTCATTGACACGTTCACCGC
>NZ_MSGP01000871.1 GCF_002078235.1 Streptomyces viridosporus
GGCCCTGCGCCACGTCGACCTGACGGTCGTCCCCGGTGAGACCATCGCCCTCATGGGCCGCAACGGCGCCGGGAAGTCGACGCTGCTGAACGCGCTCGTCGGCCTCGTCGAACCGTCCGCCGGATCGGTGCGCACCGGCGACGCGGTGCCCCACCGCACCCGCCCCCGCGACCTGGTCCGCCGCGTCGGCCTGGTTCCGCAGGAGCCGCGCGACCTGCTCTACGCCGACACGGTCGCCGCGGAGTGCGCGGCGGCCGACCAGGACGCGGACGCGGAGCCGGGCACGTGCCGCGCCCTGCTGTCGGAGCTGCTTCCCGAAGTGGCCGACGACACCCACCCCCGCGACCTGTCCGAGGGCCAGCGCCTGGCGCTCGCCCTGGCGGTGGTCCTGACCGCCCGCCCGCCGCTGCTCCTCCTGGACGAGCCGACCCGCGGCCTGGACTACGCGGCGAAGGCCCGTCTGGTGGCGATCCTGCGCTCACTGGCCGCCGAGGGCCACGCGATCGTCCTGGCCACCCACGACGTGGAACTGGCGGCGGAACTCGCCCACCGGGTGGTCCTGCTCGCCGAGGGCGAGGTGATCGCGGACGGCCCGGCGGCGGAGGTGGTCGTGGCCTCCCCGTCCTTCGCCCCGCAGGTGGCGAAGGTCCTGGCCCCGCAGCACTGGCTCACGGTCTCCCAGGTCCGGGAGGCGCTGTCATGACCGCCGAGGGCACCGGTACGGCCGGCGGCGGCACCGGCACGCAACGCCAGGCCCGGGCCGTCCGGCTGGGTCCGCGCTCCCTGGCGGCCCTGGCCCTGGTGAGCGCGGTGGGCGTGGCCGGCTTCGGCTGGCCCTTCCTCGCCCCGCCCGACTCCACCCTGAACGCCCACGCCCAGGACGCCCCCTGGCTCTTCGCCGGTCTCCTCGTCCTGCTGGTCGCGGTCGTGGCGGCGACGATCTCGGAGTCCGGCCTCGGTCCGAAGGCGGTGGCGATGCTCGGCGTCCTGGCGGCGACGGGCGCGGCGCTGCGCCCCATCGGCGCCGGAACGGCCGGTCTGGAGCCCATGTTCTTCCTCATGGTCCTCAGCGGCCGGGTCCTCGGCCCCGGCTTCGGCTTCGTCCTCGGCTCGGTGACGATGTTCGCGTCCGCCCTGCTCACGGGCGGGGTCGGCCCCTGGCTGCCCTTCCAGATGCTGGCGATGGGCTGGTTCACGGCGGGCGCGGGCCTGCTGCCGGGCCCGGACCGCCTGCGCGGCCGCGCCGAGGTCCTGATGCTGGCGGCGTACGGCTTCCTGGCGGCCTTCGCCTACGGCACCGTGATGAACATGGCGGGCTGG
>NZ_MSGP01000872.1:0-228 GCF_002078235.1 Streptomyces viridosporus
GGGCGGCGGTGTCCGCGCCGGTGGCGGCGGTGGCGGGGGCCGTCATGGTGCCGGCCGCGGTGAGGAGCGCGGTGGCGCCGGCTGCGGCGAGGAGTGCGGCTCTGCGTCCCATGGGTCCTCTGCTTCCGTCGTCGAACCGATTCGACTGAATCGATTCATCCTGTGGGGGGCGGAGAGTTTGGCAAGGGCGTGCCAGTGACGTCAATGGCCGTGACGGCTTGCGGCCGG